>CAMHJC010000015.1 GCA_946185345.1 uncultured Clostridia bacterium
ATCCTTCCCTCGGCTGAAGAAAAAATGGATAGATATTTTATTGCCGGATTAATAATTGTCTACTTTCAACCGAAAATTAGTATTAGAGGGAATTTTGATTATTATTATGCTAGTAGGAATATTCACGTTAACCACCAAGCTTTACAATCTCATCCGTTCCGATGCCGGCTTCAACATCGGCCGCAACCATATGCACGATCTTGGCTTTAACGACGACGTCATCAATCACAAACAGGACGATGCCGATGCGGATATGTATGTCTTCCGCAAAAAGCAGGATCATCAGAAAAAGGAAGATAACTGAACCGTAAGCGCAGCTTGGATAATGACACAATTCACTTATTATTTACACATAGGTCTAAATCCATTCACTCCCCGGGTATATGATGGTGTGTAGAATAAATTTTCATTGACGGCGGAAGTGTTTTGTGTGCATGCGGGTTTTGATATGACGATTGATCAAGCGGTGATCTACTTTTACATTTACAGCTTTCTGGGATGGATCTATGAAAGTGCGCTGGTAAGCTTTCGGGAGAAGCATTGGGACAACAGAGGATTTCTCATCGGCCCGATCTGTCCGATCTATGGTGCGGGAGGCCTGCTGTACGCCCTGATAGGCACACGGCTGAGCATTCCGGTGACCTTTCTGGTCTGTATGATCAGCTCGGCTGTGCTGGAATATGTCACCGGCTTCCTGCTGGAAAAACTGTTTCATGCTTCGTGGTGGGATTACAGCAATATGCCCCTCAACCTGAACGGATACATCTGCCTGCCGGCGTCGCTCCTTTTCGGAGTGATGGGAGTGCTGGTGTCGCATTTTATTCAGCCGGTTGTGGCGATTCCTGTGGAATATCTCCCGACATGGCTTGCAAGCATTGCGGCGCTTGTACTGGTGGGTTTCACATCGGCGGACCTGACGGTAACGGTATCCACTCTGAGTGATTTTGTCGACAAGCTCAGAGAAATCGAGACGCTGGTCAACAAGGCCATTGACGACAAATACAAAGAGCTTGAGAGCAGCGTCAGCGGCACGATCCGGAATGTCAAAGCGATTCCCGCAAGCGTGAGAGACAGGATCATCGATCAGGAAATCATGAAATCCAATATCTCCCTCACCGATATCCAGGTGAAGATACTCAGCAAGATCAAGAGCTTCCGCAGTGAATCAAAGTCCAAGCCTGCCGAGAATCCCAGCAGAATAAGAGATTTCATTCACCGCCTGCCAATAAGGAAGAAATGACGTCAGGCCTATTTTTGGAGGAAGGAAGCGATGCGGCATGAAGATCAACGACCGGGACAGGGCGTATATCCGTCAATGCCTGCGTGGAATTATAGACACCGAGCAGGCCCAGAGCATGAAGACCTTTATCCAGCACGGTCATATCACGACCTATACACATGTGCTGAATGTGGTCTGCATGAGCTGCCGCCTGAATGAAACGCTGCATGCGCATTCCGACAGACAAAGTCTGATCGTCGGTGCGTTCCTGCACGATTTTTATCTGTACGACTGGCACGATCCCACATCCAACGAGGGACTTCACGGCTTCAAACACCCGGTCAGAGCGCTTGAAAAGGCGCAGAAGCAGTTTGAGCTGAATCAGAAGGAAAAGAACATCATAGTCAGCCACATGTGGCCGCTCACCATAACCAGAATCCCGAAATGCCGGGAGGCCGCCATCGTCTGTCTTTCGGACAAGATCTGCGCCCTTTACGAGACGGTATACAAGGACAGAAAGATGTTCGACCTGGATCTATAATCATTCATACAACAATCAACGCACCGTGCGGTTCCGGAAACAACCCGGCAACCGTGCGGTGCGTTTGTGTTGGTATATGGAGAATAATCATGCTCCGAATACATCGAGCGGAGAGGTTTCTTTTTCGAATTTGTCACGGGTGTCGATGAATTGAATCGCCTTGCCGGTGCCGAGAGCCACGCAGATTTCCGGATCCTGCGCAAGGTTGACATTGAGCTTGGTACGCTCGGCGATAAGCCTGTCCATTCCGTAGATTTTTGCTCCTCCGCCGGTGAGCGTGATGCCGCCGTTTGTCAGCAGATCGCCTGCCAGCGCAGGAGGTGTCTCTTCCAGCGTATGCTGCACCGCGCGACAGATTCTGACGGCAGGTTCTTCAAAGGCCTCCATGATATCCTCTGAATTGATCCGGATCATGTGCGGCATGCCGGTTCTGAAGTGACGGCCCTTGACCGTTACGGTCAGCACCGCTTCTCTGGGAATGACGCAGCCTATTTCACGCTTGATCAGTTCGGCGGTCTGAGGTCCGATTACAAGATCGTGCCTGCTTGCGATGAATTCGATAAGCGCTTCGTTGAAGGAATTGCCGGCGTAGTTGATCCAGTGCGAGACGGCGGTGCCGTTGATGGAGATAACGCCGATGTCCGTGGTTCCGGCGCCGATATCGCACACCATGCAGCCGCATGGCCTGGAAATATCCAGTCCGGCGCCGAGCGCAGCCGCAACCACCGTTTCGATCAGGCAGACCTTTCGTGCGCCTGCCGCACGCAGTGATTCCACCACTTCACGCTTTTCCACCTCGGAAACGCCTGACGGCACACATACCACGACACGAGGCATGAAGATTCTGTTGCCGCAGACCTCACGGACATAGGCGGTGAGCATTGTCTCGGTGAGGCTGAAATTGTGTATTCTGCCGTGCTGTACAGGACTGATGACGGCTATTCTTTCGGGGGTGCGTCCGAGCATCTGCCGCGCGTCCGAGCCGAAGGCGAGTATTTCATCGGTGTCTCTGTCCACGGCCACCATGGTCGGTTCCATGAGGGAAATCTGTCTGTCATGGGTATAGATTTTTACCGTGTCGGAGCCGAGGTCTATGCCGACGTCCATGCCTATGGTCAGTTTTTTCAATAGGGATTCCTCCACAGGAAATAATCCATCTGATTTATTGTGCGATCTGGCATAAATCCATACCTGTCCGCATATTTGTTTAAGGAGTCTGCAGGGACGCTCAGAACAATCTGAGCCATACGATAAAGGCTGCAAGAGCGAGTTGGAGCAACATAATCGCCGGAATGCCGATCATGAATTTCGGGTGCTGCGTCTTGTGGCGGATGGCCTGCATGGTGAGATACATTCCCACAGAACCGCCAAGCGCCGAAATAAGCAGCAGCTGCGCCTCGGGTATGCGCCAGTATGCCGGAGAATCCTTCGGCACATTGGAGAGCGCCTTGTCACGAACGGTCTGATAGACGGCAAAGAGATTGATTAGAACGAGGTGAACGGCGAGAATGATGAGACAAACATTGATGACGGTATCGGAAAAATCCATTTGAAACAAAGCCCCTTTTTACAATTCGTACACGACTGTACCCTACAATGGTATTATAATATTTCATATAAGTCAAGTCGATTTTTGTAAAAAATCAGACGGAAACGGAGGAATTGGCTGTGAATCCAAAAAAATCATCTTCAAAAATAAGGTCGGGCTTATTCTATATTACCATTGCGCTGCTGACGGTCGGAATTGTCACGCTGGCATCGGTTCCCTACATTCTCAGCCGGCAGGGCGGCAGCGTCACGCCGGGCGTCAATGAAGGGCAGTATCCCCGAAACGGGGACGGAGTGGACAGATACGGCCGTCCGTCCGCCGACGCGGAGGAAATGCGGGGCGTATGGGTCGCCTATCTTTCGCTGGGCGGCGTCAACAAAGAGAAAATCGACGAAATCGTGAGCAGTGCCAAGGCCAACGGAATGAACACCATATTTCTGCATGTCCGGCCGTTCGGGGATGCGTTGTACCGATCGGATTACTATCCCTGGTCGCACCTGATTTCCGGCAGTCAGGGTACTGCGCCGGAGGAAGGCTTCGATCCTCTTGCCTACGCCGTGGAAGCCGCTCACCGGGAGGGAATGGCGCTGCACGCCTGGCTCAATCCCCTGCGCATTATGCTGGCCAACGGAGTTTATCCGCCTTCGCTTTCGGACGACAATCCCTACAATGTCTGGCGCAATGACGACAACGAGGAAAACGACGACTGGGTGATAGACTACAAATCGGGAAAGTTCTACAATCCTGCGATTCCGGAGGTGCGGGAGCTGATTGTCAACGGCACGAGGGAAATTGTGGAAAATTACAATGTGGACGGCGTACACTGGGATGATTATTTCTATCCGGCGGACGATGAATCGTTTGACGACAGCAAGGCCTATGCCTCATACCGGCAGCAGGGAGGCACCATGAGCCTTGCGGACTGGCGCAGGAACAATATCAATGAGCTTGTCAAAGCGGTTTACAGCGCCGTCAAGAGTGCGGACGGAGAATGTCTTTTCGGCATAAGTCCTGCCGGCAACATCGACAATTGCATGAACGCCGGGGCAGACGTCAGAACATGGGGCAGCAGCGAAGGATATGTGGATTATCTGATTCCGCAGGTCTACTGGACGAGCGACAACACCATCGCTCCTTTTGAACCGGTCTGCCGCAGATGGAACGAGCTGATCACCTGCGATAAAGTGAAGCTCTACATAGGACTTGCTCTTTACAAGGCGGGATCGGACGATGACCGGGGCAAGTGGAAAAAAGCGGACGACATCATTATGAACCAGGTGCTTTACACACGCGGCGGAGAGATAAAATCCAAGGGATTTGTGCTGTATTCCTATGCCTATTTCGACAGCGAGCAGACAGCCGAGGAGATGAAGAATCTCCGCTCGGTGCTGAGTTGATATACATTCCTTAAAATGCTTGACAAATGAGCCTTTAAAGTGGTATAGTGTATATTGAATAAAATTAGTCACACAGAATCTGAAAATACTGCGGAGGGGAGGAAGCTGATATGAAGGGCATTCCGGTGACGCTGGAAATAGCCGCCGTGACCGACATCGGTCGGCGCAGGTCAAGCAATCAGGATAATTTTTTTGTCAACGGCTGCTATATCGACCATTACAAGGTCACAGCCGAGCGGTTTGAGACGGTAGATTCCGACGAGACGCATGTGCTGGCCGTGTGCGACGGAATGGGAGGCCAGGCGGACGGTGATGTTGCCGCCATGACGGGCGTCATCACAATTGCCGACTTTGCGCAGGAACTGCACCGTTCGGGCAGCTATGATGAAGCTTCATTCAACGCCCGCCGATTGATTCGTGAGGCGAATGACCGCATTTTGAAACGCAGCAGAATGACCGGCAAACAGATGGGTTCCACATTTGCCATGCTGGTGGTTTCGGCCAATTATCTGTACGCGTGCAATCTGGGCGACAGCGAGATCTTCATCAAGAACCGCTTTGGTATGGAGCGGCTGAGCAAGCCGCAGACTTTCGCCCAGGAACTGGTGGACAGCGGAGCCATCTCGGAAAAACAGGCCAGCCGGTCATATGTCCGCAATCAGCTCTCCAAATACCTCGGTATGGAAAATCTCAAGGGACTCAAGCCCAACGAATGTACTTCCGAGATGCACAACGGAGACATTCTGCTCATCTGTTCCGATGGCATTTCAGACGCGCTGCCGAGCCATTCCATCTACGCGAGTCTGACTTCCAGCCGTCCTGTCAAGGAAATTGCGGATACCCTCATCGAAAAGGCGCTCCGCAAGGGCAGCGGCGACAACCTCACCGTAGTAATTGCCCGTGTGGCGGACGACGGCAGAGAAGCAAAACTCAGGCGGGCGCTTGCCATTGCACTGGGAGTAACGGCGGGTGTTGTGATTATCACGGCTCTCTTTATGGGATTGCTGTGAGACATTGCGACAACAGTTCGGATCCGCACCGAAGTATTAGACAAAATAGACAATCACCGGCCCTGCGGCTTGATAACTTTTTTGTGTAAGGTATATTCTTTTGAGCTGCGAAAATTTACTGTTGACTTTTGTACTTTATACCGTTAAAATATCATTGTAACAACAGTATCAGCGGACATATGTGAGGTCATGGCATTGGGCGGTGTGTTAATTGCATGCAAGGACAGCGGAATGTGCGATAAGCTGTCGCACACTCTGGCAGCTGCCGGCATAGATGTATTGGGTACGGCGACAAAGGGTGCTTCCGCTTTGCAAAAGGCCGCCAGATATTACGGAAACAAAGGCGTGCTGCTCTGTTCTTACGCGATGAGTGATATGACCGCCTCCGAGCTTTACAGGATAAAGCCCGATAATTTTGAGATGGTAGTGCTTCTCACCGCACGGCAGAGAGCCATATTCACCGACGGAGATATGCTTTGTCTGAATATTCCCATCAACCGCAGCGATCTCATCGACACGCTGCGAATGCTTACCGAGCAGGCCGCACCGAAAGTTCATCCGGCCGGACCGGAGCCACGCAGCGAGAGCGACAGGGAGATCATCTTCAGGGCAAAGGCGCTGCTCATGGAGCGCAACAACATGTCCGAACCGGACGCTCACAGATTTCTGCAGAAGCAGAGCATGAATTCGGGACAGACGCTGGTCAGCGTCGCCCTCAGCATATTGAATGGAGTTTTGTAAATGATTTTTTCATCACCGATCGTGACACTCATCAATTCAATCTCTTTTTTTCAAAGTTAGTCCGTCAAGGGGTAGCAGTTCATCTGCTATTCCTTTTTTTATACTGTTCCCGGCTTTTGCGGGAGGTCAGGTTATCGCATTAACGGAGGTTTTTAACGAAAATGAAATTTACCAAAATGCACGGCATAGGCAACGACTACATCTATGTCAACTGTATTGACGGGATGGATTTTGACCCCGTGGAGACATCCATTCAATTGAGTGACAGGCACTTCGGCGTCGGCTCGGACGGAATGATACTCATATGCCCGTCCGACAAGGCGGATTTCCGCATGAGAATGTTCAACGCCGACGGTTCCGAAGGTAAAATGTGCGGCAACGGCGTGCGCTGCTTTGCCAAGTATGTTTACTGCAAGGGTCTGACCGACAAGACGGTTATTACCATCGAGACGCTCGGCGGCATCAAGACGGCTTGGCTGACAGTGGAGAAGGGCGATGTTACCGCCATCCGTGTGAATATGGGCAGTCCGATACTGAAACCGGCGCTGATTCCGGTGACATTTCCGGGGGACAGCATGGTGAATCAGCCTGTCACCGTAGGCGGCCGGCAGTGGCAAGTCACCTGCGTTTCCATGGGAAACCCTCACTGCGTGACCTTCGTGGACGATGTGGACGGCATGGAGCTTGAAAAAATCGGGCCGCTTTTTGAAAACAATCCTATTTTCCCTGAGCGTGTGAACACGGAGTTTGCCAAAAAATTGGACGACAGCACGGTTCAGATGCGTGTCTGGGAACGGGGTTCAGGCGAGACATGGGCATGCGGCACAGGTGCCTGCGCCGTGGCGGTGGCCTCTCTGCTTACCGGCACAGTCAGGGGAGAACGTGTAACGGTAAAGCTGCGGGGAGGAGACCTTCTCATCGAATGGGACAGGAATGACGATACGGTTTACATGACCGGCACCGCTACCTTCGTCTTTGAAGGAGAAGTGGAAGTGCCTGCCTGCGCCCGCTAACTGAAAACTGAAGGCTTAATAATGAAGAATTAACGGAGGAATGATAATGTTCAAAATCAATGACAATTTTGTGAAGCTGCCGCAGAGCTATCTGTTTTCGGATATTGCCAAAAGAGTGGCGGCCTATACTTCCGCCAATCCCGACAAATCGGTCATCCGGCTGGGAATAGGGGACGTCACCCGTCCGCTTGCGCCGGCCGTGGTGGAGGCAATGAAAAAGGCCTGTGACGAAATGGGCGCGGAAGCCACCTTCCGAGGATACGGCCCGGAGCAGGGATATGAATTTCTGCGCGAAGCCATAGTGAAGTACGACTACGCGGCCAGAGGCATAGATATCCGGCCGGACGAGGTATTCGTCAGCGACGGAGCGAAGTCCGACACGGGCAACATCGGAGACATATTCGGCAGGGAAAATACGGTGGCGGTTTGCGATCCGGTTTATCCCGTCTATGTTGACACCAACGCAATGGCGGGCAGAGCCGGAGAACTCGGTTCCGACGGTCGCTGGAGCCATCTGGTTTACATGCCCTGCACCGAGGAAAACGGATTTGCGCCGGCACTTCCCGAAAAGCACGCCGACATGATTTACCTCTGCTTTCCGAACAATCCCACAGGCGCCTCCATCACCTTTGAGGGTCTGAAAAAATGGGTGGATTACGCACTCGCCAACGAGTCGGTGATTCTCTACGATTCGGCTTATGAAGCCTTTATCACCGAGGACATTCCCCACAGCATTTTTGAAATAGAAGGCGCCGAGAGATGCGCCATTGAATTCCGCAGCTTCAGCAAGACCGCAGGCTTCACCGGAACACGCTGCGGATACACCGTCGTTCCCAAAGCGCTCAGGTGCGGAGGCGTTTCCCTCAACGCACTTTGGAACAGACGGCAGACCACCAAATTCAACGGCGTGCCTTACATCGTTCAGCGCGGCGCAGAGGCGGTCTATTCCGAGGAAGGACAGAAGCAGATCCGTGAGACCATTGCCTACTATCTCAATAACGCAAAGGTCATCCGTGAAGGACTTGCCGATGCCGGATTTACGGTTTTTGGCGGAGTGAATGCTCCCTACATCTGGCTCAAAACACCGGGCGGGCTGACTTCATGGGAATTCTTTGACGAGCTGATCAATAAAGCGGGCGTTGTCGGCACACCCGGATCAGGATTCGGCCCGAGCGGCGAAGGCTATTTCCGCCTGACATCCTTCGGCTCGCTGGAAAATTCCATTGCCGCCATTGAACGCATCAAAAAGGCATTTGCCTGAAGACTGTTTGCTTTTTGACTATATTTTTAAGCAATTGTATATCAACATTCTTCTAACTTTTAAATGATTGATTATTGAATTTATCATAATTATATGATAAAATATCTTGAAGTGTGTAATTGGAGTTCGTCACTGACGACTCTACAAAAAATTACTTTGAAAAGGAATGAACAGCAAATGAAAGCATGGCTGATTCTCGAAGACGGAAGAGTTTATCAGGGCGAATCCGTCGGAGCGGAGAGAAAAACCGTCTGCGAAATCGTATTTAACACATCCATGACGGGCTACCGTGAGCTTCTTACCGATCCTTCGTACGCAGGACAAGGCGTTGTGATGACTTATCCCATCATAGGCAGCTACGGCATATGCATGGAGGACACCGAATCCGGCAGACCCTGGGTGGAGGCTTATATAGTCCGTGAACTGAACAGGATGGACTCCAATTTCCGTTCGGAGGGTTTACTGAGGGATTATCTCATCGCCAACAATATCCCCGTGATTCAGGGCATTGACACACGTGCCCTCACCAAGCACCTGAGAGAATCGGGTACTATGCGCGGTATGATTACCTTCGGCGAGAGCTTCGATATGGAGCAGTGCATGAAGGAAATCAAGGCTTACACACTGCCTGAGACTGTTCCCACCGTTACCTGCCGCAATAAGTATTATGTCAAGAGCAACGGAAACAGATACAATGTCGCTCTGCTCGACCTCGGCTGCAAGAGGAATATTCTCATGTCGCTGGTCAATCTCGGCTGCGATGTGACTGTTTATCCTGCCAATACCACTGCGGAGGAGATTCTGGCCGCCGGACACGACGGCATCATGCTTTCCAACGGCCCGGGCGATCCTAAGCAGAATGTTGCGATTATTGAGGAGCTGAAAAAGCTCATCGCCGCCAAAATGCCGATATTTGCCATCTGCCTCGGCCATCAGCTGATTGCTCTTGCCAGCGGATTTGATACCTACAAGCTCAAATACGGCCACAGAGGCGTCAATCATCCGGTCAAGGATCTGAAGACCGGCCGTGTGTACATCACCTCGCAGAATCACGGATATGTGGTTGACGAAAAGAGCATCGACCCGGCCATCGCCGAAATGAGCTATGCCAATGTCAACGACGGAAGCTGTGAAGGCGTCCGCTATAAGAATGGCCATGTATTCACCGTGCAGTTCCATCCGGAAGCCTGCGCCGGTCCTCACGATGCCGCTCCGCTCTTTAATCAATTCTTTGCTATGATGGGAGGCAAAAACTAATGCCGAAGAATCCGAATATCAATAAAGTTGTCGTTATCGGCTCAGGTCCCATTATCATCGGACAAGCCGCAGAATTTGACTATGCCGGCACACAGGCCTGCCGTGCTCTGAAGGAAGAGGGCGTGGAAGTTGTTCTGATCAACTCCAACCCGGCCACCATCATGACCGACAAGGACATTGCCGACAAGGTCTACATCGAGCCTTTGACCACTGATACCGTCAAAAAGGTCGTTCTCGCCGAAAAGCCCGACTCCATTCTGCCTACCCTCGGCGGTCAGAACGCTCTGAACCTCGCCGTTGAGCTGGAAGAAGAAGGCTTCTTTGCCGCACATAATGTCCGTCTGATCGGCACAACCGCCGAAACCATCCGCAAGGCGGAGGACAGACAGGAATTCAAGGACACCATGGAAAAAATCGGTCAGCCCTGCGCCGACAGCCTTGTTGTCCACAATGTGGAGGATGCCGTGGCATTTGCCGAGAAGATCGGCTATCCCGTGGTTGTCCGTCCGGCCTTTACACTGGGCGGCACAGGCGGCGGCATTGCTCGCACACAGGAAGAACTGGTCGAAATCTGCGGTCACGGACTCCAGGTGAGCCGTGTCACAGAGGCTCTGATCGAGAGATACATCGGCGGCTGGAAGGAAATCGAATTTGAAGTCATCCGTGACGGCGCGGGCAACTGCGTGACAGTCTGCTCCATGGAGAATGTCGACCCGGTCGGCGTTCACACCGGCGACTCCATTGTTGTCGCTCCTTCCCAGACCCTGGCCGACAAGGAGTATCAGATGCTCCGCAGTTCCGCTCTTGCCATTATTGAGGAGCTGAAGATTTCCGGCGGCTGCAACGTGCAGTTCGCTCTCAATCCCAACAGCTTTGAATACGCCGTTATCGAGGTCAATCCTCGACTCAGCCGTTCCTCGGCGCTTGCTTCCAAGGCAACCGGCTATCCGATTGCCAGAGTGGCTTCCAAGATTGCTCTGGGCTTCAATCTCGACGAAATTCAGAACGCCATCACCAAGAAGACATACGCCTGCTTTGAGCCGACGGTTGACTACTGCGTGGTCAAGATTCCGCGCTGGCCCTTCGACAAATTCGTCTACGCCAAGAGAAAGCTCGGCACCCAGATGAAGGCCACCGGTGAGGTCATGGGTATAGGCGTCAATTTCGAGAGCGCTCTCATGAAGGCCATCCGCTGCCTTGAAACCAATATTTACAGCCTGCGCATGAAGGAAGTCATGTCGCTCAGCGACGAAGCGCTGGCACAGGCGCTCACACTGGTCGAGGACAGAAGAATCTTCGTCATTGCGGAGGCTCTGCGCAGAGGCTATTCCATTGAGTCGATCAACAAGATCACCACTATTGACCTGTGGTTTATTGATAAAATCGCCTCCATTGTTGAGATGGAGAAGAAGATTGAAACCGACTTCTCGGTTGAGACGCTTCGCCGTGCCAAGTACCTCGGATTCACCGACAAGGTGATCGGCGAAATCTGCGGCAAGACAGAGGACGAGGTGCGTGAGCTTCGCTACGCCAACGACATTAAGGCGGCCTACAAGATGGTTGACACCTGCGCCGCCGAATTTGATGCGGAGACGCCTTACTATTATTCCTGCTACGAGAGCGAAAATGAAGTGGATCCTGCCACCGACAAGAAGAAGATCATGGTCATCGGTTCCGGACCGATCCGCATCGGTCAGGGTGTCGAATTCGACTATTGCTCGGTTCACTCGGTATGGGCCTTGAGAGCGGCAGGCTACGAGACCATTATTGTCAATAACAATCCCGAAACCGTTTCCACCGATTTTGACGTGTCGGACAAACTCTACTTCGAGCCTCTGACGCCCGAAGATGTCCGCAACATCGTCGAGCTGGAGCAGCCTTACGGCGCTGTCGTGCAGTTCGGCGGACAGACCGCCATCAAGCTCTGCGAAGCGCTGGACAAGATGGGCGTTAGAATTCTCGGTACATCTGCCGAAAATATGGATAAGGCCGAGGACAGAGAGCTTTTCGACCGCATTCTCACCGAATGTAATATTCCCAAGGCGCCCGGACGCACGGTATTTACCTGCGATGAAGCGATTGCCGCCGCCAATGAGATCGGCTATCCCGTTCTGGTTCGTCCTTCCTACGTGCTCGGCGGACAGGGCATGCACATCGCCTTCTCCGACAAAGAGATTCGTGAATATATCGGCATCATCAACCGCATACAGCAGGATCACCCGATTCTGGTCGATAAGTACATCATGGGCAAGGAAGTGGAAGTCGACGCCATCTGCGACGGCACCGATATCCTCATTCCCGGCATTATGGAGCATATCGAGCGCGCAGGCGTTCACTCGGGCGACTCCATCTCGGTTTATCCCTGCCAGTCCATCAGCAAGGAAGTTCAGGCGCGTATTGTGGAGGATACCCGCAATCTGGCGCTCGCGCTGGGCGTCCGCGGCATGATCAACATTCAGTTCATCGTAAAGGACGACGTGGTTTATATCATTGAAGCCAATCCCCGTTCTTCCAGAACCGTTCCCTATATCAGCAAGATCACCGGTATTCCGATCGTCAAGCTGGCCACCCAGTGTCTCTTCGGCGACAAGAAGATTCCCGATCTCGGCTACGAATACGGCCTCCAGAAGGAACAGCCGACCATCGCCATCAAAATGCCGGTATTCTCCTTTGAGAAGCTCTACGGCGCCGATATCAGCCTTGGCCCCGAAATGAAGTCCACCGGCGAAGTGCTCGGCATTGCCTACACCTATGAGGAAGCGCTCATCAAGGCGTTTGTCGGCACCGGCATCCGTCTGCCGAGAACCCACAAGATCGCGATTACCGTCAAGGATATGGACAAAGAGGAAGTTGTGCCGATCGCAAAGGATTTCGCCGACCTCGGCTATGAAATTTACTGCACCGCCGGCACCGGCAAATACCTCGCCGATCACGGCATTGCCAACAAGGTGGTCAAGCGCATTGAGGACGGCTCGCCGAATTACATTGATATGATCATCAACAACGAGCTTGATCTCATTATCAATACGCCTACACAGGGCATGGAAACCAACCGTGACGGCTATCTCATCAGAAGAAATGCCGTAGAGTGCGGTGTGCATTGCTTCACATCTCTTGACACGGCAAGAGCTCTGGCCAACTGCCTTAAGAATGCGGGCGGCGTTGATCTCTCGGTCATTGATATCGCCAAGATCTGAGCGGATCATTCATATCTGTCAGTAAAATAATACTTTCATCAATGCAGTACCCGATTTTTGTTATTTTCAATAATCGGGTACATGTGCGTTTTCTACCATAATCCCAAACGAGAAAGAGGGAAAACATGCTTTCAAAATTTCTTTTCAATTCAGACCACAGGCTGAAAAAATCGTTTGTTCTGATAGCGCTTGTCTCGGCATTCCTGATGATCGGCATGGCGGTTTCCTGCGGGAATTCAGGCGGCAGTGAGGAAAAGGTGCGTCCTGTTTCAGACGATGACATTTCTTCGGAGGAGCCTGCCGATGTATCTTTGTCGGATGTCAGTATTCAACTCGGCAAGGGTATCACACGAAAGATCGATGCCGTGGGAGGCAGCAATATCCAATGGAGCAGTTCCGATGATTCTGTAGCTTCGGTTGACAGCGAAGGCAATGTAACGGGAATCAAACTCGGCAACTGTGTGCTTACCGCTGTGAATGAGTACGGAAACAGTGCGGAATGTGCCGTTACCGTCAAAAAGACCTGTTACCTGACATTTGACGACGGGCCGAAGTACAGCATATACGATATACTTGATGTACTGAAGGAATATGACGCAAAGGCGACGTTCTTTCTGGTAGATACGGTTTGTTTTTCATCGGTTGAACGAATGAAGAATGAAGGGCATGCGCTTGCGCTTCACACCAGAGTCAATAAAACCAGTCATTGCTATCGCACGCTGTACAGATATTATGACGATCTGGAAAAGCTCAACGACAAGCTGGAGGAATACACCGGCGTGCGCTCCAATCTGATCCGATTTCCCGGCGGAAGCAGCAATACGGTCTGTGAGCCGCTTCGCATGAGACGGCTGCTTAACGGCGCGGATGATCTGGGATACCGTGTGTTTGACTGGACTGCCTCTTCAAAAGACACCAGACCGGGTTCGGATTATCTGACGTCAAGTCATTACGTATTGAGCGAATGTAACCATGACGTGGAAATCGTGCTGATGCATGATCTGAATTTTACCGCCAACGCATTGAGAATTATTTTGCCTGCTCTCCAATCAAGAGGGTATGTATTTGAAACGCTGGATCATTATCCCGAGCATACATACCAGCACAAATGCAAGTACAGCTGGAATCATCCTGATCTGCCGTCGGAATCGGTTTCACTCAGCAAGGAGACGGTTGAGCTGAAGACGACGGAAAAATTCGAGCTGGAAGCCGCTATGACTCCCATTGATTCCACCGATTACATTATCTGGGAAAGTTCCGACAGCTCGGTGGCAAGCGTAAGTCTGTCGGGCGTCGTTGTGGGCGTTTCAGAAGGCGAAGCGACCGTAACGGCCAAAACATCCAGCGGAAAGACAGCGTCATGCAAGGTGACCGTTATTTCCGCCGCAGCGGAATAACCGGTACCGTCAAACAAAAAAATAACCGTTCCCGATGTCTTTTCAGGACAACCGGGAACGGTGTTTTTTTGTGTCAATCGTGTTTTGAATTCATCAGAAGGCGATATCCTTGTAGCCTATTTCGACAATCTTTTCATCAATGAAGCATACACCGATGCCGTTGTCGTCCAGGTCCTCTCCGCCCCATGTGCGGTCGAACAGCAGATAGACCCGCCGTCCTTTTTCCATGAGATAATCGGGAGGAATGATGAGTGTTTCAGGAGTGACGGCGTTGACAAGCTCCCCGTAGGAATTGATATCGGGCCACCAGAGCGCAGCTTCTTCCTCGTTTTCGGGGCCGTAGCTGTACTTTTCCTCGTTGTTGTAATAATGGATGAGAGCTTCGACCAGCACCGGCTCGATGAAATCCCATTTTTCATCAAAGCATTGAAGCGCATTTCTCTGCGCATCGGTGATGTCTGTGCCTTCGTCCTCGTCGACCTGTACCAGAAGCTGTATATTATGCCAGCTTCCGCCGAATTCCAACGGAAATTCGCCGTTCCAGCCGTATCCGTCTTCATAACTGATATGCCCGAACACTTCATCGACCATGATGAATTCTCCTTTCAGTGATGATGGTGATGGCCGCATCCACAGCCGCATTCCCCGTCATCGTCGTCGTGGTGATGGTGTTCGAGTCCGCCGTAGAAGGCATCCTCAAATTCCTCGTCAAACTCAATGCCTTCCTGAAGCATGGTCATCTGGTCGTAGATATAGGCGGGATTGATGAAGGACATCACATCCTCCACGGTGTTGCAGTAACCCTGCAAATACTGTGCCCTGGGGGTTTCCTCGTCCAGCTCGAACAGCTCGTCACCTTTTTCCAGACTGATTTCGTCGTATTTGGAGACAAATTCCTTTTCCGAGAGCTTTTCCATGTCCTCACGCATCTGGGTGAGTGCGTCACGAGTACCGGTGTTGTAATCGGAATATCCTGATGCTTCGGCAATTTCATCACGGATGGTGAATTTCAGCATGCGCTCAGTGATATCCATGATGGTAAGCTCGCAAACCTTTCTGTCGCTCATTGGTTGTCCACATCCTTTTTGATTTCTTGAATTATTCCGCACTTTCGTCGCTCTGTGAATCCATGTGATCGGGAGCCGTCACCTTGAGCATGGCGAGAATGTTGGCGATTACCTGACGCACGCAGTCGCAGAGCAGCAGACGCGCAGCAGTGAGATTGTCGTCCTCGTTGCCGAGCACACGGCAGTCATGGTAGAATTTATGATATTTGGAAGCCAGCTCCATGACATAGCGTGTCATTCTGGCAGGCTCGTATTCCTTGGCGGCGGCGATAATCTCGTTCGGCAGGGAAGAGAGGTAGCGGATAAGCTCCACCTCGGAGGGATGAGTGAGCAGGTCGAGCGCCTCGGGCGTGACGGCGTCAAGGTCGAACTGTTTGGCCTCGTCACGGCGGAAGATCGAACAGATACGCGCATGAGCGTACTGCACATAATACACCGGATTCTGGGAATCCTCACGGACGGCGAGTCCCAGGTCAAAATCCATCTGGGTGTTGGCTTCACGCAGGTTGAAGAAGAAGCGGGCCGCATCGGCGGAGACTTCATCGAGCAGGTCGGCGAGCTGAATGGCCTTGCCGGTTCGCTTGCTCATGATGAACGGAACACCGTTGTCCATCAGGCGGACCAGCTGCATCAGCACGATATGCAGCTTGGAGCCGTTCAGACCGACGGCGTCCATGGCGCCCTTCATTCTGGCGACATGGCCGTGATGATCCGCTCCCCAGACGTCAATGCAGGTGTCGAATCCGCGCTTCTGGAATTTGTTGCGGTGATAGGCGATATCGGCGGCAAAATAAGTGGGATTGCCGTTGGCGCGCACCAGAACCTCGTCCTTCTCGCCGCCGAATTCGGTTGCCTTGTACCAGATGGCGCCGTCTTTTTCGTAAGTAAGGCCTTTGTCGGTGAGAATGTCAATGATTTCCCTGACTTCACCGTCATTGTGAAGGGTGCTTTCCAGGAACCAGGTATCGTAGGTAATGCGGTATTTGGCGATATCGGTCTTCATTTTGGCGATGTTCTTGGGAAGGGCGTAGTCCACCAGTGCCTGGCGGCGTTCTTCCTCGCTTTTTGCGAGATAACTGTCGCCGTGAATCTCGGCAAATTCCTTTGCCAGTTCGACAATGTCGGCTCCGTGGTAGGAATCCTCGGGAAGCTCCACCGCCTCTTCGCCCCTGAATATCTGCTGATAGCGGATATCGAGCGAGAGCGCAAATTTCTGAATCTGATTGCCGGCGTCGTTGACGTAGAATTCACGCTCAACGTAATAGCCGGCGTATTCCAGCACGGCGGCAAGGCAGTCACCCAGAGCGCCGCCGCGGGCATTGCCCATATGCATCGGGCCGGTCGGATTGGCGGAGACGAATTCCACCATGACACGCTGGCCGCCTCCGAAGTCGGATTTGCCGTAGTCGGCTCCGTCACGGTGAATTCCGAGCAGCACTTCGCTGAAATAACGGCTGCTCACGAAGAAATTGATGAATCCCGGGCCGGCAACTTCCACCCGGTCGATATAAGTGCCTGTGAAATCCATGCGCTCGCAGATGATGTCGGCGATCTTGCGGGGCGGCATGTGAAATGCCTTTGCGGAGACCATGGCGGCATTGGAGGCGAAATCGCCGTGAGATGTATCGGCGGGAGTCTCGATGGAAAATGCCGGCGCCGCAACGGCCGGGAGGACTTCATCAGCCACTCCGCGACCCATTGCTGCCATAATGATCTCTTTGATCTGGGCATGGATTTCTTTTATGGAATTGGTCATGGTTGGTTTTCTTTCCTTTCCTGTGGAAAATTAATCGGCCGCCTGAATCAGTTTCATTGTGACCCGGTTGACCTGAAGCTGTCCGTCAATGTGGACGTTGGCGGTGTATTCGAGCGTACCGCCGATTTCGCTGAGGGAATGAGCGGCGGTAACCAGGGTAAATTGCATGGGAATGCGGCCGTAGGGAGTCTCACAGTCCACACTGTGAATATATCCGTCTCTCATAATAATGGTGAAGGAATTGCGTCGTCGGATTTCTATGCATCCGTCGGGTGAAATTCTGACCACAGTGAAGCCGGCCTCGTCATCGGTGTATTTCAGCCGGTGAATGCCGTTCTCGCAGGAATAGCTGCAGGGATAGCTGACTTCGATGCTGTCGTCGTAATCATCGGATTGGATTTTGGTTGAGATGTTGAGAGTGTATGGCATAGGCTTATTGATTCTTTCCGGCTCTTTCCAGAGCGAAGGCGATGAGCTTGTCGATCAGCTCGGTCTTGCCGATACCGGATGCTTCAAAGAGCTTGGGATACATGCTGATCTCGGTGAAGCCGGGAAGTGTGTTAGGCTCGTTGAGCATGGGCAGACCGTCGCTCTTTCTCACCAGGAAGTCAACTCTGGCAAGTCCTGAGCAGCCGAGCATTTTGTATGCCTTAATGGCGGTTTTGCGGATCAGCTCGGAGGTCTCCTCGCTTAAGTTGGCGGGAATAAGCAGCTTGCTGTCCTCATCGTTGTATTTGGCGTCGTAATCGTACCACTCGGCGGCGGGAATGATCTCTCCGACGACCGAGGCAACGGGATCATCGTTGCCCAGAACAGCCACTTCGACCTCCTGACCGGCAATGTTTTCCTCGACGACGATTTTGGAGTCGTGCTGAGCGGCAAACCGGACGGCGTCGACGACTTCACCGCGTTTTTCGCATCGGCTGATGCCGACCGAGGAACCGGCATTGGCCGGCTTGACGAAGCAGGGATAGCCCAGCTCGTTTTCTATCTGATCGAGAATTTCGTCCATGTGGTTTTCAAAGTAACGAGAGAAGAACCACACGAATTTTGCCTGCGGGATATCCGCGTAATCCAGCACGGTGTTGGTGAGGGCTTTGTCAAGGCAGACGGCCGAAGCGGCGACGTTGCAGCCGACATAAGGAATATGCGCCAGCTCAAACAGACCCTGAATGGTGCCGTCCTCGCCGTTTTTGCCGTGCATGACCGGGAAGGCGGCGTCCAGGCGGACGGTCTCCGGGCCGTTTTCACGCAGGATCACCATGCCGTGAAGGGCGGCGTCGGGAGCGATGAACGCCTGTGTGGTTTTGCCGGAGGTTTCCCAGTCGCCGTTTGCGATCAGGCTGACATCTCCCTCATAGAGATACCACTTGCCTTCTTTGGTGATGCCTATCATATATACGTTGTACTTATCTTTGTCAATGTTGTTGAGAACCATGGTCACGGATACTCTTGACACCTCGTGTTCCGAGGACTGGCCGCCGAAAATAACGGCGATGTTTTGCTTGGTTGTATGATTCATAGCCGGAATCAATCCCTTCATGCTTTAAAAATATGGTTACCATATATTATACTACAAAAAACCTCCGGTTGCAATAGATTTTGACATTGAAACCGAAGGTTTTTTTATTCTTTTGATTGATTTTTTACGGTTTCACCGACCGGAAAGGACAGTGTTATTTGGCCGTCAGCTTGCCCAGTCTGCCGAGAATCCAGCCCTTTGTCTTGGATGTAAACTGAATCTGGTACCAGGTATTGCCGTCCTCGTCCTTTTTGGAAGCGAGGTAGGTGTATTTCTTGCCCTTGGACGTGGTTCCGATCTTCTTACCGGACATGCTTGCGGCGTTACGGACATTCACGGGACTTTCGACGATTTCCACCTTTTTGGCGGTTGATTTTGAGTCGGTCTTGGTGTCGGAGTCTGTCTTGCTGCAGAATTTGCCCATTACCCAGCCCTTGGTCTTTGATGTGTACTGAATCTGGTACCAAACTTTGTCGCCGGAATCCTTTTTGGTGGCAAGAATCGTAAAGGTCTTTCCCTTGGAGGTGGTTCCCAGTTTCTTTCCGCTGAGACTGGCGGAAGCTCTTACGTTTACCGGGCTGGTGGTGATCTCAATCTGTTTTTTATCGGTTTTTTTGTCGGTCTTGGTATCGGTCTTGGCGTCCGCCGGAACAATCCTGCTCAGAGAGGAGATGACCCAGCCGGTCTTGTCCGATGTGTATTGAATTTTATACCAGGTCGTTCCGTTGGAATCCTTCTGTTCGGCCAGATAGGTGTATTTTTTTCCCTGAGAGGTGGAGCCGATTTTTTGGCTGCCTGTGCCGGCGGCGCTGCGGACATTGACAGGACTTTCCGTAATTTCAACCTGTTTCTTGCCGGAATCCTTGGTGGTTTTGGTGTCGGTTTTGTCGGTTTTCTTGTCCTTGCCGCTGTCGTCAGGAGAGGCCTGCCTGATTATTTCGCAATATGTACCCAGAAGCCATGCGGTCTGTTCGGCATCGTACTGGATTTTGTACCATGTCTGTCCCTCGGAGTCCTGCTTGGAGGAAAAATAGTCAAACTGTCTGCCAATGCGGACGGTAGCAATGGATTTGCTTGTGAGACTTGCGCCGGCACGCACGTTCATCAGATTGGCGGCTACCTCCAGCCTTCCGACGGAGCTTTTTTCTATGGTTTCGGAATAAGCCGAGGTGACCCAGCCCGTTTTACCGTCCTCAAGCTCCACTTTGTACCAGATGACGCCCGAGGCATCGTCCTTTTTGGCAAGGTAAACGACCTGATTGCCGCTGTGCAGCTTTTTGATGAATTTGCCGGAAGTGCCTGCGCTCTCACGCACGGCAACCGGTTCACCGATAATTCTGACGTATTTGGGAGAAGCAAATACCGATATTCCGGTCATGCCGCAGAAGGAGAGGCCTACCAGCGCAGCGGCGACGAATTGTTTGAGATGTTTGTTCATGATGTCATTCCTTTCTGATGTCATTTCTTTCCCGAAAAACGCAGTGAAGTGTTTTTCGCGGTGCGGCCTTTTGTGCTAAAGGCCCGAAAATCTCGCTGTAAAGAGGCTTCCGGGCTGAACGTGATTATTCCCACTCTATGGTGGCGCAGGGCTTGGGGGTGAGGTCGTAAAGCACACGGTTGACGTTTTCAACCTCCGAGGTGATTCTGGCGGTGATGTGCTCAAGCAGTTCAAAGGGAACGTCCTCAACCGTAGCGGTCATTGCGTCGGTAGTATTGACGGCACGGATAATGACGGGATAGGCGAATGTGCGTTTGCCGTCCTTGACACCGACCGATCTGAAATCCGGCACGGCGGTGAAATACTGCCAGACCTTGCCTTCAAGGCCGTTCTTGGCAAATTCCTCTCTGAGAATGGCATCGGATTCTCTCACTGCTTCCAGGCGGTCACGGGTGATGGCTCCCAGACAGCGCACACCGAGACCCGGGCCGGGGAACGGCTGACGGAATACCATGCTGTCGGGCAGCCCCAGAGCCTTGCCCACAACCCTGACTTCATCCTTAAAGAGCAGCTTGACCGGCTCCACCAGTTCGAACTGCAGGTCTTCGGGAAGTCCTCCGACGTTGTGATGAGCCTTTACGCCGTCGCTTTCGAGAATGTCGGGATAGATGGTACCCTGCGCAAGAAATTCAATGCCGTCGAGCTTTCTTGCCTCTTCCTCAAATACCCTGATGAATTCGGCGCCGATGATCTTTCTCTTTTTTTCCGGCTCGGCTACGCCTGCCAGCTTGTCGAGAAAACGGTCTACCGCATCGACATAGACAAGATTGGCGTTCATCTGATGGCGGAAAACCTCGACAACCTGTTCGGGTTCGCCTTTGCGGAGCAGACCGTGATTGACGTGAACGCATACCAGCTGCTGTCCGACCGCCTTGATGAGAAGAGCCGCAACAACCGAGCTGTCCACTCCTCCGGAGAGAGCGAGAAGCACCTTTTTATCGCCGATCTGAGCGCGGAGTTCCTTTACCTGCTCGTCAATAAAGGCGTTGGCAAGCTCGGGAGTAGTGATTCTTTCCATTGTTTCGGGACGTACGTTTCCTTGCATAATATCCTCCTTGGATGATGTTGAAATTTTAACATCATTATAAAGTATTTGAACGGTAAAATCAAGAGTTATTTCTTTAACATATGACGCAATTATCGTTGACAAGGGCTGGAATACGGCTTACAATAATCTTAAGTCGGGCGGATGTCATGTACCGGAATTAAGCGATTGTAAAAGTAAATGAAAAAAGCATAGCGCAGCGCATTACGATTTGAAACGGGATTGGGCGCGACAGATAAAGGAGAAAATAAAGTAAATACCTTGCTCCGAGCGGAGAATAAGCTGGTTGATCCAATTCCGCCAATTCTCCGAAATACAATGCGTTGACAGTTTTCCAATCGCCTACCCAATCCGATGATTAAGGAGTAATTCACATTGAATAAAAGAGTAATTTCCCGGATCCTGTCCCTTCTGCTTGTGCTTTGTATGGCGGCGTGCGTGTCCTGCGGAAAGGAGACCGGACAGGATGCTTCCTGCGACAGGCAGCGCACCGGCAGAGAAGTGATTGAAGAACTGACGATGTGTTACGGCAAATACGGAGACAAAGCGGACAAAAGCATCGAGTTGCTTCTGAAGGAACTCAACGCCATGGATCCTGTCGCCGGAGCAAAGTGGACAAGCATTGTTGCCCTCTGGAAGTCGGTCAACAGCGACCTTAAGCTGAATTACGACGTGCTGCCCGACGGCCTGGCCAAGGATGACTCGCTGTGCATTGTTGCGCTGGGATTCCGGCTCAACGATGACGGAACGATGAGAGATGAATTGACAGAAAGACTGAAGGTAGTGAAAAACTGTGCGGAAAAATATCCCAATGCGTTGGTGATCTGCACAGGCGGCCCGACGGCTACTCGGAATTCTTCCGCTACCGAGGCGGAAAAGATGGCTGAATGGCTGACGAAAAACGGAATTGCCGGCGAACGTGTGGCCGTTGAGAATCAGTCCCTTACCACCGCTCAGAATGCCATGTTTACATACGATATCCTTGAGGAACAATATCCGCGGGTCAAGTGGCTGGCCATTGTGTCCAGCGATTATCATATCGCCACCGGAGAGCTGCTTTTCGGTGCGGAAGCCACACTCAGAGCCTCCCGGGCCGGTCAGGAAAGAGTCAGGGTGGTTTCCAATGCCGCTTATAAAGCTCCCTCCGGCTCTCTTTCCACCACGTTCCAGGCAATCGCATTGTTAGACCTTTCGGATAATAGTTAATCAAGTTAATCACCCTGAAAAAAACAGCGGCCGTATGATAACATACAGCCGCTGAATTCTGCAAAAGATTCATTTCAGTCAGATAAATGATTCCGTTCCGTTGACGAGATCCATGTCCGCCGTCAGCTGACACGCTTGAATACTTCGGCGGTGTCGGCGCTGCCCTTGAGCATGATGTATTCGCCGTCGCGTGAACGAATCTGCCATACACGGGTTTCCGGTTCGTTTTTGAGCTTGCCGAGACGTCTGCCCACAGAGACGTCGCCTTTGCCGATGGAAAGAGAAAAGTCGCCGTCCTCGCTGAAGCCGACAAATGCGTATTCTGCGCTCGCCTCCCAAACGGTTTCGCCGTCCTGGCTGAGTTCAAATTCAGAGTAAGTACCGGGGAAATACTCCCTGGCGGATGCTACAGCGTGTGCCAGATGTCCCAGACCCGTAATGGCTGCTGAAAAAATCACTGACATTTGTATTACCTCCGATTGATCGCTGATTATCACAATAATGAGGCTGTGTTAAAAAACACAGCTGATAAGTAACCCAAAATAACCAAGTTTCGTTTCGATAAACATATAATAACACCACCTTAGGCGTTTGTCAAGTAAAATTTATTGAAAAACAACAAGTTATTTAATTAACAATCTGTCGCCGCCTGCCATTTGTTGTTTATAGGTGGAAACTGTGAGAGCTTTGTGCAAAGACAGACAAATGAGGTCAATCCAACCGTTTGAATCAACAGAATTTTAATTATTTTCAATTGCGTAACATTTTTCTTGAATGGATATTGTAAAATTGTTTTATGTATGCTATATTGGATATGTTATATTGACATCAGAGTATTTCATTGAAGCATGCATTTATTATATAATTCATTCAAGAAAAATTGGCTGTTTGTTGCGGCTGCAACGAATAAACAGGAAGGACGGTCCATTTGAAATGGGTATTTTAAAGAAGATATTTGGCAGTTATTCCGAGAGAGAAATCAAGAGAGTTCAGCCGATCTGTGATCAGGTGCTCGCTCTTGAGGAAAAATACGCTCCTATGTCCGACAGCGAGCTTCGCAGTCAGACAGATGTGCTCAAGGGCAGACTGGCCGACGGCGAGACGCTTGACGATATTCTCCCCGATGCTTATGCGGTCTGCCGTGAGGCCGGCTGGCGTGTACTGGGCATGAAGCACTTTCCGGTGCAGGTCATCGGCGGCATTATCCTGCATCAGGGTCGTATCGCCGAAATGAAAACCGGTGAAGGCAAGACGCTGGTCGCTACGCTGCCTTCCTACCTCAACGCTCTCTCCGGCAAAGGCGTGCATGTCGTCACGGTCAACGATTACCTCGCAAAGCGTGACAGCGAGTGGATGGGAAAAATTCACCGCTTCCTGGGACTGAGCGTCGGTCTTATTCTCCACGATATGAAAAACGATGAACGCCGTGAGTCTTATGCCTGTGACATTACATACGGCACCAACAACGAACTGGGCTTCGACTACCTGCGTGACAACATGGTTATCTACAAAGAGCAGAAGGTTCAGCGCGGTCATAACTTCGCCGTTGTCGACGAGGTGGACTCCATCCTCATTGATGAAGCGAGAACGCCTCTTATTATCTCCGGTCAGGGCGACAAATCCACCGCTCTCTACAACACCGTCAACGACTTCGCCAAGAAGCTTACCTTTGTCAAGATCACCGAAGTCGATGAAAAGGAAGAACACGACGACAAATACGGTGACGCCGATTACATTGTGGATGAAAAGGCCAAGACCGCCACACTCACTCCCAAAGGCGTTGCCCGTGCCGAAAAGACCTTCGGCATTGACAACCTCATGGACAACAGTCCGGAGGCTATCACCATTCTGCACCACATCAATCAGGCCATCAAGGCTCACGGCGTCATGACCCGTGACGTGGATTACGTGGTTCAGGACGAGAAGGTACTTATCGTCGACGAATTTACCGGACGTATCATGTACGGCCGCCGTTACAACGAGGGTCTTCATCAGGCCATAGAAGCCAAAGAAGGCGTGAAGGTAGAGCGTGAATCAAAGACGCTCGCCTCCATCACCTTCCAAAACTATTTCCGACTCTACAAGAAGCTTTCCGGTATGACCGGTACCGCTCTCACCGAAGAGACGGAATTCAATGAAATCTACAAGCTCGACTGCGTGGAGATTCCCACCAACAAGCCCTGCATCCGCAACGACCTGCCCGACCGCATCTATTCCACCGAACGCGGCAAATATCATGCCGTTATCGACCGCATCATCGAGGCGCATCAGAAGGGTCAGCCTGTGCTGGTAGGTACCGTATCCATCGACAAATCCGAGATGCTGGGTGATGCGCTCAAGCGCCGCGGAATCAAACATTCCGTGCTCAATGCGAAGTATCATCAGCGTGAGGCTGAGATTGTCGCACAGGCCGGCAAATACGGCGCCGTCACCATCGCCACCAATATGGCGGGACGCGGTACCGATATTCTGCTGGGCGGCAACCCGGAATTCATGGCAAAGAGCGAGATGCGCAAGCTTGGTTACGATGAGGAACTGATCGAAGAATCCACCGCCTACAGCGACACCGATGATGAAGCCATTATCGAAGCGCGCGCAAAATTTGCCGAGCTCAAGGAGGAATTCAAGAAAGTCACCGACGCCGAGGGCGACAAGGTTCGTGAGGCAGGCGGTCTGGTTATTATCGGCACCGAACGTCACGAGTCCCGCCGTATTGACAATCAGCTTCGCGGACGTTCCGGACGTCAGGGCGACCCGGGTGAAAGCCAGTTTTACCTGTCGCTTGAGGACGACCTTATGCGTATTTTCGGAGGCGAACGACTGCAGGCCATGATGACCACTCTCAGAATCGACGAGGATATGCCCATCGAAGCCAGAATGGTCTCAAAGAGCATTGAGAGCGCACAGGCCAAAGTCGAAGGCAGAAACTTCAGCATCAGAAAGAACGTACTGAGATTCGACGACGTCATGAACCGTCAGCGTGAGGTTATCTATACCGAACGTGACAAGGTGCTTGACGGCGAGAACATGCGTGACAATATCCTGAAGATGATTGACGATTCCATCACATCCAATGTCAATCTTTATCTCAATGCCGATGAGAAGGACAACTGGAACTTCGAAGGCCTGCGCACCACTTATCTCAATCTGCTCACCACGGAGGACGATTTTGACTATTCGCTCGAGGAGCTTGACCAGCTGGAAAAGCAGGATATTACAGACGAGCTGATTCAGCGCGCGCATGATCTGTATGAAAAGCGTGAGAAGGAATTTGGCGACGAAATAGCGCGTGAGCTTGACCGAGTGGTCATGCTTCGTGTGGTCGACACACTCTGGATGGATCACATTGACGCCATGGAAGAACTCAAGCAGGGCATCGGCCTTCGTTCCTACGGTCAGAAGGATCCCGCCGTGGCTTACACCGTGGAAGGCTTTGACATGTTTGACGAGATGATCGCACAGATCAAAGAGGATACCGCCCGTCAGATTCTCACCGTTCAGATCAGACGTCAGGAGGAACCCAAGCGCGAGCAGATTCAGAAGCCGATGGATCCCGATACCGATGCCGATGTCATGCCGGCAAGAGCAGGCCGCAAGATCGGCCGCAATTCTCCCTGTCCCTGCGGCAGCGGCAAGAAGTACAAGCAGTGCTGCGGCAAGAATGCCAAGGCATAATGTCTGATAATACCACGGAATAAAATACTACGGAAAAATAAAAAGAGTGTTCATTGCATCCATCATTACGGAGCAAACGGACACTCTTTTTTTAAGCCTGTTCCAAATCTTTCCGCACACACGGAGATTCTGAACAGGCTCTTAAAAAATCAGAATTTTTTGCCTTCTGTCAGGAAGATGTGAAGGAAGTCTTTGAATATCGGCTCCCATGCGGATTCGTTGTGGATGGCGTCGGATTGGATGACCTCTTTGACCGCTTTTTTAGGACGCTTCTCCTTGAGATAATCGAAAACCGGCTTTGCCTTGTCGCACATCTGTTTTTCCTTTGGCTCACCTGCTCCGCAGTAGAGATAGAGGAAAGGCGTTTTCTTTTGCAGCTTTGAATCGAACCACCGGCTGATATCCTCAACGGAATAGAACAAAAACATCGGGGACAATACGCCTGCCGCACAGAACAGATCGGGGTGACTCATGGCGATGTAGAAGGATTCAAGACCGCCGGAAGAACTGCCGCAGACGGCGGTATTGGCTCTGCCCTTTATCACCGGGAATCTGGCTTCCACTTCGGGCATGACGGTTTTAATCAGGAAGTCGTCAAAGATTTCGCCTTCGGGGGAGAACATCTTTTTCATTTCCTCTATCATCTTCATGAACATTTCGGGATTCATGGGCGGCATTCCCTCAGGAGGCATGGGAGGCATTCCTTCGGGCGGCATGGGAGGCATTTCATCGGGGGGAAGCTCGGGCATGGTGATTTCTCCGATGGATTTAGGCGTGAGCTCGTTGGTGCGGAACAAAGGATGGACATTGCTGTGAATTCCCACGATGATGGCCCTGCGTCCGCTCGCTTCATATTCTGCCTTAACGGCTTCCCGGGTGTGCCAGCAGCCCAAAGGATTGCTTTCCTCATCGAACACCGACTGTCCATCGGTCATATAAATGACGGGAAGTAGATCGCCTTCCCTGTGTTCAGGCACGTATACGCGCACAAGCCGTTCGCCCTTGTCCGGAAACTGCAAATTCAGACTGACGAGTTCTTCATTGACGGTTTTCTTTTTTTTGAAAAGCATATTTTCTGCCTCCTGAAACTTGTATTTTGTTATTGCAGACAATTCCTGCTGCGGTAGGTTGTTTATAATCATTATATCATAATTTGTTGGAATAGTCAATGGAAAACTGTCGATTTTGACCATGAATCATCTCTAAAAAAAGCAAAACATCTTAAAGTTTTGAAATATTGATTGCAAATTGGGTAATTATATGGTATGATTAGTAATGTACAGGCTGTCAGAAAAAAGCTTGACAGTCATGTCTGATTTTTTCTCAATTCGAAAAGAGGTTAATAAAAATGGTAGTTGTCAACACAGATTACATTACGGGTCAGAAGCTACAGACTCTCTCCATTGTCAGAGGAAGCGTGGTAATGACCAAAAATTTCGGCTCCGATATCGGGGCGTCATTCAAAACGCTTGTCGGCGGCGAAATCAAAGCATACACCGATATGCTCAATAATGCCCGTGAAATAGCCACCGCCAGAATGATCGAAGACGCGATGCGTTTCGGCGCGGATGCGGTGGTCAATGTCAGATACACCACTTCTTCCGTCATGCAGGGCGCTTCCGAGATCCTGGCGACAGGCACTGCCGTCAAGTTTATTCAGTGATCGTCAGGATCATTCATCATTTATTCGGCATTTTTATGCAAGAGGGAGTTTTTCGCCATGTCGGGTTTCAAAGGCGATTCTTTTTGGGAAAAGATCAGGGAGCTGATGATGAGCGAGGTATTTCTTTACCTGTTTTTCGGAGTGTGTACCACTGTGATCAATATTGTTACATTCCAGCTTTTCTGTTCTCTGATAGGATTTCATGCGCTGGTTTCCAATGTAATCGCATGGATCTTTTCTGTGGTGTTTGCTTATATTACCAACAGAATATTTGTATTCCGCAGCAGGGAACATTCCGTCTCCGGGATTATCCGTGAAGCAGGTTCGTTTGTGGGAGCGAGGATTTTTTCGCTGCTGGTTGACGAGCTGATTATCTGGCTGATGGTCGAAGTAATGGGCTCCATTGCCGTTGAACGTCTGATCGCCGAAATCCTGAACTGTTCTCAGAAGGACGCAAAATCTCTGTTTGCCAAAATCTGCTCCAACATCGTGGTTGTGATTCTGAACTATGTGTTGAGCAAACTAATTATTTTCAGAAAAAGGGGAGTAATTCACCATGGACAATCAGTCTAATCAATACCCTTCAGCCAATCAAAATACGCCGACCGGCAATTCAATGCCTGCGTTTTCGGGCGCATTTGACGACGACAGCAGCCGTCCTGCCATCAATACCGTCGGACAGCCGGTAGCGCAGCAGCAGTACACGCCGCCGATGTACGGACAGCCCGTTCCTCAGCAGCAGTATGCGCCGCCGATGTACGGGCAGCCCGTTCCTCAGCAGCAGTATGCGCCGCCGATGTACGGGCAGCCCGTTCCTCAGCAGCAGTATGCGCCGCCGATGTACGGACAGCCCGTTCCTCAGCAGCAGTATGTGCCGCCGATGTACGGACAGCCCGTTCCTCAGCAGCAGTATGCGCCGCCGATGTACGGACAGCCTGTCGCTCAGCAGCAGTATGTGCCGCCGATGTACGGACAGCCTGTCGCCATACAATATGGTCAGCCTGTACCTATTTACCAGCCACCCGCACTTCCGAAAGAAGTAATGGACCGCAAACTGTTCCGCAAGCACTGCTCACGTGTCGGACTCATGCTGATGGCTGATATGGGCCTGATGACAGCGGTTGAGATTGTGGTGATCTTTGTGGCGGCCATTGTGCTGGCAATTATTTCACCCGGTATTTTTAAGTCAAACGACACGGGAGTTATCATGACAACGATGCTTCCTGTGGTTCTGCTGGCGGGAGGTCTTTCCGCCATTGTGGGCAATATGCTGCCTTCTGCGCTGCATCTGCGCAAGTGGAGATATAAGTTTGCCGATCCTTTCAGGGGCGACAAGCTGAGCCCGTTGTTCATATTGACCGCTCTGATTACGGCACTTGGACTTAACAGCGCCTGGTGTACCCTTTATTATTTCTGCAAGGGATGGTTTGAAGAATTTATCCAGTTCACTCCGAATGAGAGCAATACGCTGTATTCACAGGATTCCATGCCGCTTTTCGGTATGATCTGCTATCTGATCTGGGTGTGCGTTATCGCGCCTGTCACCGAAGAATACATGTTCCGCGGCGCTATGCTCAAAACGCTGTCGAAATACGGCTCCGGCTTTGCGATAGTGGCATCGGCTTTGGCATTCGGACTGATGCACGGCAATATGGGACAGACGCCGATGGCATTCCTGATCGGCCTTGTCATGGGATATGTGGCGGCCAAATCGGGCAACATCCGTCAGACTATTTTCATTCACATGGTCAATAATATTCTGGCCTCTCTGCCTCAGATTTTCCATTATTTCCTGCCCGACTGGTATGATTATTACGCAGAGTATGTGGAATATTTTGATTACTTCACGATGGCATTCGCCGCCGTTGCGCTGATCGTCTTTATCGTCAGGAGAACAAGAGGACTCAACGCGCGCAAGGCCCGCATTGCATCCGGTTCGGAGGAAGTCTCAAATGCGGAACGCAGGTGGATCAGACTGGAGGTTCCGGATGAGAGAAGGCTGCCGCAGTTTGACTCGGTCAAGCATAAATTTGCCCACTTTGTCACTTCCGGCGGTATGATATTCTTCATCGTCGTGTGTCTGCTCAGTATCTTCGTCAGCAGCTTCCTACCGTATCTTGTCCCGAATTCCTACACGGACTTCAATATATTTAACTGATCAGAATTTTCTAGTCAAAGGACGGTTCTTCCAAATGAAAAAATCGGTTGTTGTAACCGTATTGATATTATTCACCATGTCGATGGTGCTTATCGCAGCCGGCTGCTCAGGGGCTGAGTCGAAAAAGAGTCCCGAGGAAATCTACATGGAGAGTATGAATCATGCGCTGGTTTCCTTTACCGACTGCGCAAATGAATTCAGTGATTCACTTGAGCGGATAGCGGCAAGCAAAAGCGCTCCGTCGGATTCTCAGATCAAAGCGACGGACGAAAGTCTGGCAAAACTCGAAAAAGCCTGCCGGACAATCGGAGGCATTGATGCGCCGGCTCAATACGCCGGGGTGCAGCAGTCCATGAATGACGCAATGGCCGATTACGGTGTGGCGTTTGAAAAATGCCGTGTGCTGCTGGATTTTTACAGGAACTACGATGAACGGTTCCACGAGTTCAGCGATCCTGTGGAAGGCAGCTCACAGATGAGAAAAGAAGGTACTGCCTTATATGAAGATTTTGCCCAGGCCATGATGACGGCCATCGATTCCTTCCGCGCGGCAGTCAATCAATTTGAAAGCGTTAATTGATAAGTGAGGAGTGATCACAGTGTCGGAAACAGATGTAAAGGACGAAAAAGAGATCAGCGCCGAAACGAACGGCAAGGCTGAGAAAAAATCCAAAAAGAAAAAGCCCGGGAAGAAGTACAATCTGCTTCGTCATAAATTCTGGTTTGCCATTGGCAAGCCGCTCACAATGGCGTTTCTGAAGATAAAGGCCAATTTTAAGCGCACCAAAAATCATCTTACCAAGCGTCCCTATATGATTCTTTGCAATCATGCATGCGATCTGGATCCGCTTATGGTGATCAATTCGGTGCCGGGAGTGGTGCATGCGCTTGCCAGCGACCATCTCTTCAAGAGTCCCGTGTTTGGAAAATTCGTCGCCCACATCGCCGGTCCCATTCCGATCGTCCGGGCGCAGATGGATCTGAAATCTATTCAGGAGGCGATGCAGGTCAGGAAAGACGGCGGCAGCCTGCTTATTTTCCCCGAAGCCAACTGCTGCTTTTCTTCCAAAACGAGCTATATCGCGCCTTCCATCGCCAAACTCGTCAAGAAATTCAAGATGCCGCTTGCGCTTTTCAATGTAAAGGGAAGTTATCTCACCAAACCCCGCTGGAGCAATTCCTGGCGCAAAGGCAGAACCACCTGTGAACTGGTGCGTGTCATCGAGCCGGAGGAGCTTGCCGCCATGTCGGTGGACGAGGTTTACGATGCGATTTGTCAGGCGCTGAGCTTCAATGAAATGGAGTACCAGCGTCAGCAGATGATTCCTTTCAAGGGACATGAATTGCTCGACGGTGCCGAGAGAATGCTTTTCCAGTGTCCGAAATGCGGCAGGCTGATGACCATGAAGAGCGAAGGCGATTCCATCGGCTGTACCGAGTGCGGATACAGGGTGTCCATGAACAGCTGCGGATTTTTCGAGGGCGATGACGTGATATTCGATTCCTTTGACAAGTGGGACGACTGGCAGCGTGAGCAGGCCGTCAAGCTGGTGTCTGAGGAAAATTACGACACAAGCGGAAAGGAACCGCTGCTTATCACGCCGGCCAATGAGCTTTACAAGGCGAAACGCGCCTCCAAAAACGTGCTGATAGGCGAAGGAAGCTTTGCGCTTTACAGCGACAGGCTAGTATTTGAAACCGACAATGCCTTTGAAACGGATGAAGAAGGCAATTCGGTAAGTATCGGCCCGAAGACGTTTGTGTGGAGCTTTGAGGATATCACCAAACTCAGCTGTGTTCACAAGAACCGGATTCAGATATCGGTCGGCGAAAAGGAATATTTCGAAATTCATTCCCAGACTACCTTCCGTTCCGCCTATGCCTATATGATTTATTTCTACTGCCTCAAGCGGAAGGAGCAGGGCAAGCCGTTGGACTTCTTTGGCATGTAAAGACATCACGGACTAATACTAATTTTCGGCTAAAATCAGCCTTTCTTTGCGGCCTATTTTACGCCCTGCGGCGTCATCGTCCTAGGCAGGCGCCAGCCTGCCGTCGTCCTGCTGTCGACGAGTCGACAGCTATTCCTTGCAGGACACAAAATATCCTCGCAAATAATTGTCTACTTTCAACAGAAAATTAGTATAACGTAACGATGATACCGATGACATCGGCGCAGATATTCCAACTGTATTATTACTCCGGCAACTAAATATTGATAATAAAAAGAAAAAAGCAAGCGCAGCGCCCTAACTAGCGAGCTTGCGAGCGTGGGAGTCCAGGGGGGGGCCACTGCCCTCCTGGCCCGTCCAGGGCGGAGCCTTGGCGGGAGCGTGA
>CAMHJC010000016.1 GCA_946185345.1 uncultured Clostridia bacterium
TGTTCTCTCTTGCTTTTATTCGTCTCATTTTAAAGAGATTCTAAACAGGCTCTTACTCCTGTCCTGAAAAGCCTCGAATCAAAGGGATTACTCAACCGCAGCTGCAGCAAAGGCGACGAGAGAGTGCTGATCGTACAGATCACCTCTCAGGGTGAGGAACTCAGAGTGCTTGCGCAGGATATTCCCCACCGGGTGGCAGGCTGCGTCAGACTGAGCAGTGACGAGACAGATACACTTTACAGATGACTGTACAAACTGCTCGAAGGAACACAGCACCAATAATCCGCACGCTGCAAAGGCACACAGAGCTTGATGCGCTCTGTGTGCCTTTGATAATTCCTATTTGAAAATATCCCGGAACATTTCCTGGCGGGACGCTTTGAAAACAAACTTGAAAAAACGCAGCGACCATACAGGAGCAATCCTGTATGCGGCGGACATAAAGTGTGCGTCCAATCCGAAAACAATCCTACTGCGGCCTGCGTTGGCGCGGCGAAGAAGAATACGCGCCGCCTTGTCAGCCGGCATGCTGAAAAACCTTACCGCAGGACTGACGGTATGACTCTGATGGCTCATAATATCGGTTCTGATGAAGCCGGGACAGACAGCCGGAACATAAATGCTCCCCCTGTACTCCTCCCTGACAGCTTCCGAAAAAGCCCTGACCGATGCCTTGGAAGCGGAATAAACCGAGGTGCCGGCAAGCGGACAAAGCGCGTCGGAACTGGAAATATTGATGATGGCGGTTCCCTTTTTTCCGGAAAACAGAGGAATAAACTCCTCGGCCGACCAGATGACGGCATTCTGATTGAGCGCCATGCACCTGTCAACTTCGTTGCGGGAATAACGGCCGAATCTGGCAAACCCCGGGAGAATTCCGGCGTTATTGATCAGGATGTCGGCGTCAAACTGTCCCGATCTGACCCTTTCGGCAAGTAGCTTCCAGTTATCACGCAATGAGACATCCAGCGCAAGATACTCGAACCTGTCAGTCAGCTCGCCAAGTTCTTCCTTGATCAGCAGCAGCTTTTCCTCGCTGCGAGACACTCCCAGCACACGGCAGCCGTATTTTCTGACGAGCCGCATTGTCAGTTCTTTGCCGAGGCCGCCTGAAGCGCCTGTTATTATGACATTTTTTCCGTATAGCCTGCTTTTTCCGCTCATAGGATGATCACTACCACTTTATTGTTAATTTGTAAAAAGCACACTTTTTTATTGACATTCTATTACAATAATTGTATAATAGTGTTAATTAAATATGAATATTAGGAGAGGTAGATCATTATGCTGAAAAAAATTACCGCACTGCTCCTTGCTGTAGGAATGCTGTCGGCCGTTCTTGCTTCATGCAGCGTTGAAAAAACGGAAACGAAGGTTTATGATGATAACTACAGAAATTATTACGAAATATATGTTCGCTCATTCAGTGATTCCAACGGCGACGGAATAGGCGATCTGCAGGGAGTCATTTCTAAACTGGATTATCTCAAGGCCCCCGAAGGTCAGGACGATTCACGGTCGCTCGGCATTGACGGTGTGTGGCTGATGCCGGTTTTCACATCTCCTTCACAGCACAAATACGATGTGACCAATTACTACGAGATTGATCCTTCATACGGTACCATGGCGGATTTTGAGGAGCTGATCAGGAAATTCCACGAGAGAGGCATCCGGCTTATCATTGATCTGGTACTCAATCACACTTCCAATGAGCATCCCTGGTTCATTCAGGCAGTCAAGGACATCAACAGCGGCAACTTTGACAGCAAATACGCCAAGTATTACAATTTTACCACCGAGCCTGAACTCGATGAAGATGGCAATCCAAAAGGATATTCCGCTGTGGAAGGAAACGAAGAGGGATATTATTATGAATCCAGATTCGTCTACAGCATGCCTGATCTCAATCTTGACAGCCCCGATGTATGGGCCGAAATAAAGGATATCATGAAATTCTGGCTTGACAAGGGAGTGGACGGATTCCGTCTGGACGCATGCAAGTATTTTTTCACAAACTCCATGGACAAGAGCATCGAATTTCTGAGCAAGGTCGTCGATTACGGCAAATCAGTCAATCCCAACTGCTATTTTGTCGGCGAAGTGTGGGACAGCGCATACATTATTTCACAGTATTACAAAAGCGGAATTGACAGTATTTTCAACTTTGACTGCTCCTATTCCGGCCCTTACGCCGGTTTGTTTAACAACATTGACAACGGAAACGGCGAAAAAATCGGCCGCCGCCTCGAACAGTTCAATTCCGACATTCGCAACCAGAATATCAACGCTATCGATGCGCCGTTCATTTCAAACCACGACACACCGAGAAGCGGAACCTACCACAAAGGTTCTTTCAAACGGAAGCTGGCTGCCAGCCTTTATATGACTCTTCCGGGCAATCCCTTCATCTATTACGGCGAAGAAATCGGAATGAGTGAAGGCTGGGCCAATGACAGCGAAAAGCGTCTGCCCATCAAATGGTCGAACGAAGAAAGCGATTTAAAGATCATCCGCCCGAATGGAGCCAAATATATTGAAGCTCCGCGCTTTGGCGTGTTTGACCAGCTTGAGCATGAGGATTCTCTGGTCAATCATTACCGCAGGATCATCAAGCTCAAAAAGATGAACCCCGAAATTCAGCGTGCTCAGGTTGTATCCAATTCGGACCTTCATAACCATAACGTAGCGGCATATACATGCGCTTATGATCATTCATCCGTGATGGTAATCCACAATCTGACGGCTACCCCCAAGTACGCCAAACTCAGGGAAAACGGATACGGCGATTACAGCGAGCTGAGCGGATTTGTTATTGCCGATGATTATGTCGAGGAGGAAATATTCAAGGCCTACATGAAGGACTATGAGTACGAGGTTCCGCAGCTCCGCCCGAAGGCAGCTCCTGTATTTTACGTGGACGGCGTGCTCACATTGCCGCCGGGAGCCACGGTTGTCCTGCGCAAACCCGGTCAATCCAATTCGACATTTGTAACCACTACCACCACCGTTTGGCAGGAAGTATCGCAGACCGACATCGTCACTCCGACCGACACCGAAACGACAGACGCCGAATCCTCTGACAGCGGAGAGTAATGATGTAATGGCGTAAAGTTACCCTTTCAACACATTCTGAATACCCGTATCACCGACAATTCCGGCCGGTATGCGGGTATTTTTCTGTTAACGGCAGGTTTGCCGCCTGGGTGCGGCAGATGTGCCTCTGACCGCCAATGACCGGCTTTGCTTCTGTCTGTGTTCTTCCGGTATAAAATCAACATAAAATATCAATCCTGCCAATGTCAAAATGATCAGCATTCCGACGCTCATCGTCATGATACTGCTGAATAATTCAACAATGCAGCCTATCGAGCAGAAAAATCCAAGCAATAATGCTGCTGCGATGATAATTTTGAAGATACAGAAAACCAGCAGGTTGATTACAAGTGTCATTTCATTCTTTTCTTTTTTCATTTCTGAGACCGCCTTTCATTTCTCACAACTGAGATATTACGTTAATGGTTGTTGATCATAAATTGCAATTCACACATATGTCAGCAGAGTCGGCCTTGCTTCGGTCGCACTTTTGCTAACCACGCTTTTAATATATCATATTGCTTTCCATTTGTCAAGCCCTTTTCTCTCATTTTTGAGAACTTTTTTATTTGCTTTTTCTCAGACAACTTTGTTCACAAATTATTTTGATTTTTTTGCATTTTAGGGTTGCATTTTTGAGAGAAGTATGGTAAACTGAATACAGACAGAGCTTCAGATGTTATGAACAGTATTATACTTTATGCGACAAACGATTAAAGGACGGTAATGAATATGAATGTTAACGAAAGAATCAAGCAGCGCAGAATTCAACTGGGACTGAATGTAAACGATATTGCCGAGGCTCTCGGAATCTCCCGTGCGACTTTGTACAGATACGAAAGCCACGAGATCGAAAAACTGCCTATTTCCATAGTTGAGCCGCTGGCGGAAATACTCGGAACCACACCTTCCGAGCTGATGGGCTGGGAGGACATCGGTGACGGTCACAAGCGTATTCCCCTGGTGGGAACCATCGCCTGCGGCACTCCGATTTTGGCGGAGGAAAACATCGAGGATTACATCGCCGCTCCGCTTGGCTGTGACGCTGATTTTGCGCTGCGCTGCAAAGGCGACAGCATGATCAGGGCAAGAATCTGCGACGGGGATATAGTATTTATTCACTCGCAGCCCGACTGCAACAACGGCGAAATCGCAGCCGTGTTGATCGGCGATGAAGCCACTCTCAAGCGTATCTACAAACAGCAGGATTCTATTACCCTCATTCCCGAAAACAGCGAGTACTCACCGCTTGTCTATCGAAGGGAACAGATGAATGAAATCAGAATTCTCGGCAAGGCAGTCGGTTTTATCAGCTATTTTTAATGATACGGTACGGATCCAAAAAAAGCACAGACCGGGAGTGTTTTCACTCGAGGTCTGTGCTTATTTACATTATTGGATTGTTACGGTCTGATAGACGGTATTGTATTCTTTGTTGTGCCATTCTGATTGATCCACTGCGCGGATCACCATATAATATGTCTTTCCGCTCTCCAGTCCGCTTACTTTTGCCTTATAAGGAAGCGCGTCATAGACCCCCTGCTCATATTCCTCGGTGATTTCAGGAGTGAGAATCATTTTTTCAGCGTCCTTCAGTTCGGGATCAGCGGCAAAATCAATCGGCTTGTCCTGGAAACAGAGTACGTAGCTGACGCCTGTCTTGTCAAGCGCCACATCCCAGTAAACGACTGCGCCGCCTTCGATCGCTTCCGCCGCACAGATGCCGACTCTCGGCTCCGGCTCATGCGGCGGCCATTCAGCGGAAGAATTGTAAACGCTGCTCCACACCGGCGGCTGATCGTCGGTTTCCCTGCGGTTCAGCAGAACAAAGTCATTGAGCATCGTAAGCTGACCGTCCGTAATGTAATGAGAGAATCCCGCTGCATCTTCCGCTTCCTCCATGTCCTTGCGCAGCACATTGAGTCCGCTGTCGGATTGACCGGTCAGTGTGGCTTGCAGACCGTATTCCTCCGGGCCTTCCGCATATCCGAGAGACAGCACGGTAAATCCGTCAGGACGGCCCGCCTCCACCGAGAGCTTCGGCACCTGATTGTATTTGTTGTCGGCAAAAAATCCCTCATTGTAACAGGCCGATGAATTGGAATCCAGCATATAGCTCTCGAAAAACAGATAATCCACACTGGCCCGGGGAGAATACCGGTAATGCTCCAGCAGGTGATTGTAGAAGAATATTCCACGATTCTGGCACAGGAGTTTGCCGGGATAATTTTCCTTGATTCTCGCCATGAAATCGGCAGCGCCTACTGCCGTCCATTCAAATCGTGTCCTGCCCGGATTGTCGTCCGAAGTAAACGCATTGGGGGCGCAGGTATCCACCGTATCCAGAAACAGTCCGTCGCAGCCGAGTCCTCTTCCGTAATCCGTGGTGAGTATCTCCCTGATACCGGGCACGCCGTCCTCTCCGTCCATCCGCATATTGTCAAGCACATCGTACCAGTTCGGGTCGCCGATATTGGTATAGGCGCATGTGAAATAGGGGTTGATGTCGGGTTTTCCGTCGCAGTCATTGTCGTCCAGATAATAGGACGCATATCCGGAGCCTCCGGGTGAGTCGCTTCCGTTGACAGTCGAACCGGTGAGCGAGCTTTCACCTTCCGCTCTCGGATCAATTCTGGGGCCGGTTCCGTCTCCCTTGAAGCGCTCGTCCTCCAGCATTTCCTCAGGCGTCTTGCCCGCCGTGCGAAGATCCTCTCCCACCGCAATATATCCGAACACCTTTGTGCCGGCAGACTGGATTTTCGCCACTTGATTCCTTGTCAGATTGCCCTGTCTCGGGTGAAGGATGGCTATGTCATATCGGACGGCACTGCTGATCACAGCGTCATCGACCACTCCGTAGTAAATCATATAGGTCGGTTTTTCGACTACCGGATAATCCGGTTCATCTTCACTGCTTCCGCAGGATACAAATGCAGACAACAGAATCACCACCGCCAGAACTATCGCTGTTTTTTTCATGTTGTTTATCTCCATTAATAAGTCAAGCCCGACCTATCAGTTGATTCTGCTAATGAATAAATTGATCAATCGGGCTTGTTTTTATAATTATTTTTTGTATAACGAAAAGCTGCAATCAGTTGGAAAGAAGCGCACGGTCATTGGCAAATTCCGATCCGCTGAGCTTGGCAAATTCCTCCAAAAGTTCCTCAACGGTGAGATTCTTCTTTTCCTCGCCGCTGACGTCAAGAATTATTTTTCCCTCATTCATCATGATGAGACGGTTGCCGTGCGCAATGGCGTCACGCATATTGTGAGTGACCATCAGCGCAGTGAGGTGGTTTTCCTCGATGAATTTATCCGAAAGATCCAGCACGTTCTTGGCGGTTTTCGGATCGAGAGCAGCCGTGTGCTCGTCGAGCAGCAGAAGCTTCGGGTGATTCATGACCGCCATGAGCAGGGTGACTGCCTGACGCTGACCTCCCGAAAGAAGTCCCACCTTCGTGGTGAGGCGGTTTTCCAGACCCAGATCGAGTTTTGCCAGCATTTCCTTGAATTCCTTGCGCTCCTTGCCGGAGATCGCCCAGTTCAGACCGCGAAATTTTCCTCTGCGGTTGGCGATGGCGAGATTTTCCTCCAGCCACATATCGGAAGCGGTTCCCATACGGGGATCCTGAAACACTCTGCCGATGTACTTGGCGCGTCTGTGCTCCGAAAGCTTGGTGACATTGACGCCGTCAATCGTGATGGTTCCTCTGTCCACAGGATAGACACCGGCGATCATATTGAGCATGGTGGATTTTCCGGCGCCGTTGCCGCCGATCACTGTCACGAAATCTCCCTCATTGAGGGTAAGGTCAATGCCGCTCAGCGCTTTCTTTTCATTCACCGAACCGGGATTGAAGGTTTTATAGAGTCCCTTGACTTCAAGCATTTTCCGCGACCTCCTTTTCCTCCTCAACGGCCTTTCTGCCGCTGAATCTCTGAGTGAACTGCGCCTTCCAGTAGGGAATTCCGAGGAATATGCCCACCACAATAGCGGTAAAGAGCTTGAGATCGTTTGCCTTCATACCGAGGTTGAGCACCAGGGTGATGACAACATAATAGATAATACCGCCGACGATGGTAGCTACCAGTTTAAGAGCAAAATTGTGGAATATCTTTCCGAAGATGACTTCGCCGATGATGACGGCAGCCAGACCGATAACAATGGCGCCTCTGCCCATGTTGACGTCGCAGAAACCCTGATATTGCGAGAGGATAGCGCCTGACATGGCAACGATACCGTTGGAAAGCACAATACCTATGATTTTGTTGTTGTCGGTGTTGATGCCGTTTGCACGCGCCATGGCAAGATTGCTGCCGGTGACGCGAAGGGCGTGTCCGCGTTCGGTGCCGAAGAACCAGTACAGCACCGCAATCAGAACGCCTGAGATGATAACGCAGATGAGCAGGGATTGATTGCAGAAACGTGTCAGCATCTGCAGCAGTTCGTTGTCCTTGCTGACATTAACAGGCAGCAGCGTCTTGCTCACATTGCGCAGCGTAATCGGGTACTTGTAATTCATATAAGCAAACGGCAGGTTGGCCATATCTCCCTGTATGCGGAGATTGACGGAATACAGGCTGAGCTGTGTCAGAATACCGGCAAGTATGGCAGGTATTCCGAATTTGGTGTGAAAGATTCCCGTGACAAGTCCCGCAAGACAGCCAGCAAGAAAAGCGCACAACATGGCGAAATAGAGATTCTGTCCGGATGTCACCAGCACCACCAGCACCGCGCCGCCGGTGGCAAAGGAACCGTCCACCGTCAGATCGGCTACGTCAAGGATTTTGAACGTGATATACACGCCTATGGCCATAATACCCCAGATAATGCCCTGAGTTATGGCTCCCGGCATGGCGTTCATAAACGGCATGATACATTCTCCTTCCAAAAAACAAATGATGACATTATCAAAATATCAAAATCGGCGATAAGGCACAATACTGCGCCTTATCGCTGAATTCAGTGTCAGATAATATAAAAATTTCTTTTTGAGATTGTGTAGAAATTACAATCAGCCTTCGACAGCAACGTACTTCTCGGAAACAGTTACGTTGTACTTTTCGCAGTGTGCGGGAGAGTACACATAAGTCGGCTCCAGATCAGCCTGAATTTCCATTTCTGCGGGATCCTTGCCATTGACAAGGATATCATAAGCCATCAGGCCTGTCAGATAACCGATCTTATCATAGCTGATGGAAAGAGCAGCAATACCGCAGCCTTTGCAGATGCCTTCTTCACCGGCAATAATGGGCTTGTCAGCAACACTGTCAATCAGCTCTGCGTTGCTGGCACATGCGTTATCAGTGGGAATATACAAAGCGTCGGACTCAGAGCATGCCTTTGTGACGACCTGAGAAATATCGTTGGAGTCAGAGAAGGAATAATCGGTCGCTTCAACACCCAGCTTGGCCAGTTCTTTGGTAATCACTTCAGCCTGATACTTTGAGTTGGCTTCGTTGGAGCAGTAGACAATGCCGATCTTCTTTGCGTCGGGCAAAAGCTCAGGGAACATGGCAGCCTGCTGATCGAGGGGAGCAAGGTCAGATGTACCGGAAACATTAATACCGGTCTTTCCGGTGAAGTTATCAATGCCAAGAGCAATGCCGTACTCAGTGACGGATGTGCCAAGAATCGGAATCTCGGGAGTACCGGAAACAGCGGTCTGTACTGCGGGAGTGGCGTTTGCCATGATGAGATCCACATTGGAAGAGACGAACTGATTAATAATGGTGGTGCAGGTTGTGGAATCAGCAGAAGCATTCTGCTCGTCGAACTTCACCTTGTCGCCCAGCTTCTCTGTGAGCGCTCTCTTAAAGCCTGCTGTCGCAGTGTCAAGAGCAGGATGCTGCACATACTGGCAGATACCCACTGTGTAGGTGCCGTCCTCTTTCTTGCCGTCGCCGGAATTGGTGCTGTCACAGCCTGTGACGGCCATGAGCGATGTGGCAACCAGTGCGCAGGAAAGCACTGCCGCCAGGATTCTTTTGAATTTCATGTTTTCTACCTCCTGAAAAATACCTCACGGGGTTCTCCCCCTTGAGTGCTGATAGTGAGTATAGCACTTTAAAGCGCTGATGTCAAGATGTTTTTATTGATTTTGGTAAATAACTTCAAACAAATTTCAAAAGATGTATGTCACATTGGTCAATCCTCTATTTTTTTCTCCCATTTTCTTCCGGAGACGCCACTTGAATGAAAATTTACCCCTTTTTACGCTTAAGCATTGACTTTATATTCAAATGTGATATAATTATTATTACACAAAACAATAAAAATATCCACATTGTCACTATTTTTCTGTTCCTTCTCAACGGAACCGTGCTTCAAGGCAGGTGATTCAATTTGCATTACAAGACCCACGGTCTCAGGCACGAGCTGAAGTACAGCATTTCCTACGCCGATTACCTTGAGCTTCGCAGCCGTGCGATGTGCTTTATGCGGCACGATGAACACGGCGACGGCGGCAGGTATTTCATTCGCAGCCTTTATCTGGACGATATTTACATGGCGGATTACAATCAGAAAAACGAAGGCCGCAGCAGACGCAGAAAATACCGCATCAGAATATACGATTTCAGCTGTGACATGATCAAATTTGAAATAAAGGATAAATTTGACAGCTATATTTCCAAAAAATCCTCCGTCATTACTTTTGAACAGTTCGGCAGCATCATCAAAGGCGATTTCGGATTTGTGGGAGACATGGTGCTTCACGACCGTCAAAAAGCCGAATCGGAAAAATTCAGAGCGCTCCGCATGGGTTACATCGACTGTGCGTGCAAAATTCTTCGCCCTCAGGTGGTCGTTGACTACGACCGGGAGGTATTCATCTGCGATGAGGGAAACGTGCGCATGACCTTCGACATGAACCTTCGCGCCGGACAGGGAACCGGCGATATTTTTGACCCGCATCTTCCGACCGTCCCCGCCTACGACAGCGGCAAGATGATTCTGGAGGTCAAATACGACGATTATCTGCCTCAGTTCATTCGCCGCATGCTCCGCTCAAAAAAGCTGAGCCTCTGGCAGTCCGCCGAATCCAAATACTCCATGTGCTGCATTGCGCAGTCCAATTATCTGGGAAAGGTTGTTTATTAATATGAATTTCACTGACGTATTCAAAAACAAATTCTTAAGTCAATTTGCTCTCACATCCCCTATCGAATATGTGCTTGCGCTGGTATTTGCCATTATGGTGGGGCTTATCATCTATTTTGTCTACAAGAAGACCTACAACGGCGTGGCGTACAGCCATAACTTCAACATGTCCCTCATTCTGATGACGCTCATCACCACGGTAATTATCTTCACTATCACGGCCAATCCCGTGCTTTCGCTCGGTATGGTCGGCGCTCTTTCGATCATCCGCTTCCGTACGGTGGTCAAGGATCCCGTTGACCTGATGTACCTCTTCTGGTCAATCTCCATGGGAATTATCATCGGCGCCAAGCAGTACATCTTTGCGCTGATCTGTGTGATTATCATCACGATCTTCTGCATGATCATGTGCCGCATGAGCGACAGCGAGAGACTCTACCTCGTTATTGTGCGCTACGATGTATCGGTCACGGAGGAAATCGACAAGGCCATCGAGGAAGTCAAAGGCAAGATCCGCAACCGTACTGTCGGAAAAACCGGCGTTGAAACCATCATTGAAGTCAAGAACAACGCCATCGACGACCACTTCGTGGAGAAGATCACCAGGATCGAAGGCGTGGAAAGCGCTGCGCTGGTCAACTACAACGGAGATTACGCCGAATAAACATTTCCTGATCAACCAAAAAACGCCGTCGTCTGTCACATTCAGTGGCAAACGGCGGCATTTTTTTGTGTTTCTTCTGGGAAGAAAGATCAGTCGGCAAAATTGAAGTAGTCCTTGTTTTTCTCCTTGAAGATTTCAAAGACAGCTTCTGCCACTTCTTCACTCTCCACGGTGACAAAGTTTTCCTCTTCCTCATCGTCGGGAGTCGGCTCAACCTTAAGAATAACTACCTCGTCGTCGTCCTCATCAGTGGAAATCAGCACAACGTACTCATCGCCCTTGTATTCAACCGAATCGAGATATTCAAAGGCAACCTCGTTGCCGTCCTCGTCGCTGAGATACACCAGATTGTCCATTTCTTCCTCGTCAAAAATATCCAAATTCTCCTCGCTCATATCAATAAACCTTCTTTCCGGCGCATAAGCGCTCATGTTATATCATTCTATTAAATAACAGGTATTTAATAGAACTATTCTACCATATCAAATATAGTATTGTCAACCAATTTTTCAATATACCCTTGTGACTCTGCGGCTCAGGCTGCATACAAATTCGTAATTGAACGACGATGACATGTCAGCAGGCTCCTCCACGGGAATGAAATTGTCTCCGTCACGCCCGAAAAGCGTTACCACATCCTCGATATGCACATCGTCAATGTGAGAAATATCCACCATTATCTGATCCATGCACACTCTGCCGAGCACCGGGGCAAACTGCCCGTGAATCAGCACACGTCCCTTGTTGGAAAGCGCTCTGGGATATCCGTCGGCGTATCCGACAGACACGGTCGCAATGCGTGTCGGCTTCTCGGTGACGAAGGTGGCGCCGTAACTCACGCCGATGCCGGCTTCCGCAGTATGGACATTCACCACATGGCTGCGGAAGCTCATGGCAGGCCGGAGATCCAGTGCGGATTTGTCGACTTCTTCCGAAGGATACAGTCCGTAGGTGATGATTCCCGAACGCACCATCTGGAACCGGTGGCTGTCAAATTCCATGATGCCGGCGCTGTTGCAGATGTGCTTGATCGGTATCTCAACATTTCTTGCGTCCAGCATATCGCACATGCTGTCGTAACGCTCCATCTGCATGCGGCTGTATGCTTTGTCGAACATATCCGCACAGGAAAAATGGGTAAACATTCCTTCCAGCTCCAGGTGAGGAAGCAGGCTGATGCGCTGAATGTCATCGGCGCTCTGCTCATTCACCGCAAAGCCTATGCGTGACATTCCGGTATCCAGTGCGACATGCGCCTTGGCTGTCCTGCCCTGCGCCCGGGCAGCCTTTGCGAGAAGCTCCGCCGTTTCATAGGAATACACCGTCTGGGTCACATCGTACTTTACAACCTCGTCATAACGGCTCGGCGATACGTATGACAGTATGATGATCGGCAGATTAATGCCGGCCTCACGAAGTTCTATCGCTTCGTCCACCGTGGCAACGGCGAAGTATTCCACGGCATTTTCCAGATAACGTCCGACCGCAACCGCTCCGTGGCCGTATGCGTCCGCCTTGATCACGGCGCAGATTTTCACGCCGCTGCCCACATTTCTTCTGACCTCGGCGATATTGTGGCCGATTGCCTCTAAATCCACCTCGGCGTATGCCCTCAAATAATTACCCAACAGTAACATCTTCTTTGCAAAAATTTTTGTATTAATCCGGACTATTGAATCGGGTCGTTTACGATCAGCCTGAGCGCCTTGGGAATGACCCGGAACGTGACCTCGCTCAGTGTGAGACATTCGCCGTCAATATTGACAATGGCAGGCTTGGCTGACTCGATTTTCATCTTTTTGCCTCGTCTGACGGTGAGCAGCCCCTCAAAGTTTTTTGACTCGGGATATCGGCCGCTCTTGTATTCTCCCAGGAGACGGGCCATTTTCAGCTTGGACACCCGTTTAATCATCACGAAATCCAGCAGACCGTCATAAGGGTCGGCCATCGGAGCGCCCTTGTAGCCGCCGCCGTAATACTGTCCGCAGGCCGCCAGCGAAAACATGAAGTCGCCTTCGTAAACATACTGGTCATCAATCGTTACCTTCAATGTATTATACACCTTGCCGAGCATAGAAATCAATACCGAAAGCGTATAAGTTCCCGATCCCAGCAATTTTTTTGTTCTTGTCATGCGGTTGGTACGGTCGCAGATGATAGCGTCAATGCCCATGGAGCAGATATTGACAGAGGCAAAATGCCCCGTGTCAATGGCGTCGACATATCTCGACGGCGCCGTGAGGTAATGCTCAATATCCTCAAAGCCTTTCGCTCCGCCGAACGTCTTGACGTAATCATTGCCCGAACCGCAGGGAATGATGCCGAATTCCACATTTTCCATGCCGATAATGCCGTTGGCGGCGCCGCAGATGCCGCCGTCTCCGCCCAGAACAATGATCCTGACGTCATCCCCGATTTGTCCCTCGCTCCGGGCAAAGTCGGTCAGGTCAGAACCCGAGCGAGTCAGCATGAATTGATAGGGGACGCCGAGTTTTTCACATGTTGCGGTGATCCTGTCCCTGTATTTTTCAAATCCGTTTTTTGCGCCGGCATTGGGATTCGCAATAAAAACATACCTCATATAGATCGCCTCATTTGTTAAATTAGAAAAGTCATTATCTCCAAAATTCAGAATAACACACCGCAGTTGATTTGTCAATATTGACAGTCCGATTGAACGCAAAAAACTCCGAAGCCGCATGTAAAATCGCAGGCTTCGGAGTTTATATTTAATATAATTTTAATTAACCAATAACGAGGCCATCAATCGTCCTCTTTTTCCTCTGTTTTTTCCTTTGCTTCCTGCCTGACAGCGTCAGCTCTGAAATCGGGGCCGTAAGCGGAAGTTTCAGTCGGCAGGCCTCTCTTTCTGAGCGAATATTCCGCAACACGCTTGACCACATAATAAATGGTGGCAAAGAGCGGAACGCCGATAATCATGCCGATAAAGCCGAAAAGCGAGCCGAAAATCAGTATCGCTATGGTGATGTAAAGCGCAGACAGTCCGATGCTGTCGCCGATAATTCTCGGCCCGATAATATTGCCGTCGACCTGCTGAAGCAGGATAATGAAGATCAGGAAAATAATGCACTGCTTCGGAGACACCAGCAGCAGCAGGAAGGCACTCGGAACCGCTCCAATAAACGGACCGAACATAGGAATGACATTGGTCACACCCACTATCACGCTGATTATCAGGGCGTAAGGCATACGGAACAGCAGCATAAAGACAAAGCAGATAATTCCCACTATCAGCGAATCAATCAGCTTGCCCGAAATGAAGCCGCCGAACATCTTGTTGGCCTGATGCAGCGTGTCGTAGACGGCGTTGTTGAAGCGTTCATTGCGGCTGATTGTGTGAAACATTTTCTTGCACTGATTGATATATCTCTCACGGTCAAGCAGCAGATAAATCATAATGATGAAGGCCAGCATGATATTAATGATAGCCGAACCGATCGACATGACGCTTGTGGCAATATTGTAGACCGTACTGAGAAGATTGGTCTTAATCCACGTCACAAGCATATTCTCCGCCGACTCAATCAATTGGGTGTATCTGGACGCAAACTGATTGTTGTTGGCGATGAATGTTTGCAGTCTTTTCAGCTGAGCCTCCACCAGCTGAGGAAGATTTCCGGCTAGCTCCGAGACGCTTGTGATCAGCTGAGGAAGCAGCACCGCACACAGCAGTGTTAAAAAGGCAAGCACCGAAACGCTTGTAATCAGTACTGAAAGCGGCCTGGCTGCGCGTGCGATGCGGTCAATTTTGCGCAGCTTGCGCTCAAAGAACGAAGCGACCGGACACAGCAGATAGGCAAACGCCATTCCTACCCATAAAGGCTGGAGCGCTGAGAAAAACATCATCACGCCGTCCTTGATATCTCCCAGGTGCAGCAGTGCGAAGAGCAGAAGAATTGCTGCCGCCAGACTCAGAAAATTCGTCATAAATTTGGATTTATTCACAACTACGACCTCCAAAAAGCAAGTCTTATTTGCGGAAGAAACCATATCATTCTTCACGGCAAATTTACATTTTCATTATATCACAGGCTTTTTGGCAAGTCAAGAGCGGCGATTTTCAACAGTCTCTACTCGTGAATCGCCTGTTCATGCCGACTGGCTGTATGACATGTCATATCAAGTCTGATGCGGTCGGCTAGCATTGCGATAAATTCACAGTTGGAAGGCTTGCCGCGCAGATTATCCACTGTATGCCCGAAGTAGACCGCCATCATTGTGCCGCCCTGTGAACGCCACGCTTCACTGATGGCGAGACGGATCCGCCGCTCCACGCAGGAAGGCGTCGCACCGAATTCATTGCCTACCGCCGGATAAATCTGTTTGGTCACCGAACAGAAACCGTTTTCACCCGACACGGCAAGCATCACGGCCCGTTTGAGATAATCGTATCCTACGCCCGAACACACCACGCCGAGTTCCTGAAAAATTCCCTCGATCGCACGTTCCATCTCATCCGAATCGGCAACCCTGCTTACACCGTGGTGATGATGTATCTTGTGTATGGCCTGGATGCCGGCATTTTTCATCAGTGCGTGTGTCGTTGTCTTGATTCCGGCCACTTCGCAGAGCATTTCCGTGAAATCACGTTCCTGATACGGACGGCAAATCAGCCTGTTCACGCCACATTCATCTAGTTCATTTCGGAGTCTCACTGTGACGAACGGACACATCACGGCGAAATAGGCAAATGGATCGGCGTACAGCGAACGATAGGCTCTGACCGCCTCCACAGCGTCGATCTGAGGAGCAAATAAGCTGAGAATAACTGCGTCGGGCTGCATACAGGCTATTTTTTCGACGATTTCCCCTTCGCTTTGATCGTAATAATCCACTTCCACGGATGACGGGTCACGGACTGCCTCCATCAGCGGTTCGGCCTCCCGGCAGGCCAGTATTCTCAAGGGATTTTTCATTGTCTACACATTCCTTTGCTTCATCATTTACACCGTCCGGATTATGAGAAATTTCACTCTTTTTCACAACCGAACGCTATCCATTATACCATCTGTCAGGCGCAAAATCAATAGCGAAAACGAAATTATTTCACATATTTTTTTGTAATAAAATATAGAATAGAAACGATAATTGTTGAAAAAGAACGGAGTGTGTCGAATGTAAAAATCGACAAAAACAAAAAACCAACCGTCAACGGTTGATGTGAATCATTGGGACGGTTGGGCTGTCTTTGTCGGTATTTTCAGTCAGATAAATTCTCCCCCACAATATCTTCGATGATCTGCTGAATGTGGGTGATCTGTTTTTCGGTCAGGCCGGTTGTCTCGATGTAGCGGCGGTCGTCAAGTCCAAGTAGATAATCTGTGCTGACGGAGAAATATTTTGCGATTTTTACAAGGACTTCAACAGAGGGAATGATATTGCCGTTTTCCCAGTTGGAAACTGTTTGTTTAGTCACAAACAGATCCTTTGCCAGCTGAACTTGACTCAGACCCCGTGATAACCGTAATTGCTTGATTACTTCCTCAAACATTTCCGCCGTCTCCTCAAAAAAGTAAATAATTTAAATACTATTATATAAATAATACTTGACATTATTTCCATACTAAAGTATTGTATTATTTATACAAACAATACTTGAGCGGAGAAGGTGAGCTTACTTTGATGATCATAACTTCTATTCATTTTCCAAGAGGCTGCTGTGCGATTTGCAAATATTGGTACGGTGAAGCAGTTGAAAAAATAGACAGGACAAGCGGCACTGTCATCTATAACAGTGAAATTGATGATGCCTGCCAGTTTCACAAAAAATGGACATTTTCCCATGAATACTGCCATTCATTCATTTTGGACGGTGTATACGGCAGGTAGCGTCAAAAATCTCTCCCGCACGTGCAGGTTTTTCGCATGTGCGGGAGAGATTTTTTGTAATGCAGATATTTTTATAATTAAAAAGATGAAAAATTACTGATAGAGCGGATAGGCTTCGAGAAGCTCGGTGACGCCGGCACGGATGGCGTCGGCGCTGCCTTCGAAATCGGTGATGGCCAGCGAGATGTACTCGGCGATCTTCTTCATATCCTTCTCGACAAGGCCTCTGGTGGTAACCGCCGGAGTGCCGAGACGCACGCCGCTGGTCACAAACGGGCTGAGCGGCTCGTTGGGAATGGTATTCTTGTTGGCGGTGATGTATACGTCGTCCAGACGGCGCTCCAGTTCCTTGCCGGTGATGCCTGTATCACGCAGATCGAGCAGAATGAGGTGGTTGTCGGTACCGCCGGAAACCATCTTGACGCCTCTTGCGTCGAATTCCTCCGCCATGGCGGCCGCATTGGCAACGATCTGTCTGCCGTATGCCTTGAATTCAGGCTTGAGCGCTTCACCTAAGCAGACGGCTTTGCCTGCGATGGTGTGCATCAGGGGACCGCCCTGTGTGCCGGGGAATATTGCCTTGTCTATGGCCTTTGCATACTCCTCACGGCAGAGGATCATGCCGCCTCTGGGACCTCTGAGAGTCTTGTGTGTGGTGGTGGTGACGATGTCGGCGTATTCCACAGGATTCTGATGAACACCTGCAGCCACCAGACCGGCAATGTGAGCCATATCGACCATCAGATATGCGCCGACTGCTTTGGCTACCTCGCTGAACTTCGCAAAATCAATGGCTCTGGGATAAGCGCTGGCACCCGCCACGATCATCTTCGGCTTGACCTGCATGGCGGTTTCGTAGAGCTTGTCATAATCAATTCTGCCGGTTTCGGAATCAACGCCGTAGGGAACGAAATTGAAGTACTTGCCCGACATGTTGACGGGAGAACCGTGGGTCAGATGTCCGCCCTCGGCAAGATTCATGCCCATGACGGTATCGCCCAGCTCAAGCAGAGCGAAATAGACAGCCGTATTGGCCTGTGCGCCGGAATGCGGCTGCACATTGGCATGCTCGGCGCCGAACAGTTCGCAGGCTCTCTTGCGGGCGATTTCTTCCACTACGTCAACGCACTGGCAGCCGCCGTAATATCTCTTGCCCGGATAGCCCTCGGCGTATTTGTTGGTGAGCACGCTTCCCATGGCAGCCATTACAGCCGGGGAAACAAGGTTTTCAGAGGCGATCAGCTCAAGATTTCTTCTCTGTCTGGCAAGTTCGTCACCCATAGCTGCGGCAACGTCACTGTCATATGACTTCAGAAACTCGATGGAATCAAGCATATCTGCGTACATAGGTTTCAACATCCTTTCAGTTATTAGAGGCTGATAAAATAACTGTATTATTATATCAGATAAATCGGCGTCATGCAATATGTTTTATGTAAAATTTTAACGGTGAATTCACGCATATTCTATTTGAATAGCCTTATTGCGTCAGTCTCTGAAGGCAGCCGCCTTGATGGCCGGCATCTCGGACATAACCGCTACGGTCGCCGTTACGCAATAAACCGCCTTCGCACCGGCATCCAGCAGCGTATAGGCGCACTCATTGAGAGTGCTGCCGGAAGTGGTGACGTCGTCGCACAGCAGTACTGTTTTGTCACGTATCAGTTCAGGACGTGCCACCTGGAATACGCCTTTGATGTTGCGCTGCCGTTCAATATACGACAAAGTATGCTGCGAACGGTTTTTGTGCTGTTTTATCAGCACTTTATTCATCAGGGGAATTTCTATCTCTTCCGCCACCGTCTTTGCCAGAAGCTGGGCCTGGTTGTATCCTCTGGTAAGAAAATCATCTTTGTGCATCGGCACACCGATGACACAATCTAACCGCACACCGTTTTCAAGGTATTCCATTCTGACCGTATTCGCCATCAGCTTGCCGAAATAAGTGCAGGAATACGGGGAATCGTTGAATTTCATGCGGTGTATGCCCTTCTTGGCGGCCTTGGTGTACACAAGGGGAGATACATTGCGGATAAATACATAGTCGCCCTTTCTGCAATGGCAGCTGTAGAGCGGTCTGCCGCATATCCTGCAAATCGGACGGCGTATGAATTCCACATCACGGGAACATTTGCTGCAAATGCGCTCGTTGCTGTTGATCAACGCACCGCACAGCGGACACCTGCGCGGAAAAATAAGTTCCATGAAGCTTTCCTTTATCTGATCTAACATTCCCATGTCTGTTTATCCTCTCTCAGTTTAAATCTCGCCTTAAAAAGACGTCAAGCGCCGAATAACGGAGCGTTTTTTTCTGATTCCGGGCCATATCGTAAGCAATCTGACGGTGACCCACCATGATCAGAATCGACCTCGCCCGGGTGACCGCCGTGTACAGTAAATTGCGATAGCACAACTGCGGCGCCATCGGATACATCGGTATGATCACCGCCGGAAATTCGCTGCCCTGGCTCTTATGAACCGTAATGGCGTAGGCGTGCTCCAGTTCATCGGCATTATCTATGGAATACAGCGCCGTCCGGTCGTCAAAGCGAACCTTCAGCGTGCCGTGGAGCTTGTCTATTTCCTCGAGCATGCCGACATCGCCGTTGTAGATGCCGGTGCCTTCGGTGCCGTCGTCCTTCGTCCATTCCACATTGTAATTATTCTTGACCTGCATGATTTTGTCTCCCTGGCGGAATGTCACCCCGTTGACCTTGATTTCGGGACGCTTCTGGTGCCGGGGATTGAATCGCTGCTGCAATACCCTATTAAGCTCAATGGTGCCGAGTTCTCCCTTGCGTCCGGGACAAAGCACCTGTATGTCCTTTAGGGGATTGAATTGGTAGGCGTCCGGCAGCCGGGTGAAGCAGAGATCGCTGATCGTCTGGGTGATTTTTTCCCTCTCTCTCATGGGAAGAAAGAAGAAATCGTTGTCCAGCAGATCGAGCCGGGGCATTTCTCCGCTGACAATGCGGTGTGCGTTCATGATAATGGCACTCTTCTGCGCCTGACGGAATACTTCCGTGAGAGCCACCACAGGCACACGCTCCGATTTGATCAGATCCCCCAGCACGTTTCCGGCGCCGACGCTGGGGAGCTGGTCGCTGTCTCCCACAAGCACCAGACGACAGCCGAATTTCACCGCTCTGAGAAGGCTCTGAAACAGCAGAATGTCGGTCATGGAAAGCTCGTCCACTATCAGCGCATCGCAGTCGAGCGGATTTTTGTCATTGCGTGCGAAGGACTGGGTGTCGTTCTCTCCCCATTCGACCTCCAGCAGGCGGTGGATTGTCTTGGCCTCGTGGCCGGTGATTTCGGTGATCCGTTTGGCGGCCCGTCCCGTCGGTGCGGCAATGGCTACCTTGTGACCGTATATTTCCAGCAACTGAATGATCGCATTGAGCGTGGTGGTCTTGCCGGTACCCGGACCGCCCGTCAGTACAAGCAGTCCCTTGTTCATGGCCGCATCAATCGCCTGCGTCTGCAATGCGTCATAAGTAATTCCCGTCATGCTCTCAATCAGTTCCGTCTGTCGGGCGTAATTTTTGATCGGCTCGGCGGGACACATCGCCATGGTGGCAATCCGTCCGGCGCAGTACAGTTCCGCTTCGTAGATATACGGCAGGAAGATAAAGTCGGTTCCGTTTATTTCGTCCTGCATGAAATCGCTCTCGTCAATGGCTGTTTCCAATTGTTCCGCCACCGCCGCCCGCTCTATTTCGAGGAGCGACGATGAGACATCCAGCAGCTTTTCCTTCGGCAGGCAGGTGTGGCCGTTGCCGAGATTATGGGTAAGCACGTAATTCAGCCCTGCGGTAATCCTTCTGCCGCTGTCGGGGGATTTTTCCATGTGCATGGCAATGGCGTCCACACGCTCGAATCCGATATTCAGTCCTTCCGCGCAAAGCACATACGGGTCGTCCTTGATCAATTCAATGCAGCCCACGCCAAAACGCTTCCACACGGCGAGCGCCTGATTGGGTGTGATGTGGTACTGTCCGAGGAAGCTCATGGCCTCACGCAGGCCGAAATGTGAGCGGAATTCCTCGGAAATCTGCTCCGCCTTGTTAAGGGAGATGCCCCGTATCTCCGCCAGCCTTGCCGGCTGGCTCTCAATGATTTCAAGCGTGCGGTCGCCGAACGCCTCCACTATTTTGGTGGCTGTGGAAGGACCGATTCCCTTTACGGCTCCCGAAGATAAATAGCGCAGAATCGCCGACGCGCCTGATGGCATGCGGCTCTCGCAGCTCTCGGCCGCAAACTGTCTGCCGAATTTCGGGTGAGTGGTCCAATGCCCGTACATATGCACTTCTTCGCCGGAATTGACCGGAGGAAGCACGCCCACCGCGACTACAAGCTCATCTTCCACGTCAAGTTCCAGCACGGTAAATCCGCTCTGTTCGCTGCGGAAGGAGATATCTTCCACCGTACCGCTGATTTCGTCCAGCTCGTTTCTGCCTCTTCCTGTATCGGGCAATTGAATCACCTCCTCCGTCAATCACTGTCCTATCGTTTAATTATACTACATCTTCCGCAAAATTCCAATAGGATTTTTGAGATTATTCCATGCCGAATGAATTTCACATATTTCATGCAAAATTTACATGGTTTTCCCCCCATTCGCCCTGAGGGCAAAACGATGTCAGGAATTCCGTGAAGCCATCTCATTCAGCTTCACAAACAGTTCGGCGGCGGTCATCCATTCCACGGCGTCCAGTTCCAGGCAAAGCCTGTGAGCAATTTCGGCAGTTTCAGCGTCCGCTCCGAAATCGGCGATGTAAATCTCCGTGCCGGTGCGCCGCCTGTGAAATACTGCCGCGCGCACCCGAAGTTCGATGTCCTCCACATGTCCCGAAACAGGCAGCACCACGCAGCCTTTCTCCGGTCTGTCCGAAAGACCGCTCCACATTCCGACAGCAATGACCGCCGAAGGAATGACAACAACCGCCAGAACCAGCATCAGGTATATCCATAATCCGTCCATCTTGCAGCCTCCATCCGTCTGAAATCTTCATACATCAATAATATGAGTCCATCCGCCAGGATGTTCCGGAATTTCCCGACGTTTTTTACTAAATGCAATAATTATTCCGGATTTGTTTTTTGTAATTTGTATAATTTATATTGAAATTGGCTCGGCTTTATGTTATGATAGAATCAATTGAACCGGTCATGGCCGGATGTTTTTCCGACCGGAACCGCTGTTCAATGAACTGACATATTATTGGGGAGTGACAGACTTGAAACCGCAAAAAAACAAGCTTCCACTGATAATCGCTGTAAGCGTGGCGCTGTTCGCATTGATCACAGCATTCACAATTAAAGTGATTCATTCATCCGACGCCAGCATGCGGACAGAGAAATATTACCAGAACAGAGATTCCATGCGGCAGGCAGCGGAAAATGTACAGAAGAGTTTTGACGAAAAATCGGAGTTTATTTCCGGCGCCGCCAAATCGCTTTCCGGTTCGGAAAAGGATTTCGCCGGCCTGCTCAAGAAGAAGGCCAAGCCCTTCAAAAAGCTGACAAAGTACAGCGGAATGGCCCACCTGCTTGTCTCCGATATGGAGGGAAAGGCATACGACTGCAACGGCAAGGTCTTTTCGCTGGGTGACCTCGACTTCTTTCCGGATGCCGCTGCCGGCCATACCGGCATTTCCGGCAAAACTATTCTTCATGTTGACGACGGCACCGAGTCGGTTATCGTTTATTACGCACCTGTTGCCGGCGAGGAGGGAAACCTGGCCATCCTTGTGGGTCTCGCATCGGATGAGCTTGACGTGGCGGCGTTCACCGGAAGCGAACCCAACGTATTTTCCGGAATGTATATTCTCGACGGTTCGGGAGCTTTGGTGATGTCATCCGACCGTTCGACCGGCGGCTCATTCTACCGCTATATCAAGCAATACAAGCTGGCCGACGGAAAGGACTACCGTTATCGTGAGTACGGTTCAATCAACGATGCGGAGGCGCAGGAGGACGAGGACGCTTCCGGCCAAAAGGAAGATTCCCGCACTTATTTCGATCATACCGATTATTTTGACGTGGATCTGACCGGTTCCAGAAGCGTCTTCAGCATGATCAACAGAAGGGACGTCTACAGCAGCATCTACCATAAAAAGCAGCTCAGAACGAACGACTGGACGCTTTATTATGTGCTGTCCGAGCAGCTTCCCGACAGTACGGTTTCGTTCATTGTGCTCAGCCGGGTACTGCTTTTCGCCATCGTGGCGATCTTCTTCGTGACCATGGCGGTTCTGCTGCTCCTCCAGTGGAAAAACGGGCAGAAAATCGCCTCCCTCGCATTCACCGACGAGGTGACAGGGTGCGCCAACTGGCACAAATTCGTGACGGTGTGCAATTCCCACCTCACGAGAAAGAGCTGGTGGAAGAGCAGACACGCCGCACTCTGCGTCGATATCAACCGCTTCACCATTTACAACGATTATTACGGTCACAAGGCCGGCAACCAGCTGCTCAGATACGTCGCCCAGACCATTGAACAGATGTGTTCTTCGAGGGAATATGCCGCCCGACGGAGCAACGATATTTTCGTTGTGCTGTGGTCTTATTCATCGGTCGATGAACTGAACAGCCGGATCGACAGCTTTTTTGAGCGTATGAAGGACGGCCCGAACAGCGAAAATGTCTCGCTGTCGGTCGGTGTCTATCTTCTGACCGGCGACGACAAGGACATCATTCACGCCGCCGATATGGCCAGCATCGCAGAACAGTCCACCGGCGATGTCAAAGTCAACACGGTTGCCTACTTCGACGATAAACTTCGCACCCGGATGACAGAGGAACACGAGCTGGAAAAGTTAATGCACGCCGCCCTCGAAAATGATGAATTCAAGCTGTTTATCCAGCCAAAGCACCGTGTCAAAGACGGCGCTCTCGGCGGTGCGGAAGCATTGGTGCGCTGGATCAGTCCCCAAAAGGGATTCATCTCCCCCGGCAAATTCATTCCGCTCTTTGAAAAGAACGGCTTTGTCGGCCCGGTGGACAATTATATTCTCGAACAGCTCTGTATGTTCCAGCGAAACCGTCTGCGCAAGGGATACAAGACCGTACCTATTTCTGTCAATGTCTCCCGTGTGCAGCTCAGCAATCCGAATCTCGCAGATGAAATATGTGCCATCGTCGACAAATACAGCGTACCTCACAAATACATTGATATCGAGCTGACCGAAAGCGCCTGTTTTGACGATATGGAAACCCTGATCAACACCATCCACACGCTCCGCGCAATGGGTTTCCCCGTTTCCATGGACGATTTCGGTTCGGGATATTCCTCCCTCAATCTGCTCAAGGAACTGCCGTTTGACACACTCAAGATTGACGGCGAATTCTTCCGCAATGTCACCGATATCAACCGCGCCAACATCGTGGTCAAAAACATCATTGACCTCGCCAAATCGCTGAATATGACGGTTGTTGCAGAAGGAATTGAACAACAGACGCAGGTCGATTTCCTCAAAACCACCGAATGTGACCTCATTCAGGGGTACTTCTATTCCAAGCCGATTTCCGCAAAGGAATTTGAGGAGTACATGGCGAACCACAAGATCGAAAACAAGTAATCTTCCATTCTCCACCATCAATAACATCAAAAAAATCCCGAAGCTGATGACGGTTCAAAGTCCGTCCCGCTTCGGGATTTTTTATCATGATTATTCTATTCTCAAAAACTTACTTTTTGGAAATCTTCAGCTCATCGTCATAGCTGACAATAATGCTGTCGCCCGGTCTTACCTGACCCTCCAGTACCTTCTCGGAAAGCTTATCCTCGATTTCCGACTGAATGGCTCTCCTGATCGGCCTTGCGCCGTACACAGGATCAAACCCGTGCTTTGCGATGGCCTTTGCCACGCTCGGCTCGAATTCCACCTCAATATCCATGTCGCGGATTCGCTTTGCCAGTGTGCCGAGCATTCTCTCGGCGATCTGCTCCACGTCCTCCTCGCTCAGCTTGCGGAATACGATGATGTCGTCCAGACGGTTGATGAATTCCGGTCTGAAGGTGTTTTTCAGCTCGCTCATCACGGCCGCCTTGATATCCTCATACTCCTGCTGCGACTTGTTTTCGTCCGACTGGCCGAATCCCATTGCGTTGGCTCCGCCGGTGATGATTCTGGCGCCGAGGTTGGAAGTCATGATGATGACAGTGTTCTTGAAATCCACCGTTCTGCCCTGCGAATCGGTCACTCTGCCGTCGCCCAGGATCTGAAGCATGATATTGAGCACATCCGGGTGCGCCTTCTCGATTTCGTCAAACAGAACCACAGAATAAGGCCGTCTGCGAATCTTCTCGGTGAGCTGGCCGCCCTCGTCATATCCTACATAGCCCGGAGGCGAGCCGATGAGCTTGGAGACGGTGTGCTTCTCCATATACTCCGACATATCGAGCCGGATGATGGCATTTTCATCTCCGAAAAGTGCTTCCGCAAGAGCCTTGCAGAGTTCCGTCTTGCCTACGCCGGTCGGTCCCATAAAGAGGAATGAACCGATCGGGCGCTTCGGGTCTTTCAGTCCGACTCGTCCCCGGCGGATGGCCTTGGCCACTGCCGTAACCGCTTCGTGCTGACCGACGATTCGCTCGTGAAGAATATCCTCCATTTTCAGCATGCGCTGGCTTTCCTCTGTGGTGAGCTGCACAACGGGAATTCCGGTCCACTGGGAGACAATCTCGGCGATGTCCTCGGTGGTGACGGTGGCTTCACGGCCGTCATTCTTCTTTTTCCATGCCGCCTTCTGGTCCTCCAGCTTTGCCGCAATTTCCTTTTCCCTGTCACGCAGCTTGGCCGCGCGCTCGTAATCCTGATTATTGACGGCCTCCTGCTTGTCGGCGGTGACCTGCTTCAACCGTGCTTCCAGCTCCTTTACATCGTCCGGAGCGGTCTGTCTTCTGAGCCGCACTCGGGAGGCGGCTTCGTCGATGAGGTCAATGGCCTTGTCCGGCAGGTATCTGTCGGCGATGTAGCGTGCCGACAGGTTGACTGCCGATTGAATCGCCTCGTCGCTGATCTTGACATTGTGGTGACCTTCGTACCTGTCACGCAGTCCCAGCAGAATCTGCTCGGCTTCTTCCTCGGTCGGCTCTCCGACAAGCACCGGCTGGAAACGGCGTTCAAGCGCCGAATCCTTCTCGATATACTTGCGGTATTCGGTGATGGTGGTGGCGCCGATGACCTGGAAGCTTCCTCTCGCCAGCATCGGCTTGAGTATATTGGCAGCATCGGTTGCGCCTTCCGCTGAACCGGCTCCGATCAGCGTGTGAATTTCGTCGATGAAGAGAATAGTGTTGCCGTCCTTGACCACTTCGTCAATGACCGACTGAATTCTCTCTTCAAATTCGCCCCTGTACTTCGAGCCGGCGATCATTCCGGTAAGGCTCAGATCGACAATCTTCTTGTTCTTGAGCGACTCCGGAACCTCGCCTTCGGCAATCTTAAGGGCAAGTCCCTCGGCAATGGCCGTCTTGCCGACGCCGGGTTCGCCGATCAGACAGGGATTGTTTTTGGTGCGGCGGGAAAGAATCTGTATCACTCTGTCGATTTCCTTCTGACGGCCGATGACCGGGTCGATCTTGCCCTTTTTGGCTTCGGCGGTGAGGTCACGGCCGTATTTTTGCAGGCTCTTGCCTTTTCCCTTGCCGCTGGCGCTTTCCTGCGAGCCGAACGGACTCTGTCCACCCATTCCGAAAAATCCTCCGAAGGGCGACTGCTGGCCGAAGCCTGATTCCTCCTCGTATTCGTCGGAATCATCGCCGCTGAACAGCCTGTTGAGACCGTTGACAATCCCCTGAATATCGCCGCCCAGTTCCTGAATGAATCTGACTGCGTAGCTCTCGCTGTCCTGAATCAGTGACAGAAGAATGTGCTCGGTACCGACATATCCGTGTCCCATGCGGTTGGAAATGCTCTTGGCCGCCTGCAATGTGCGTGTTCCCCTTGCGGTCATATCGTTCGGATTGAGACTGCATCTCACGCCCTGGCCGTGAATTTCAAGCAGCTTCTCTGTTACGGCCTCGTCTGTCAGGCCGTTGTCGTTGAGAATAGTCTGCGCCGCACAGGAATCGGTCTTGAGCAGACCGAGAAGTATGTGCTCCGATCCGACAAATGTGTGTCCCATATTCTGAGCGCACTCAAATGCCAGATTGAGCGCAATGTTGGCTTTTTCGCTGAATCCCTTGAAGTTATACATTTTCTTTTCCCCCGTTTCGTTTTAATTTCGTTCCCCAAATATTTTTACAGTTTTTCAATCAGGCGATGTCGGTTTCCCTGAAAATCTCCCGAAGCAGCTCGGCGCGCTTTTTGTCCCTCTGGGAGGAATTCATGCTCTCGCCGTATTTTTCCATAAGTCTTGCCGGCTGGACTGATTCATACGCTTCGCCAAGCCTGCCGAGCGTCATTCCGCTCACCAGACCCTCCGCAACGCCGACACGCAGAGCGGAGTAAAGCCGCACAAATTCTTCGCTGCTCATCACCCTGGCGCTCTTCAATATACCGAGCGCACGCCAGACACTGTCCTGATAGCTTTCGCTCTCCAGCAGTCTGGCACGGCATTTCTTTTCAAGGTCGATGATTCGGCTGGTGATCTCTGTCAGATTGGATATCGTGTCCTTTTCGCTGATTCCCAGCGTGACCTGATTGGAAATCTGATACATAGCGCCTACCGACTGGCTTCCCTCACCGTAGCTTCCTCTGATAGTGGCTCCGATCTTGTCAAGACTTGCGGCCACTCTGCGAAGGGTTCCGTCCGATTCCGAAGCCGGCAGGTGAAGCATTACCGAAGCCCTCATGCCTGTGCCGAGATTGGTCGGACATGCGGTGAGATAGCCCAATTCCTCGTCAAAGGCGAAATTCAGCGTTTCGTCAAGCAGCGTGTCGATCTTGTCGGCCATGTCATAAGCCTTTTCCAACTGCAATCCGCTGCCCATGACCTGAATCCGCAGATGATCTTCTTCATTGAGCATGATGCTGACCGATTCGTCATTCATCAGCAGCAATGCTCTTCCCTTCGGATTGGAGGCGAATTCCGGACTGATGAGGTGCCTTTCGGCGAGCGAGGCAAGCTCCACCGCCGTGGCTTTTTCCGCTTCAATGTAGCGGAAGCTGTCCCGCAGTGCCGAATTGCCGCCCATCAGAGCGTCCCTGACCTTCTGATTGACCTCCTTCATCTGATCGTAACTCATCAGATGAGGAAACGGATAACCGTTCAGATTTCTCGCAAGCCTGATTCTGGTGCTTATCACCACATCGGATTTTTCGCCTTCCGACTCATACCATTTTTTTATATTGTTGTTTTCCGACATATTCATTCACTCCGTTATTCTGTTTATTATTCGGCTGTCGTTGCTGCAACGATTCCGGACAATCAGGCTTCCATGGCCTTGATCTTATCCCTCAGCTCGGCGGCAAGCTCGTAATTTTCGGTACGAACCGCCTCAGCAAGCTGCTTTTTCAGCTCTGCGGTCTCGTTTTCCCTGCTCTCCTGCGTAGTGACCTTGGAATGTTTGCCGCAGTGGACAGTGTTGCCGTGAATCTTCTTTATGGTCGGCGCAAGACGGCTTTTGAATTCGGTGTAGCAATTCGGACAGCCGACCTTGCCGGAATCGGCAATAGATCTGAAATCAGAGCCGCAGACCGAGCATCTCTTGCCGGAAGTGAGCGAAGGCATGGCTCCGAAGCTTCCGAAAGGCGAGCTGAGCAGACTGCTTACCATATCGAATCCGCTCATCATCGGGCTGAAAAGATGATCAATGCCTTCAAAGGCGCTGAAGGCGTTGAACATGGAGCCAAATGCTCCGCTGTTCTGCATCTCGGCGGCACATTCGCCGCAAAGATGATACTCGTGGACGTCGCCGTTCACATTGGTCTTGATATAAGCTGTCGCTTCGTTTTTTTTGCATTTTTCACACAACATAATTTTCATTCCCCTTTGTAATTTAATCTTTTGTTTGTCTGCAAAATCATTATTGGCTGACTGTACACCGGATAAGCATCTGCTTGAGAATTCCTGCCCTTGCGATATCCCGGTATTCCTGCGGCAGTACCCTGAGAGCGCTGTCGCTGCATGCGGCAAGCATCATTTCGGCCGCCGCATCACTGACCGCTCCCCTGTCGGCCAGGCTGACTATCAACATACGGGCCGAATTGCCGTCCAGATCGCCGCCGATGCTGTTGACCACATGCATCAGTGCCGAGGTGCCGCTGAGCTGAACCCTCGTGATGCGGATAAATCCTCCTCCGCCCCGTCGGCTCTCGACCACATATCCCTGCTCCGGCGTGAATCTCGATGTGATCACGTAATTGATCTGGCTCGGCACGCAGCCCATCTGATCCGCCAGCTCGTTGCGGCGGATCTCCGCCGTGCCGTCCCGACTGTCAAGCATCTCCATGATGTAACGCGCCACTTGTTCGCTCATTCTCATTTGATAATCATCTCCTAAAGGTCTTTGTCTTTGACTATCCTTGACCTTTGTGATTACTATTATACTTATTGGTCAAAAAAAGTCAAAGTCAGAAAAAGTCAGTTTTACATGCTTTATTTTTTTCAATCTCATTTTTTCTCGCAAATGCGGCTGTTTTCGCTTTTTTTCGCATTTTTCAAAAAAAGCCGAGTCATTGTAGAAATCATCCTACAAATGACTCGGCTGCCTATTCATGAATGGATTATTACAAAAACGCAGGCGTCTCAGGTGCCGTTATCTTCCTCCGGATTGCTCTCCGCTTCCTCCTCGGCCTTGGCCTTTTCATCCTTGATTTTCTGGAGAATTTCTGCTGAAATATCCTTGTCAAGATAAACCAGACTGTACCAATAATCGGCGTTTTTCTTCAGATCGGCAGTGATCAGATAGGTTCCCTGCACCTTGCCGGATTTGTAGGTACCGTCAATCGGTATTCTGGCGGAACATGATTCATAGGTCATATAATCCGGCGCACCGACCAGAAGCGACATGACATCGGTCTGAGACAGATTGGTAGTGACCAGTCTCAGACATGTCTCCGCAAACTTGCTCAGTTTAGAGGCACTCATGGTCTTTACCTTTTTCATGATTTCCTCCAGCACCTTGCGCTGACGTTCCGTGCGTCCGAAATCGCCCCCTCCGACATAGCGCACGCGTGTATAAGCCAGTGCCTGCTTGCCGTTGAGGTGAACCATGCCGGTCTTGAGAGGAAGTTTATCTTTATCCAGCGGCTGATTATACAGCTTGTTCATCTCAAAGATATAAACTTCATTCATTACCTTTCTTTCGTCGGCTTTGACGTAAAGATCAATGCCGCCGATGTAATTGACCATTGATACGAAGCAGAAGAAGTCCATGTGGACATACTTGTCGATCGGTATGCCGAAATTCTCCTTGAATGTATCAAACATCATGCTTGATCCGCCGTAGGCAAAAGCGGCGTTGAGTTTATCCTTTCCCGCTTCCTTGTGATTGCCTCCGGCCTTGATATCCACGCACAGGTCTCTCATAAAGGATGTGAGAAAGATCTTGTGAGTGGTTTTGTTGATGGATACAAGCACCATTGCGTCGGTACGTGTGCGATAAAGACCCTTATGACGGCTGTCGGTACCGACGAGAAGGATATTTTCCACATCATCGGTAAAATTATAAACAAGCTCCTGGTCAGATGAGGTATCCGAATCGTAGTTCAGAGCCTCACGCTCTTCATCGGTCATTTTGCTGTAGTCAATATCCTCGCCCTCGGTAATGTCAAGCTTGGAGACATACTCAAAGTCCTTATCGGATGTAATATTCATCTTGCTGTAGTAGTGATAAAATGCACCGTAAGCAACCGACATCAGGATAACCACAACGCCGAGCAAAGAGGTGAAGATATAGAGAATCTTTTTGCCGACATTTCTTTTGCCGCCCGATCTTTTTTTGCTTGACCTTCCTGAATTACTCACAATTACTCATTCCTTCCTGAATTACTGTCTGAAGATAATAGATAAAGCGCCATCCGGATGTCAGCTTTTTCCGTAAACCAATTTATACCAATACCTGCGGTTATCGGCAAAATTGACGCCCAGCACCGAAGCGCCTCTGATGGTCAGATACTTATAGGAGCCATCTATCGGCATTCTGCCGGATACGACGTCATAATTCAAGTAATCAGACGCATTGATGAGCAGCGACATGACTTCTCCCTGTGAGAGATTGGTTGTCACCATCGGAAGCACCACATCGGCTAAATGATTGATCTCGGAAGCGCTCATCTTCTTTGCTTTCTTGATGATCTTTGTCAATATAGTGCGCTGACGCTCCGTTCTGCCGAAGTCGGTGCCAACATACCTGATACGGGAATAGGCCAGCGCCTGCGCTCCGTTGAGATGATATACGCCCGGCTTTTTCGGATCGAGCAGTTTTCCCCGCTTGCTTTTGCTGATGCTCTTGTTGATATAAGGCAGATAAGTCTTGTTCATGACTTTTATTTCTTCAGATGACAGCTTGATGTCAACGCCTCCTACAGCGTCAACCATATTAATGAAATTGTAAAAATCTATCTGAACATATTTATCCAGGTGAATGCCGAAATTCTTTTCAATCGTATCAAACAAAAGTCTGGGACCGCCGAAAACAAATGCGGCGTTGAGTCGGTTTTTACCGACCTTGGGAATAGACACATACGTATCTCTCATGACTGAGGTCATAATGAGCCTTTTGGTGGACTTGTCAATGGAAAGAATAACCATTGTATCCGTACGGCTGCGCTTGTTCCCCTTTGCGCGGCTGTCCGTGCCGAGCAGCAGAATATTGGTGACGTTTCTGCTGCTAGTGATTTTTTTGTCAACCGTAATGTCTTCTTTTTCTTCGGTTTGTTTTTGATCCGGATCCTGCTCCTGATCCGGATCTTTCCTTGTCGATTCAGCGTCCTTGATCAGTTCGTCAAGCTGTTTTTTCTCTTCCGGAGTCAGCTCACTTTCGTTGATGTCGTCATCCTCCAGGTCAATCTTGGTCACGATCTCATAATCATCATCAAGAGACGTGATATTCATCTTGTTATAATAATGAAGAAACACGCCATAAGTCGTGGCCAGAAGTATGGCCACAACGCAAAGAACAGCGCCCAGCGCAATAATGACCTTATTTCTCAAAGTGAGCTTTTTCTTCTTTTCATCCCGGCGAGTTGTCTTTTTCTTTATGAAATTCAACTTCAAGCGGCATCAATTCCTTTCACATCTAATAATATTCCCCAACCAAATCTGGCGGTTCAGGATTTAGCTGAAGAATATCATCAGCCTTTGAAAATTCTATCATATATTTATGACTTATCATTTTTGTAATTATGAATTTAATATGACCACCATTAAGATAAAAATTCCGGCAGAATTGCAATTACTTTAACAAACTGCCGGAATAATTATCAATAATCCGAATGACTATTAAATGTATAATCCTGAAGCGAGAATCAAATTACGCAAGCTCTGCGAAGTACTTGATGGTGCGGACCATCTGGCTGGTGTAGGAATTCTCGTTGTCGTACCAGGAAACAACCTGAACCTCATAGAGATCGTCAGCAATCTTGGCAACCATTGTCTGGGTAGCATCGAAGAGAGAACCGTATCTCATACCGATAACGTCGGAAGAAACGATCTGATCCTCGTTGTAGCCGAAGGACTCGGAAGCAGCAGCCTTCATAGCGGCGTTGAT
>CAMHJC010000017.1 GCA_946185345.1 uncultured Clostridia bacterium
CCACCTTGCCAAGGTGGAGGTAGCGAGTTCGAGCCTCGTATTCCGCTCCATTTGTTTTGGCTGTTCCATTGACTGACGGGACAGCTTTTTGTTTTTTTCATAGTAATTTAACAATGGCGCCGTAACCTTTTGGTTGACAATCTTATTCCTCAAATGTATAATAAATTGAAACGTATCAAAAATTTTATTCAGAGGTGACTGCCAGTGGGTACCAGATATCCGATCTTTCCGGACGACCTTTCCAATCAGTTCGGAGAAGCCAATTCGCTGGATACAGCCGGCGGAGTGTTTGACACTTATCAGAATCAGAATGTTCAAACGATGAATACCGCGCCTTCACAGCCTTCCCAGAGTGAGGACGCTTCCCTGACGCAGGAGGAGACCCCTGCGGCAATTCCTCCTTCGGAACAGACGGAGGCGGATTCCTCCGCAATGGAGAGCCGTGAGGAGGCTCCTTCCTCGGCGGCTTCTGATGCCCCGAAGAAAAAAGCTCCCGGAAACCGCGGCGGCGGACTGAAGTGGACGCTGCTTCTGACGATGATGGCTTTTTGTGTGATTGCGCTGGGAGCCTTCCTTTATATCAATACCCATGCCATTCTGGGCGACCTTTTCGGAAAGCATCAGATGTTTTCCTCCGACGAAACAGAGGTCGATCTGAGCGGCAGCGATTACAAAGATTATTCCCCGATTGCCAGGCTCAAGTCGCTGGAGACGGTTGACCTGACCCATACGCCGGTCAAGGATCTTTCCTTCCTTTACGGCTGTCAGTCGCTCAAAAAGGTGGTGCTTCTGGACAGAGTGCTCACGGCGGCTGAATGTATTGATTTTTTCGATCATGTTCCGGGAGCGCATCTGGTGTGCCGGGTGGATATTAACGGACAGGTGTATGATTCAGAGACCGCTCAGCTCTCGGTGGAAAATGCCGATGCCGGCACGCAGGCGCTTTTTGCGGCGCTGAATCGTCTTGTCAGGCTCGATCTGACAGGCTGTGACGTATCGGACGATACTTACAAAGCGCTTTCGGAAAAATTACCGGGCTGCATGGTGCTGATCAATGTCGAGCTGTGCGGTCAGACATACAGGACGGACGCCGATTCGATTGTGCTGAAAGGCGAAATCACACAGGAAGACGCCGACAGGTTAAACTTCTTCAAAAATCTCAGGACGATGGACGTAAGGCAATGCACCAGCACCGAGCTGGTCAGTCAGATCATTGCGTCTCACCCGGATGTAAAACTGAATGAGCCGATCGTTTTTCTCGGCCACAGCGTAGGCACGGAGGATGAACTGGTTGACCTTCGCGGAAGCAGGTATACCTTCAATGAAGTGAAGGCCGGACTCGACGAGGTTCTGCCGAAGATGAATTCCCTTAAGAAGATTGACATGTGCGGCTGCGGACTCTCCGACAGTGAAATGGAAAAGCTGACCAAAGCTTATCCCGACATCAAGTTTGTCTGGATGGTACACTTCAGAAAATGGTATGTGCGCACGGATGCGGTGGCCTTTTCGACCCTCAACAGCGAAGGCAAGAGCGTTTACACGCAGGATGATTACGCACCGCTGTTCAAGTACTGCACCGACCTGGTAGCGCTGGATCTCGGACACAGCAGAATTACGGATATTTCGGGAATCGCCTCAATGAAAAACCTGAGGGCGGTGATTCTGACCGACAACAAGATCAAGAATATTTCGGCCTTTGCCAAGCTGGAAAAGCTGGAATTCATCGAGATGAACGCCACCAACAAGGTGAAAAGTGTCGAGCCGCTCAGAAAACTGCAGAATCTCAAATACATCAACTTGTGGGGCAGCATGGACATCACCGATCTTTCGCCGCTGTACAATCATGAGAACCTTGAGATTGTCATTTTTGAACGCACCACGCCAAAGGACGAACAGGAACGCTTCAGAAGCTCCAATCCCAATTGCGCCACCTTCTTCAAAGTGGACAGCAACAAGACCACCACCAACGAGACCTGGAGAAGCAATCCCTACCGCAGAAGGCTGAAGGAACGGGTGTTCAGAAGCGACAGGGAGTTCTACAACTGGAAGTATGTGGTCGGATTTGATGAGGAAACCGGAGAGTATATCCTCGACTACAACACCGATCAGTATAAATACAAATAAGAATAAAAAAACAGCTCTGTCACATCAGCGGCAGAGCTGTTTTATACTAATTTTCGGTTGAAAGTAGACAATTATTTGCGAGGATATTTTGTGTCCTGCAAGGAATAGCTGTCGACTCGTCGACAGCAGGACGACGGCAGGCTGGCGCCTGCCTAGGACGATGACGCCGCAGGGCGCAAAATAGGCCGCAAAGAAAGCCTGATTTTAGCTGAAAATTAGTATTAGCAAAACAGGCGATAATAGTGATGAAAGCGGCAAGGAATTTCCGCAGGAAAACCGTCAAATCATTTCTACGAAAAATTAAACGAAAAAAGACCCCGTTTCATGAGCCAATCAGTCTCATAAAACGGGGCCTTCATTATTTTGAATAAAAGGGGAAGCGCAACAAAAGCATTACCACTGGCTCATGAGCCAATTGTAGATATTTCTGTAGTCGCCTGCGGAACGGTACCATGAGAAGTCGGACTCCATGCCGCGTCTTGCGATGCATTCCCAGCCGAAGCGATCCTCAAAGAAGATCTGCTTTGCATAGTTGATGACGTTAAGCATGACTTCAGCGTTGTACTCGTAGAAGGTGAAGCCTGTGCCGGTGTGGTCAAAGCCGTTGTAGGGCTGAACCGTGTCTCTCAGACCGCCGGTTTCACGGACGATCGGAACGGTGCCGTATCTCATGGCGATAAGCTGGGTCAGACCGCAGGGCTCAAAGCGGGAGGGAACGAGAATGGCGTCTGCGGCGGCGTAGAGCTTGTGGGCTCTCTCGTTGGAATACATGATGTTGGAGCAGACAGAACCCTTGTGGTTCCACTCGTAGCCTCTGAAAGCGTCCTCGTACTTCTTGTCGCCGGTACCGATGACGACGACCTGTGTGTGATCGTCGACAATGCGATCCATGACGGCGTTGATGAGGTCAAGACCCTTCTGGTCGGTCAGACGGGAGATAATGCCGATCATGAACTTGTTGACATCCTGATGCATGCCAAGTTCGCCCTGGAGCTTTTCCTTGTTCCAGCGTTTTGCGTCGGCGAAGTTATCCACACCGTATCTGTCGTAGATGTACCAGTCGGTGCCGGGATTGTATACATCGTAGTCAACGCCGTTGACGATGCCGCCCAGTTTGTAGGCGTAATCGTTGAGTACGCCTTCCAGCGCCTCGCCGTATTCGGGCGTTCTGATTTCATTGGCGTAGGTGTGGCTGACGGTAGTGACGAAATTGGAGTAAACAATGCCGCCCTTCATGATGTTGGCGTCAGCGTTGAACTCAAGGCGGTCGGGTGAGAATGCGTACTCAGGAATATTGGAATGATACTTGACCGTATCGATATTGGCGATGCCCTGGAAGTGGAGGTTGTGAATGGTCAGCACTGTCTTTGTGCCGTTATAGAAGGGATTGCCCTCATAAACAGTGTGAAGATAAACAGGAACCAGAGCCGCCTGCCAGTCGTGGCAGTGAATGATATCCGGGTGGAAACCGATAGCGCACATGGATGCGAGAACGGCCTTGGAGAAGAAAATAAAGGGAACGATATCGCCAGCCATATCGGTGTAAGGATTGCCTCTGCCGAAGAAGTACTCATTGTCGATGAAGTAGAATCTCACACCGTTCCACCAGTACTCCATCAGACCGACATAATACATATGGCAGTCACGTGTGAAGTCCATGTAGAAATGAGTGACATAGGTCATGTTGTTGCGGAAATGCTCGGGGATACAGGTGTATCTGGGCAGAATGACGCGCACGTCCAGATCGCCCTGATTGGCAAGCGCTCTGGGCAAAGCGGACATAACGTCGGCAAGACCGCCCGTCTTGACAAACGGATCACATTCCGAGCCTACAAACAAAATATTGCTCATATTTCGTCCTCCTAGATAAAAAATGAATTTCCAATTACTTGAAGTAATCAGCTTACAAAACAATTCTACCATGTAATGCGTCATTTTTCAAGGAGAAATTCTTTAAATAAGGCAAAATCCAGTAAATTTTAATAAATTTTTTTATTATTTTTTAGGAGAGAGCGAATAATTAATGTGATATAGACAAATAATACTTATGCAGACACAAAAACGATCCTTTTGGGATTGAAACAAGCCGTGCGTCGGGCCGTGTCTGTTCACATCCGGCACTCAAGGCAAGAAAATAGATCCGGTGTAAAGGTGTAATAATCAAAGCAGGTGGTGCGTTTACTCAAACCGGCACGCTCCTTTTTACTGTTGCACTGAAAAAAGGGGGTCCCAAAAGGATCAACCGACAAATTTACCCGTGATCAATCATTGCCCGTAACTGCCGGGTGTGATTACCATACATAATACAGATTTGGCGGGAAAAAATCCGTTCGGACAGGCACGAAGCACAGATTCACGGAATAAAATGATATAAAAAAACTGACGGCATGCGCCGTCAGTGTGATTCCTGGAGGGAAGTAGCCGTGAACATTGCATCGATGTTGGGGGAAGCGCTTTTCGAGACGCTCAGCGGATTGTACAGCCTTTTTCTGAGCGTATCGTCCATTTCGGGTTTTCCGCCGAGACTGCCGAATTCGGAGGAGAAGAAATACATAGAATTGACGGCGCAGGGTGACAGAAACGCCCGTCAGAAGGTAATCGAGCACAATCTGAGACTGGTGGCTCACATCAGCAAGAAGTATTATGCGTCGGTTCCCGATGTGGATGATCTGATTTCCATAGGCACCATCGGATTGATTAAGGCGGTGGATACATTCCGTCCGGAAAAAGGCTCCAAATTTTCCTCCTACGCCGCCGCCTGTATTCAGAACGAAATACTGATGTACCTGCGCAGCGGCAAAAAGAGCGCCCTCGATATTTCGGTCAATGAACCGATCGAAACCGATCGCAGCGGAAACGTGCTGACCCTGATGGATATTATTGCGGTGGACGACACGATATCGGACGACATCGACAGGGCGATGAAAGTGGAAAAGCTCAGGCGCATCGTAAAGGAAGAGCTGGGGGAAACCGAGCGCCGCATCATCACCGAACGGTACGGTCTTGACGGCGGCAAGCCGCTGACCCAGCGAGAAGTGGCAGGTGAGCTGAATATTTCCCGCTCCTATGTCAGCCGCATCGAGAAGAGAATCCTTGAGCGGATGAAAAGCAAGCTCTGAAGCCGACTGTCAAACAAGCGTTTTCAATTCCCGCAGGTCGTGTGCGAGAAGGTCAATCATTCCTGTGATTTCGTCGTCGGGAGGCGTCAGGTCGGGAATCATCACGGTAAAGCAGCCTGCCGTTTTGGCCGATACGATGCCGCTGGGAGAATCCTCAACAGCAATACAATCCTCAGGGCATAGCTTCAGCAGCTGCGCGGCACGGAGGTAAATATCCGGGGCAGGCTTGCTGCGTGAAATGTCCGCTCCGCTTACAACGGCGTCAAATTTGTCATACAGTCCGCAAGGCTCCAGGTAATGCCTTGCTCTCCTGACAGGGGAAGCGGTTGCCAGCGCCGTTTTAATGCCTTTGTTTCTGAGATAATCCAGCACTTCACTGGCGCCGGGCTTGATCTCGACGCCGTATCGGTCGATGTGATCGGCCATCATTTTTCGCCTGGTATCGCGTATTTGGTGGTAATCGGCCTTGTCTCCGAACCAGGCGAGAAATTTCGGCACAGCCGTTTCGGGAGAATTGCTGCGCAGGCTGAGTCCCTGCTCGGTGCTGAGTTCAAAGCCGAAGGCGGCGCAGGCTTCCTGCCAGAATCGCAGGTACAGCTTTTCGCTGTCCACAATCACGCCGTCCATGTCAAATAGGATTCCCTTGAAATGATGTGTTTCCAATGGGTGTCACCTTCCTGAATGAAAATCAATCGTTCCTCTGAGCAATCAATCCCTTTGACGTCGGCAAAACGAACAAAGGGATTGTATTGAATCATCGTGGTTATTAAGATCAGTTTATTTCGTCAAGTTCATTTTTCAAAGCTTCGTAGTCGATATCGGAAAATACCGGGGACTGCCCGTACTGTCCGGAAGGCTGCTGCGCCTTTTCGGACGAAAGCTCCGGCTGAGACACTTCGGTTTCCATGGCGGCAGCCGCCGGTGTATCCTCAGAGAATGCTTCGGCAGCCGCCGGTTGTTTTCCGCTCAAAGACTTCAATGTATAAGCGATGACAAGTCCGTCAAGAATCAGCATGCCGAGCAGCATGATAACGTGGTTGCTTATGTAATTGGAGCTTCCCACACGGTATTCGCCGACGACGCCCAGTACAATGGATATCAGAATGGCGGCAATGGTAATGACATGCTTTTTTCCGAATCCGTTGCGTCTGACATGATCGACTATCAGATAGACAAGAACCGCGACGCAGCAGAGAATGCCGATAATCTGGGATATTTTGATAAACTCGTTCAGGCCAAGCTTAAGGGGATCGGCTCTCATGCTGTCCATCACCACCTGATTGGTGCCGTGCAGAGCAATCATCAGCAATGCGGGTTTGCCATCGGAGCGGCCGTTTCCGGCATTTCCGAGACAGTAGATAAAGAAGGCTGCGCAGATCACAAAAATGACCGACTCATAAATACCGTCCAGCTGATAGACCGCCAGATTGTAGATATCCAGCCTGCTGTCGTACACTGTGAATAATCTGAAGTCCACCTGATAGCCTGTTTCGGCGGATGTAAAGCAGGTAGCGAATCTTCCCGCGGCGATTGCCAGTGAGCCTCCCACGGCGAGACAGTCGAGAAGCGAACCCGGACCTTCCGCCCTGAAACACCTGCAGGCAATCACCGCCGCCAGAAACACGCCGAAAAGCACTCCGTACAGACCGAAGCCTCCGTTGGTGAGATCGGCGAATTCAGCGAGATTGCTGAAGCTGTCGCCCGGAAAAAGGCTGTAAAGAATTCTGCCGAACAACAGTCCGAGCGGAACGGCAAAAGTCACCGCAATGAATATATCAGAAACCGGTCTGCGCTGTAATCTGCGAAGGAGACAGGCCGCCATCATTCCGGCCAGACAGGCCGCGGCTGTGAATACGGCAAACCAGCTTATTTTGATTCCTCCAATGATTAGCATCAGCTGATTATCCATAATAATCTCCTCCTCTCTGTCATTCCGCCGAAGCGAAATAAAGAATATCGCTCATATCCCTTTGTTTGCCGACATATGCGATTTTATTAAAGACTTCGTCCCGGAAAAGAATGGTACCGGACTGTCCTCCGTCAAGATTGTAGGCGGTAACGCAACCCTTATCAGCCAGAATATCAGCCATCATAGGACGGAAGATACCGGGATTGCCGACCGTGCAGAGCAGGTAATGAAGCTTGCCGAGCTGACCGATTGCGGCTCTTCCGCAGATCTGATCCGGAATGCCCAGATCGTACCATTGATCGGTGGAAGGATCAAATTTCACTCCGTCTGTGATCAAAGCCGGGCCGAAAGTGAATGAAAGCATGATATCATCCGCGCCGTTTCGGGCGATGTGATTGCTGAGTTCCGTGTCGTCCCAGATATGGAAGTCACCGTTGTAATCCACGACAAGCACATCCAGTTTGTGTTTGTCGCACCGCTTGTCGCAGATAACGGTTCCGTACTGTACAATGACGCCGTATTTTCTGTGCTTGTAAAAATCGGCTGACATTCCTATAACGCCGTTGGAACCGGCAAATATATTGATAGGATATTGATTCTTTTTGGAATTGTAGTCGCCGTAAGACCATTGCCTGCGGAACTGGGAAGGATGCTTGATCTGAATGTCGGCAAATGCGATTTCGGAACCGTTGGGGTGGCGTTCCTTCCAGCAGGTGACCTCTATGGTGCTGTCTTTATAGCACTGTTTGCCGCCGTCAGAAAAGAAGTTGGCCTGATCGGGTTTGGTGAGCGGCGTGCTGAAATCATAGGGAAGCGATCTGATGGGTTCAATGCCGACAACTTTTGAGAGAAATTCATTCACCTCGTTGTTCATATAGGCGGTGGAAAGATCGTTTTTCATTTCCACTCGGCGAATGGACGTTGCGGGAGAAAACGCAAGAAAATTCAGTCCGAACAGCATGACAAGACTCGTCGCAAGAAAAATGGCGGTGGCGGCTTGGCTCCGTTTATTATTTTTCATTGACATTACCTCCGAAAACAGCCACAACCAGGTTATTGTTGCCTACGATTTTCCATTGATTGTCCGAGTAAATGAAGTTTACATCGATTTCGTTGTTGATTGTCTGCGCGTCGGCGGAATACTGAAGAATAGCGGCGGTCAGCACTTGGCTCAGCTGCTCGTGATCTTCCGGATCAACGGTGTTGATGCCCTGCTGGAGCATGTAATCATTGAGGATCTGTTCCATATGGTCGGTGATGAAATTAATCAGCATTTCCTTGTCCAGAGAAGTAATACTCACTCTCATCACAGCGGCGGTATGGTCGTATTCCGGCTGGCGGATCACCTGATAGCTCATGCTGTCCAGAGAAACATCAACCAGAGCCTCCATAAAAGAATAGCCCGAATTATCGGAAGGTCTTATGGTGGAATTGTCGGCAAGAAAAGAATCCGCTTTATCAAAATCCTTTTGCTTGAGGGCGTTGAAAAAATCCTGGAATACGATTTCCGGATGATCCGAATCGCTGATGATCGTTGTGGAAAAATCACACCCGGTGCATAGACATAAAACCATCGTCAATACCAATATGACAGACAGCAAAGCGGCAGGCGCTTTTTTGGACATGAATATCACGACCTTTTTGTTGAATAAGTAAATAATGCGTAAACAGACAACATAAAAATAATATCATATAGCGCTTAAAACTTCAATAACAAATTAAAAAATTAACATCATTATGAAAAAATTGTAAAATAGATGTGATTATGAGGAAAAAGACTTGATTTTTTTTTTAAACGTATTATAATACTAGTTAGCACTCGGGGAACGAGAGTGCTAATGCGCTCGGGCGACAAGAGTGCCGAAGTATTTGAGCGAAGCGCCCGGGTGATTTGCAAGTAATTTTATGCGACGGCATCAGCCTTCGCAGCGAAAGGAAGAATATTTATTATGACCATCAGACCGCTTTCAGACAGAGTAGTACTCAAAATGGTTGAGGCTGAGGAGACCACTGCGGCCGGCATTATTCTGGCAGCAAAGTCCAAGGAAAAGCCGCAGATCGCCGAGGTTATTTCGGTTGGTCCCGGCGGAGTTGTCGACGGAGAAAAGATTGAAATGACCGTAAAGCCCGGCGACAAGGTGCTTACAAGCAAATATTCCGGAACCGAGGTCAAGATCGACGGCGAGGAATATGTCATTGTCCGCATAGGCGACATTCTCGCAGTGTGCGAATAATTCCGGTACGATTCATGTTGTTATTTTGCAGGGAGGAATCATTGTTATGTCAAAGATTATTCTTTACGGAGAGGAAGCACGCAAATCTCTCCAGTCAGGTATAGACCAGCTTGCCAATACCGTCAAAATCACCCTTGGCCCCAAGGGCAGAAACGTGGTTCTTGACAAGAAGTTCGGCGCTCCGCTCATCACCAACGACGGCGTAACCATCGCCAAGGAGATTGAGCTGGACGATCCTTTTGAAAATATGGGCGCTCAGCTGGTTAAGGAAGTGGCCACCAAGACAAACGATGTCGCAGGCGACGGCACCACTACCGCCACACTGCTTGCGCAGGCGCTGATCCGTGAAGGCATGAAGAATGTCACAGGCGGCGCCAATCCCATGTTTGTCAAAAAGGGCATTGCCAAGGCCGTGGAGGCGGCAGCCGAAGCCGTTGCGGCCAATTCCAAGCCGGTCAACGGATCAGAGGATATCGCAAAGGTAGCCTCCGTGTCTTCTGCCGATGAAACCATAGGCACCCTCATTGCCGAGGCCATGGAAAAAGTCAGCGCAGACGGCGTTATCACCGTGGAAGAAGGCAAAACCGCCAAGACCGACATCGATGTTGTTGAAGGAATGCAGTTTGACAGAGGCTACATTTCACCTTACATGGTAACCGATACCGACAAGATGGAAGCGGTCATTGACGATGCGCTTATTCTCATCACCGACAAGAAGATTTCCTCCATTCAGGAGATTCTTCCGCTTCTCGAACAGATTGTCAAGATGGGCAAGAAGCTGGTTATCATTGCGGAAGATGTAGAAGGCGACGCACTTTCAACACTTATCGTCAATAAACTCAGAGGCACCTTCACTTGCGTATGTGTCAAGGCACCCGGCTTTGGCGACAGACGCAAGGAGATGCTTCAGGATATCGCCATTCTCACAGGCGGTACTGTCATCAGCGACGAAATCGGACTCCAGCTCACCGAGACGACACTCGATCAGCTCGGCCAGGCCCGTCAGGTCAAGATCACCAAGGAAAACACCACCATTGTTGACGGTGCAGGCGAAAAAGCGGACATCGCATCAAGAGTGGCCCAGATCCGTACACAGATCGAGACAACCACCTCCGAGTTTGACAAAGAGAAGCTTCAGGAGAGACTTGCCAAGCTGGCAGGCGGCGTGGCGGTTGTGCGTGTAGGCGCTGCCACCGAGGTCGAGATGAAGGAAATGAAGCTCCGTATAGAAGATGCCCTTGCCGCAACCAAAGCGGCTGTGGAGGAAGGCATTGTGGCCGGCGGCGGCGTCGCTCTGATCAATGCGATAAGCGCTGTTGCTCCTCTGGTTGACGAAACCACCGGCGATGTCCAGACCGGTGTCAAGATTGTGCTCAAGGCACTTGAGGAGCCTGTGCGTCAGATTGCCGCCAATGCGGGTCTGGAAGGTTCCGTTATCATCGACACCATCAAGAAGTCGGGCAAGAAGGACTACGGCTACAACTTTGCCACGGATGAATACTGCGATATGATCGCCGCAGGCATTGTCGATCCTACCAAGGTTACCCGTTCGGCCCTTGAAAACGCCGCTTCAGTTGCGGCAATGGTGCTTACCACCGAGTCTCTGGTCGCTGATAAGCCCGAGCCTCCGGCACCTCCTGCTCCGATGGACGGCGGCATGGGCGGCATGTATTAATTCCTTCGGCCGTGTGTCTCTGACCTGTCTTTTACCAATTAAACCGGCGCCGCTGTTTCCAATACGGCTGCGCCGGTTTTTGATGAAAATGCATAGGCATAATAAACAAATATACATGAACAAACTATCCGTTATTTGTAGAAATATATAAAATTTTCTAATTGTTTAATTGATTATTGCACTGAATTCAGATTTATGATAAAATAAATTCAGAGATATTTTACGCACGTACGCACATGTTAGTGAGTGTGTCAATTTTCTATATTAATTTGGGAGGCTATACAATATGTCACAGTTTATTGCAACACCATATGACGATGAGGAGGATCTTCCCCCAATCGTTCTGCCGATTCCTTATGAGGAAGAAGACGAAGAGGCCATTCTTGCCGAAATGAGAGCAAGGAAGGCAAAGGAAGTTGAGGTTGAGGATGAGACCGAAGAACCCATCGTTCTGCCGATTCCTTATGAGGACGAAGAAGCCGAGAACGCAAGAAAGAAGATCAAGGAAGCAAAGGTGGCCAAGAAGGTTGCCGTAACCACACAGGAGAACGCAGCTGCTTCCGAAAAGAGAGCCGAAGAGGCAGAAGCCATTGCGGCAGCAAAGGTCAAGGCCGCTATCGAGGCAGCCAAGCTGGCAGCTACACAGAAGATTCAGGAAGCTCAGCAGATGCAGGAAGCCATCAAGAAGGCCGAAGAAGCCGAGAGAGAAAGACTGGCGGCTATCGCCATCGCAGAGCAGGCCAAGAGAGAGGCTCAGGCTAAGGAAGAGCTCGCCAAGAAGGCAGCCGCTCAGGCAGCTCAGGCGGAAATGGCAGCTCAGGCAGCTATCAATGCCATCAACGCAGCCACCAAGAAGTAATTGACTGACAATTGCATTGTGTTTTTTACAGCAGGCGGACGGAAGCAGTATTTCGTCCGCCTGTTTTTTTCGGTCTGAAAATACCACTTATCGTCCGGAATCGACCGAGTAGATAAAAACAGTTGCGGAGCAGGCAGCTCCGGGGTATAATGAACATGCAATCAAACGAAAGGAGGAAACAGGCTTGAAGGTTGAGATTAAGATCGACAGCGGATACACCGAGCCGCTTGCGGTGATCAACACAGCGGAAATCACTGAGGAGGTGAGCGAAGCAGTCAAAAGACTCAAGGAATCCAGCGAAACCGGTTCCCAGATTATCACGGGATTCAGCGATGACCGTGCGGAAATTCTCACACCGGCGGAAATATTCAGGATCTATTCCGAAAACCAGAAAGTACTCGCTGTGACGGATAAAGGCGTGTTCCGGCTGCGGATGAGGCTTTATCAGCTGGAGGAAAAGCTTTCCGGACAGAGTTTCGTGCGAATATCGAATTCCGAGATAATCAATCTGAAGAAGACGGCCAATTTTGATCTCAGCTTCGTCGGAACCATTCAGGTCAGGATGAAGAACGGCGAATCCACATTCGTGTCAAGGCGTTACGTGTCGGAAATAAAGAAAATACTTGGAGTGTAACAAAAACCATATTACTTTTGAAAGGAAGTATCTGTTATGAAAAAAGCATTATTGAGAGGTCTTATCGGTTTTCCTGTAGGCGTTACCATCGGATACGCCATTACCATTTTCACCTCGCTGGCATTGTGCAAGGGACATTATTCTCCTGTCGTTCCGGATATGGCAGCGCAGATGGGCAGCGAAATAACAGCTGTTGCGGTGCAGTTCATTCTTTGCGGAATCATGGGCGTGGCGTTTGCGGCGATGTCCGTTATCTGGGAGAGTGACAGACTGAATCTGGCGGCGCAGAGTGCGATCAATTTTGCGCTGTCGGTTTGCACCATGATACCGATTGCTTATGTATGTCACTGGATGGAACATTCCGTTGAAGGTGCGTTGAGCTATATCGCCGTTTTTGCGGGAATATACGCTTCCATCTGGGTGTCGATGTATTTTGTGTACCGTGCCAATATTAAGAAAATCAATGCCGATCTCAACAAATAACGATGATATCTGTCAGCAGGCAGTGGAATGACGCCAATAAAGCGCCGTTTCCGCTGCCTGCTCTTTTTTAGCGCAGGAGCCTGATCCCGGGGCCTAAAAATAGGTTGATTTTTACTGTGTAATGTGGTACAATGAATAAAGTCTTTTCAGAGCAAATTTCAAAAAACAGAATGAATTGTCATGTGAAGCATGCCGTGACGGAATAGCATTATTCGTATTGTGCAGGGTGATTGTGTTGAGTATTGTCAAAAGAATGATAAAAAAAGCCGTTCAGGATACAGGTTCGTTTTTTAAAGGTTCTTTATTTGCCATTCGGACGCTGTGTGAAGGCAAACGGACAAAATTCAAAGATAAAACAGACAAAGATATACTTTTGTGCGGGAATGGCCCTAGCCTTTCCCGCATTGATTTAGAAAAAGCCAAAAAACGGGGGATCGAAATTGCCTGCGTGAGTTTCTTCCCTTCAAAAAACAAGGATTTTTTCAGAGTCAAACCCGGTTATCTGTTTTTGATAGATCCCCTGTTTTTTGATTATCGCAAGGTTTATGCCAAGGATGATCCGGCCTATATCGAGATGGAGCGTCTGTATGAGGCCCTTCAAAAAGTCGACTGGGAGATGAAGCTTGTTGTACGTCAGGGAAATCATGTCAACATTGACAATGTTCATATCAAGGTCGAATATCTGAGCCAATATTCCTACTTCGGACAGGGAGCCGAGCATTATCTGGATTACCTTTACAAGCGTGATCTTGTTATTCTGGGCGCACAGAATGTCTGCGTTTCAGCACTGTTTTATTTTATCAATATCACCTCAGGCACCATTTATTTATCGGGGCTGGATATGAGTGAATTCACCTGTCTGGCAGTGGATGAGGATAACGATGTGTATGTGGAAACCGTACACAGCTATGGCGTTAAAAAAGTATCTCTCAACAAACAATTTCAATATAAAAAGGGAGAGCTGTACAAGAAGCTGGCAGTCTATCAGCGCACGTTTGAGCAGTTCTATTATCTGAGCGGATTTGCGGAGAGAATGAACAGAAAGGTCATCAATCTTGCGCCGGACTCCTATCTGGACGTCTTCGAGAAAAAAGTCATAAAAGAGCTGGAAGCCGACTGAATCAAGCCCGCGGGAGTCAGAAAACACTTTGAACGGAGAATATGGCAATACAATATGGATAACAAAAAGAAAGCTTTACGATCGGGCGTATGGTACACGGCGTCCAATTTTCTGCTGAAAGCGATAGGATTCATTACCGTTCCGCTGTTTACCAGAATGCTTACCAAGGCGGAATTCGGCCTGTACAACAATTATACCTCCTGGCTCAGCATATTCAATATCATCATCACGCTCAGCCTGGAAGCATCGCTGATCAGCGCCAGATACGATTACGAAGATGACTTTGACGGATACATTCTGTCGATGATCGGATTGAATACCGTCTCGTGCGCCGTCTGGTTTGTTTTTTTCAATTCATTCGGCAAAATGCTTGCGGGCTTCACGCATGTGGATCTGATTTATCTCAACGCCATGCTGGTTTATCTGGTGTTTCTGCCTGTTATTCATCTCTTTCAGGCAAGGGAACGATATCTGTACAAATACAAAACGTCGGTGTTTATTACCGTGGGAGTGGCAGTTGCAACGGCACTGGTTTCTGTGCTGATGGTCTATCTGTGCGAGGACAGGCTCTTCGGAAGAATCATAGGCTCCATCATTCCGACCGTATTGGCCGGCATCTTTGTCGTCCTGTTTTTTATTCGCAAGGGCAGACACATCAAAGTGAGTTACTGGAAATACGCCGTTCCGATTTGTCTGCCGTACATTCCTCATCTGCTGGCGGGAAGCGTATTGAATTCCATGGACAGGGTAATGATAGAGAGAATCTGCGGTGCGGAATCCACTGCGGTATACAGTCTGGCCTACAGCTGCGGCGCTCTGGTCACCCTTCTGATTACTTCGCTGAATTCCGCCCTTGTTCCATGGCTGGGAGATAATCTCAACAGCAAAAGCTATGAAGAGATCCGACGGTTTTCCAAGACTTATATACGGATATTCTTTGTGCTTGCCATCATGATCATGCTTCTTGCACCGGAAGTGCTGCTGATTATGGGCGGCAAAAGCTATATTGAGGCAAAGTATGTCATTACACCTGTCGCCATGGGCTGTGTCTGTCAGTTTCTTTACACCTTGTATGTCAATGTGGAACAGTTCAACAAAAAGACCTTCGGAATGGCGGTTGCCACGGTCATTGCCGCCCTTGTCAATCTTGTTCTCAACGCTTTGATGATACCGAAATTCGGATATCTCGCGGCGGCTTATACCACATTGGCAGGATTGCTCTGCCTGCTGCTGCTCCACATGTTTCTTGTCAAAAGAATCGGCTTCGGGCAGCTGTACGACAATCGGTTTGTGCTGACGGTTGTCGCGGCAGGCATTGTGCTGATGCTTGTCATCACATGGCTGTACCGGTTCTCTCTTATCAGGTATATTGTTGCCGGAGTGTACTTTTGTGCGCTGGCGGCTGTATTTTACAGAAACCGCTCAATGATCTTCGGCCTTTTCAAACGGAAGAAAAAAACAGTATAAAGCCTTGTTCCGGCAGTGAAATCAAAACAGGAATCTTACAGTAAGTATGTTTTCTATGCGATAAAAGAAAGAGGAATGAATAACATGCAGTCATCATTTTATATCGGCAACATAAAAATCGGCATCGGAGAGGAACCGCTTGTCATTCCCGAGATGGGAATCAATCATGAAGGTTCGCTCGAAGTGGCAAAGCTGATCGTGGATGCCGCCGCCCGAGCAGGCGCCAGAATCATCAAGCATCAGACCCACGTGGTAGAGGACGAAATGAGCCACGCCGCCAAAAAGGTCATCCCGGGCAACAGCGACGTCTCCATTTACGACGTGATGGAGAGGTGCGCTCTTTCGGAAGAGGAAGAGTATGAACTGATGAAATATGTCGAGTCCAAAGGCATGGTTTTTCTGAGCACACCCTTTTCCCGTGCGGCGGCCGACAGACTTGAACGCTTCGGCGTGCTTGCCTACAAAATCGGCTCGGGAGAGCTTAACAACTATCCTCTCATCAGGCACATTGCCTCATTCGGCAAGCCTATGATTGTATCTACTGGAATGAACAATATTCCCGCCATCCAAAAAGCCGTTGACATTATGGAGCAAGCAAAGGTTCCTTATGCGCTCATGCACACCACCAATCTGTATCCTACCGCTCCGGAGCTGGTCAGGCTGGGCGCCATGCAGGAGATGATGAAGGCATTTCCCGGGGTGCCGGTAGGCCTTTCGGATCACACGCTGACCAACACTTCCTGCATTGCGGCGATGGCGCTGGGCGCATCCGTTGTGGAACGCCACTTTATTGATGTCAAGGACCGCCCAGGCCCGGACGTTATCTGCTCAATGGACGAAAGGGAATGCGGCGAGCTGATTGCCGCTGCGAGAGAGATTCCCAGGATGCTCGGCGGTAAAAAGGAAGCGGCAAAGGAAGAACAGGTTACCATAGACTTTGCCTTTGCCACTGTAGTCACCATCCGGCCGGTGAAAGCCGGGGAGAAATTCACCAAGGAAAACCTCTGGGTCAAACGGCCGGGTACCGGAGAGATACCTGCCGAACAGTACGAGTCTGTATTAGGGAAAAAGGCTGCCGTTGACATCGAAAACGATACGCAGGTCGGCTGGAATATGATAGAGGAATAAACGGCATGCAGAATCATCAAACGAAAAAAATAATGTTCATCACAGGTACAAGAGCCGACTACGGCAAGATGAAGCCGTTGATGAAGGCGCTGGACAGGGACGAGGATTTTACCGGCTATATCTTTGTCTGCGGAATGCACTTGTCGGAACTGTACGGAAGCACCTACCGAGAAGTGATCAAAGACGGCTATGACAACATCTACATTGCCTACGGACTATCACAGACGCAGAATACAAGCGTCAATCTGGGCAATACCATCACATGTCTTTCGGGCTATGTCGAGAATATCAAACCCGATATGATTCTGGTGCACGGCGACAGAATGGACGCCCTTGCCGGGGCGATCGTCGGTGCGCTTCACAATATCATCGTGGGTCATATCGAAGGCGGCGAAATTTCCGGAACAATAGACGAATCCATACGTCATGCGGTTTCCAAGTTTGCGCATGTTCATTTTGTCTGTACCCATGAGGCGAAAAACCGCCTGATCCAACTGGGCGAAGAACCGGGCAGGGTGTACATTATCGGTTCTCCGGATATTGACATCATGATGAACGACCGGCTTCCTTCTCTGGAAGAGGCCAAGAAAAGATATGACATATTTTTTGATAAATACGCGATACTCATGTATCATCCCGTGACAACAGAATACGATGAGATAGGGCGCAACATTTCCGCTGTGACCGATGCGGTGATCAAAAGCGGAAGGAATTATATTGTCGTTTACCCGAATAACGATCTGGGTTCTGAGGTTATCCTCAACGAATACAAGCGCCTTAAGAACAATGCCCGGTTCCGGATGTTTCCGTCGCTGCGATTTGAATACTTCCTTGTGCTGCTGAAAAATGCGGATTTCATCATAGGCAATTCCAGTGCGGGAATACGGGAATCAGGCATTTACGGAGTACCTGCCGTGGATATCGGAACCAGGCAGAGCGGCCGGTATTCTCCCCAAAAAAACACGAATATCCAGCATGTTTCCGAAAACACCGATGAAATCATTGAAGCGATAGACCGCACCGAAGGGTACAGGCTGTCGTCTTTTGTATTCGGCGACGGGAACAGCACCCAGCGCTTCATGAAAATAGTCAAAGACGAAAAATTCTGGTTAATGGGAATTCAGAAGCATTTTATTGATATTGATATGTGAGGAAGATACTATGTTTAATGACAAATCGATTCTGGCATTGATTCCCGCAAGAGGCGGCAGCAAGGGTATTCCTCACAAGAATATCATTGATCTGTGCGGAAGGCCGCTCATCAGCTATACGATTGAAGCCGGACTCAGGAGCCGGTATATTGATGATGTCATGGTTTCAACAGACGATGAGGAAATTGCGGCGGCAGCCGTGAAATACGGTGCCGGCGTTCCCTTTATGAGACCGGCGGAACTGGCGTCCGACAGCTCCAAAACCATTGACGCTGTACTGCATGCCGTGAGAAAGCTGGCAGGCGAAGGAAAAAAATACGACACGCTGGTTTTGCTTCAGCCGACCCAGCCGCTCAGAACCTGCGAGGACATTGATCTTGCCATTGAGAAGTATTTTGAGCAGGGAGAGCGTTCGCTTACATCGGTTCATGAGGTTGACGACAATCCGGTGCTCATCAGAGTCATTGAAGGAGAACAGCTCAGACCCATGCTCGATGTTTCCGGCACATGCCGCAGACAGGATATGCCGAAGTATTACAGGGTCAACGGCTGCATTTATATCAATAAGACAGAGGAGCTGAACGAGAACACCAGCTTCAATGACAATCAGGTTCCGTTTTTGATGGAGAAATCTCATTCGGTGGATATTGATGAGCTGAGTGACCTGGCGCTTGCGGAGTATTATCTGCGGTCATAAGCGGCATTGGCCGATACAACCCGGGCGTGTTTTTCGGGAAATGATTTCCGGATAGAATCTCTGTAGATAAATTTGTTTTAGGAGTGATCGTATGCCTTCAGCCGAACATATGCACGGAGGACACAGGAGCCGTCTCAGAGAGCGTTTTATCCGGGAAGGACTTGATAAATTTGAGGAGCACAATATTCTGGAGCTGATCCTGTTTTATTCGATTCCTCAGAGGGATACCAACGAGCTGGCTCATTCTCTGCTCAACCGCTTCGGCAGCCTGGAGGGTGTCTTTTCGGCTCAGCCTGATGAATTGATGCAGATGGAAGGCGTAGGTGAACACACGGCCCGGTTTCTTCATCTGTATTCCGATCTGATTGAAGTTTATCTGAGCGACCGTCAGCAGAACGAGATCATCCGGGGCAATCAGAATATCATCGAGTTTGCTGTGCGAAAGCTCGCCTACTGCGGCATCGAGAGTCTGATGATACTGTTCATTGACAATAAGCAGTCGCTGCTGAGCTGGCATCTGATACAGGAGGGATTGGTTTCGCCCGAAGCGGTTGATAAGCGCTCATTGATTCGCATGCTGATGGGAACGCAAGCCACGCATGTCATTATCGCTCATCATTATCCCAAGGGAAAGGCGAAATTCGGCAAGCCGGATCAGGTCATGATCCGTGAGATAGCGGAGGCATTGAGGACAATAGGCGTCGGAATTCATGATTACGTAGTGGTGGGCAGGGACAGGAGTTATTTAACCGTTTCATCTTCTCCCGAAGCCGAGCTCTACCGATTTTTTCTCAGATAAAGGAGGACGAATACCACGAATCTTCACAGCGTTTTTTTATCTGACATGCGTGAAATGCTCAAAGAAGAATACCCCGTATTTGAGGCGTGCATGGAGCAGAGCCATTACAGAGGAATACGTGTCAATACGCTGAAATTCAGTGCGGAAAGGGCGGAGAAATTCGGGCTGCCTCTCAGAGAATGTCCGTTTTGCAGCGACGGATTTTATCTGGACTGGGAGGAGAGCGGAATAGGCAGTTCTCCGTGGCACCATGCCGGGGCGTTCTATTCGCAGGAGCCGTCGGCCATGTCCGCCGTGACAATCCTCGACGTACAGCCGGGAGAAAAGGTGCTGGACATGTGTGCCGCACCGGGCGGCAAATCCACCCAGATAGCGGCCGCTCTGTGGGGAAAGGGCATGCTCTGGAGCAATGAATATGTCCGCAAACGGGCGCAGATACTTCTTTCCAACATAGAACGCATGGGCGTGCGCAACTGCGTGGTATCCAATGCGCATCCCGATGCGCTGGCCGCCAGGCTGGAGGAATATTTTGACCGTGTGCTGGTGGACGCTCCCTGCTCCGGGGAAGGCATGTTCCGCAGGGACGCTCAGGCTGCTGCGGAATGGTCTCCCGAACATTCCGCAGCCTGTGCCGTGCGGCAGGGGGCCATTCTCGACAGCGCAGCCAGGTGTCTGCGTGAAGGAGGCGTGCTGGTGTATTCCACCTGTACTTTTTCTTTCAGGGAAAATGAGGACGTAATCGCGGCCTTTCTCGACCGGCATCAGGAATTCGAGCTTGAACCGGCCGGTGTATCCTTCGGCCGGAAAGGATTTGACCGGAGCGACCAATATGATCTGACCCTGACCCGCAGGATATTCCCGATGGACGGCGGCGAAGGCCACTTTGCGGCCAGGCTCAGAAAAAAAGGCGATTCTGCAGGTGCGTCGTATGCCTTTCCGGAGACAAAAGCCGGAGAATATGAAAAACGTGCGGCGGAGATTTTCGGTGAATGTTTCAACACGGCTCCCTATGGCAGAATCGTCAGGATAGGGGAGAGCTGTTACCTGCTTCCCGATCTGATGCCGGAAGTCAGAGGCCTGGGCGTGCTTCGTGGGGGAGTGACGCTCGGCGAAATAATGAAGAACCGCATAGAGCCTTCGCACGCTCTCTTTATGGCGGCGGCTCCTCAGGAATGCCGGACCCTGATCCGGTTTGCGCCGGATTCTCCGGAACTTGCCGCGTTTCTGCACGGCGAGGAAACAGCGGTGGATGCTTCTCTCAGGGGCTACGCTGCCGTTGCCTGCGGAGACGTAGTCACGGGATTTGGCAAATGCGCCGGAGGAAGGCTTAAAAACCGGTATCCCAAGGGACTTCGAAATCGAGGATAAGAAAAATATTTGTCAGATATATCTGTTTTCCACTTGAAAGATGAATATTTTTGTGCTATAGTATTATTGAATTTATCGGAAAGGGTTGGTTTATAATGACTTTCAAAAGATTTATCGGTATGGCACTCTGTGCGGTAATGCTGCTTTCGTCAACTTCCTGCTTCCGTTCCATGGCCAATCAGAGAAACTCGGTAAGCTCGGATGATTCGTCGTATGATGATTATTCTTCCTATGATGACTACGATATATCATCCGACGATATCTTTTCATCCGAAACCTCAGAGAAAACGGAATTCGGCAACGAAAATGTCGGCTGGTTCAAGCTGGACGAAACGTTTTATCAGTGGTATACGCCCGGCAATACGGAAACCTGTGTGCAGTACGCGAAGTCTCCTTATGAGATACTCACGATGGATGTTTTCGACTGCGCATCCATGAAGGAACAGATCGGAACGGATTTTGACGCCTACATTGCGGCAAGTGCCAAAATGTATCAGCTTGAGGAGCAGTCAAAAACCGAAACGATCGAAAAGCTGACAGGCGCCCAGGAACCGCTGGGTTCTTATTCCGCTTATCAGGTGTACTGCTACTATCCGACAGACAAACAGTATCTTGTCATGTGGTTCATGGATTCTCCCGACAAATCTAAGGTGTACTATGTAGCGGCCGAATTCCGTGAGACCGAAATGGACTTCTTCAACTACGCCCAGACCTACCAGATGCCGAACAACTGACATCCGTTCATCCTCAATTGTATTTCATTCGGGCAGCCGGCCGCCAGATGACGCACCGGTTGTCCGAATTTTTTTACCGTGTAATCGCAATATCGTATTGACATTTTTGGCAAATTACAGTAAAATATAGCTTAGAGCCTGTTCAGTATCTCTCCACGCACGTCTGGCTTGCATCTTTTCCGCCATATTTTGCCAAAATCCTCGTTAATACACAAAGTATTGCCTGCGGTTTTGGCTTCATCTGGCGAAAAATCTGACTTCGCCATCCGCACACGCGGAGATACTGAACAGGCTCTTAAATGATTTTTAGGCAGGAGAGTTTTGAATAATGCATTGGTCAGAAGAAATAGCACAGCGCATCATAGAGCGCAATCCCGATAAGGAAGAATATGTCTGCGCCGCCGGCATCAGCCCGTCAGGCTCGATTCATATAGGCAATTTCCGTGATATAGCGACAAGCTACTTTGTGGTACGTGCGCTCAGAGCAAAGGGCAAAAAGGCTAGGCTGCTCTTTTCATGGGACGAACTTGACCGTCTGAGAAAGGTTCCGGTCAATGTTGCCAAGGCAGACGGCGATATGGAAAAATTCATCGGTATGCCTTATGTGGACGTAAAAAATCCCTTTGCGGATTCCGATGCGTCCACCTACGCCGAGTATTTTGAGAAAGAATTTATGGCTTCCATCGACAAATTCGGCATTGAGATGGATTACCGTTATCAGGCGGATATGTACCGCAGCGGCAAGTACAAGGAGTACATTATTCACGCCATCAGGCACAGAGGCGAAATATTCGATATTCTCGACAGCCACCGCACGCAGGACGCAAAGGAAGGCGAGAGGGAAGCCTATTTCCCGGTGGGCATTTACTGTCACGAATGCGGTAAAGACACCACCAAAATCACTTCCTTCGATGAGGAAAGCATGACCGCCGAGTACGAATGTGACTGCGGCCACCACGGCACCTTCAACTTCAACACCGAGCACAACTGCAAGCTGGCGTGGAAGATTGACTGGCCGATGCGCTGGAAGTATGAAAGTGTTGATTTTGAGCCGGGCGGAAAGGATCACGCCACTGTCAACGGCAGCTACGACACCAGCAAGGAGATTTCCAAGGCTATCTTTGACTATGAGCCTCCGATTTTCCAGGGATATGAATTCATCGGCATCAAGGGTACCACAGGCAAGATGTCAGGTTCTTCGGGACTCAATCTCACGCCTGACGCTCTGCTCAAGATATATCAGCCGGAGGTTATTCTCTGGCTTTATTCCAAGACCGAACCGCTCAAGGCGTTTGATTTCTGCTTTGACGACGGCATACTGCGTCAGTATTTTGAATTTGACAAGATGTATAATGCGGTCAAGGACGGCACGGCCGATGATTATGTCAAGTCCATCATGTACAACACTACCATCGGCGACAGAACCATTGAGACCGTTCCAATGAGCCTTCTTGTACAGCTGGGTTCGGTGGTTGATTTCAATATTCCCATGCTCGAAACCGTTTTTGAAAAGATAGGTACTCCCTATAAGTACGAGCAGTTTGCCGACCGTCTGGACAGAGCGAAATACTGGCTGGAGCAGTGCGCTCCCGATCAGGTCAACAAGCTGCGTGCCACACGCAACTTTGAAGTATACAATTCTCTTTCCGATGAGGAAAAGAAGGAAGTCGAGCTGCTTTTCGCCTATATCGAAAAGGGCGGATATTCTCTTGACGAGCTGAATACACAGCTCTATGACATTCCCAAGCAGGTTTTCGATGTCACGTCGATCACCGACAAAGAGCTTAAAAAGCTTCAGGGCGCATTCTTCAAGAATGTCTACAAGCTGCTGATCGACAAGGAAAAGGGTCCCCGTCTGTATCTCTTCCTTTACGCCATCAATCCCGAACGCTACATCCGGCTTCTCGATTTCTCTTATCCTCAGACCGATGAAGAAAAGGAGCTTGACAAGCCGCCGGTGGAAGAAACCGAAGCAGTCCCCGAGAAGGTTTACGGCGAGCCTGATCCGGTCGCCGACATCAAGGAAGAAATTGATATCGACACATTCGGCAAAATCGACCTGCGTGTATGCAGAATTGTCAAGGCGCAGGAAATCCGCAAGTCGGCCAACTGCCTGAAGCTCACGCTGTTTGACGGCATCAAGGAGCGTGTGATCGTTTCGAGCATCAAGCACGACTACACGCCCGAACAGCTGGTCGGCAAAAAGATCATTGTCGTGGCCAATCTCGCTCCCGCACGATTCTCCGGTGTGCAGAGCAACGGAATGCTGCTTGCCGCTACCAACAACGCATGCGGATGTCAGGTTATTTTCGTTGACGACATCGTTCCCGAGGGAACCGCCATAAAGTAAATATTCGCAGGAACATCAATTGAATTATTGCGCACGGATTTTCAGCATTATTTTATTAACATATTGAAAATTCGTGCGCTTTCTATTGTAGATGAGAGAAAAATTTGTTATAATAATACGGTTAAGGGGTGTTTTGCATTTGGATAAACACAATCTGATCGTTGTTGAGGGACTGGACGGCAGCGGCAAGGGTACTCAGACGGCGCTGCTGCGTGACAGGATCATTTCACACGGACACACCGTGCGGCATATTTCATTCCCGGATTACGCTGAAACCTCATCGGCGCTGGTCAAAAGCTATCTTTCAGGTGAATTCGGCACTTCGCCGGAATCGGTCAATGCCTATGCCGCTTCCAGCTTTTACGCCGTGGACAGGTACGCCGCCTACAAGAAGCACTGGGAAGGGGATTATCTCGGCGGGGTCAACATTCTGGCGGACAGATACACCACGTCCAATGCGGTCTATCAGATGACCAAGCTGCCGCGGGAAGAGTGGGACGGCTATCTGGAATGGCTGGAGGATTACGAATACCGGCTGCTGGGGTTGCCTGTTCCCGATGCGGTTTTGTATCTGGATATGCCGCCCCGGGTTTCGCAGCGGCTCATGTCGCGGAGATACAGCGGCGACGAATCCCGCAAGGATATTCACGAGTCAAACATCGCCTTTCAGGAAAAGTGCAGAGAATCCGCACTTTACTCGGCGGAGCGGCTGGGCTGGCATGTGATCAGCTGCTGCGAAGGCGAAATTCCCAGAAGCATACAGGACATCTCGGAGGAAATCTGGGGTGTTGTGTGCGGCAAATTGATTTGATGCTAATATAGAACGGCAGGATGTATAATCATGTTGGATTTTCACAGTCTGACAGAGGACGACAAAAAATGGATAGATGAAATCTTTGACGGTACCGAATACTTCGGCTGCTTCTGCACCTTCGCAACGCTTTGGCTGTGGAAGGACAGATATTTCACCGAAGTGGCACGGTATGGCGATACCCTGTTGATACGGGGAGTGGACGACGAAAAGAACATATATTACATGTATCCCATGGGCAGATCGTATGACATACATGATGCGATTTCCGTACTGCGCAAAGATGCGGCGGAATGCGGCACCGGGCTGATCATCTACTGTGCGGAGAAATGGCAGTGCGATGAGCTGCGGGAGGCCTTCCCCGGCGAATTTGAATTTGCCGAGCAGCGGGGAGATTATGACTATATCTATCTGACCGACAACCTGATCCAGCTGAGAGGAAAGAAATTCCACGCCAAGCGCAGCCACATCAGCAAATTCATGCGAAGCTATCCCGACTGGAGCTATGAGGATATTTCCGATGCCAATATGGCGGAATGTATCGATTTCGCATCGGATCTGCTTCAAAAAGCAGTGGAAGGACAGAGTGAGGAAGAAGTCTTTGAGCTATGTATGGAAAATTCGGCCATCGCACTGGCGCTGAAGAATTATGCCATGCTGGGACTGGTCGGAGGTCTGCTCAGGGTCGGCGGCAGAGTCGTCGCCATCACGCTGGGCGAAGCCATCAACCGCAGGGTCTTTGTCACGCATTTTGAAAAAGCCGACACCGACTACGACGGCGTTTACGCCATGATCAACAACCGGTTTGCGATGAACAGACTGTCCGGGTACGAGTACGTCAACCGTGAAGAGGATATGGATAAAGAGGGACTTCGCAAGGCAAAGCTGTCGTATTATCCCGACATTCTTCTGGAAAAATTCAGCGCAAAAGATATTGCAGATTAAGACAAGGAAGTGACCTGACAGCATGATAGTTTTTCCGCAGGACAGCATGAAAAGCGATCTGGAACGCCTGTGGCGCACATGTTTCGGGGATTCTCAGGAATACATACGGTTTTATTTTGAAAACAGATACGTTCCCGAAAACTGCCTTGTATACATAGACGAATCCGTCCGCCGTCCGGTGGCCATGCTTCATCTGCTTGGAATTCATATAGCGGAGGACGGAGGTTTGGTGCCGTCGCAGTATATTTACGCCGCCTGCACCAGGCCGGATTACCGCCGTCAGGGCATCATGCGTCAGCTTATTGAGACAGCTCAGAAGCTCGGCCAGGTTCGCAAGCTGAAGTATTCGGTGACGGTACCTGCGGAGCCAAGGCTTTTCCGTTACTACGCAAGATACGGATTTGAAAAATGCTATAAAATGCGTGTGGTTTATCTGGATCGTTCCGACCTGATGTATTTGTGTAAAGACCGCATCAGGACGCCGGATCATTTCCGTGAAACCATGATGAAACTCGGCGAGGTCTATGCCTTCCGACGTGACATGCTGGTTGACAGAGACGGATTTGTTATGTGGGATCAGAGCGGATTCCGGTATGCCGTCAGCAGCCATGAACATGACGGCGGACATATTATCACACTGTCTTACGGCGGCGATTACGGCTATGCCTTTTGCAGCCAGGAGGACACAACCGTGAGGATTACCGAATTCATCGTCAAGGAGCATTTCGCGTCGGCGCTGATATGGCGGATACTCAGAAGTTACCCGAAGGCGGAGAAGTTTGTGTTCAGGCTTCCGGTGTACGACTCCTTCTTTGAAAAATTCGGTGAGATTGTCGATTTTGCCATGATATGCCGCAACGACGGCAAAAATCCGGTTTCCATCACCACGCTGGAAGGCATCAGAACGCCTTATCTGGGACTGGCGCTGGATTGAACCGCTTTATTGCGTGTTATTGTTTGATAAATAAAAATGGCGATAATTCTTAAAATTGCAAAGTATTATATAACACAATTTTAAAATATTGTTTATTGCCAAATGAAATATTAATGCTATAATGAAAAGGAATGATAATTGATGGTCTATGTTATGCTTGCAGACGGCTTTGAAGAAGTGGAAGCGCTCGCTCCGGTTGACATGCTCAGGCGTGCCGGAGTCAATGTGGTTACCGTAGGCGTGACGGGTGAAGCGGTAAGAGGTTCACACGGAATCGTAGTTGCCGCCGACATCACGGCGAAGGAAATGAACATGAACAACGCAGAGATGATTGTGCTGCCGGGCGGAATGCCGGGAACTCTCAACCTCGAAAAATCCGAGTATGTTCAGGCGGCGCTGGAATACTGCTGGGAAAACGGCATCCACATTGCCGCCATTTGTGCGGCACCTTCGATACTCGGACACAACGGTTACCTCAGAGGCAGATACGCCACCTGCTTCCCGGGATATGAAGGGGAGCTCAACTGCCGGAAGGTGTCGGATAAGCCGGTCATAACCGATGACGGCATTACCACCGCCAAGAGCGCAGGCTATGCGGTCAATTTCGGCTGCGAGCTGGTGAATGTCCTGCTCGGCCCGGAAAAGGCGACAGCCGTTTCCGACGCTGTCTATCAGCCGTAAGTGAAGCGAGAACCATGAAGGAAGACATCAGACTGGTCAAAAACCGGCTCAGACAGAACATCAAGCAGATGCGATTCGAGCTGGACCCTGCCGAAAAAAAACTCATGGACGACGCTATCACCGATACTTTTCTTTCTTCAACGTCCTATACTCACAGCAATTTGGTACTCACCTACGTTTCCACCGATATCGAGGTCAGCACAGAGAGGATCATCACGACTGCGCTTCAGGACGGCAAGAGAGTTGCCTGTCCGAGATGTGTTGACGGCACGAGGGAAATGAATTTTTATTACATTGAGTCATTAGACGAACTCAGGCCGAGAACATTCGGCGTGCGTGAACCCGAAGCGGACGAAAGCCTGCTTTACGACGGCACCGGACGGCCGATCTGCATAGTGCCGGGTCTGTCGTTTGATCGCTGGGGATACCGTCTGGGGTACGGCAAGGGATATTATGACAGATTCCTGTCGAAATACAACGGCTGGACGGTAGGATTGTGCTACAGCGCATGCGTGGAATACAAGCTTCCGCACGGTCGGTTCGACAAGCCGGTGGACCGGCTGATTACCGAAAAATATCTGCGGCTGTGTGTTGACAGCCGGCCGGTTTCCAAACCGTTCAGGCGCCAATAATTCAGGGCGGAACACATCGCAATACATCCTATTTGTGGGAGGTCATAAGTAATGAGTGACAATTTCAGAGGAATTGATAATGACGGCACATACAGAAGCCGGCACAGTTCATCAGGACAGCGCAAAGGCGGTTCGAGAAGCAGCTCAAGCCGCAGACCGCAGTCCTCTCAGAACCGCAGTACGCAGTCGCCATCCGGCAGAAGCGCTGCGGGAGGCAGCAGCCGAAGCAATCACACATCGGCCGTAGGCAGATATACCGAAGGCAGCAGCCAGTCGGGCCGTCCGTCTCCGTCCGCCAACCGCAGAAGCGGATTCCAGGTCAATATATCGGAGGATGATTATTTTGACGGAGAAGCCGCCAGGAAGGAAATGGCGGCCGCAAGAAACACCGTTCAGCCTGCCCGCAGAAAACCTGTCCAGTCGGCACGCAAAAAGAAGGATTCCGAAAGCAGCAGAAATCCTGCGACAGCCAAGCGTGTGGTTACCGGAAGCATGGGTGATACATACCAGATCGAGGACGAAAGTGCGATTGCACCCAAGCAGATTCGCAGCAAGCAGAAATCGATCCGCAAGCGCAACCGCGGCTGTATGATCGCACTTGTCTATTCGGCGGCGGTGCTGTCCATATCCATTCTGCTCTCCTATTATCTGATAGTGGGCGTGAACGATATGTTCGCCCTTGTCAAGGACGAGACTGACATTGTCATTGATATTCCCAAGGGAGCCGATCTCGACGAAGTCACACGATTGTTGGACGATAACGACGTGGTGGACTATCCCTTCTTCTTCAAGACCTATGCGAAATTCTCCAAGAAGTCAACAGGCTTCAAGGCCGGTACATTTACCATCAATACCAAATCCGACTACAATCAGATACTCCAGAAGCTCAGACGTCCTGCCGGAGCCGACAAGAGCACGATAACCGTTACCATTCCGGAAGGCCTCACAGTGGAGCAGATCGCCGTTCTCATGGAGGACAACAGTGTGTGCGAAGCAGAGGCATTTCTCAAGACCGCCAAGGAAGTCGAGTTCACCCAGAAGTTCATGTCAAAGGTGAATACCAAGAACAAAAAGCGCATTTACAAGGTGGAAGGCTTCCTTTTCCCGGATACGTACAACTTCTACCTCAACGAAGGCTCGGTCAATGCCATCAATCGTCTGCTCAACGAATACGAAAAGCACTGGACGTCGGATTACGACGCACAGGCAAAGAAGATCGGCATGACAATGGACGAAGTGGTGACACTTGCATCGGTGGTTGAACGAGAGGCAAGCCGATCGGATGACCGCATGCTGGTTGCGTCGGTATTCTGCAACCGTCTGAAAAACAGCCAGGGTACAGGCGGAAAGCTTCAGTCCGATGCCACCCGCTGGTATCCTTATGCGACCAAGAAGGAACTTCTCGCATCCGACAGGCTCTCCCAGTCGGAAAAGGAAGACTGGATCAACAACAATAAGGGTGTTTGTGATACCTACCGTCTGAAGGGGCTTCCTCCGAGTCCTGTCTGCAATCCGAGTATTGACTCCATCGAAGCAGTGCTTTATCACGACAAGACCAACTACTATTACTTCTGCTCCGATGCCAAGGGAGACTTCTACTTTGCATCTACACTCACCCAGCACAATAAGAACCTCAAAAAGGCCGGACTTGCATAATCATTAGTCCCGTCTGAGTCTTAACAGAGCTGATTCCTGATACCGCAGTATCCGCATTGATTGCAATGCGGATACTGCGGTATTTTTTTGAATTTTTAACAAGATACACTTGCAATGAGCTGTGAATTTTGCTATAATATTCACTGCGTCACCACAGCATGTCCCGATTCGATGAATGTGTGATGTCTTTTTAATGTACTATTTGCTATTGTTTTAAGGTGGTCTCAGAATGAAAAATGCTAAAAAATACCGTTGGGGTATTGTAGGCACAGGCAGAATGTGCAGCAGATTCTGCCAGGCTCTTGCACTTGTGGAAAACGCCGAGATAAGTGCCGTCTGTTCCCGTTCACTCGGAAAGGCGCAGAGCTTTGCGGATCAATTCGGCATTAAGGGCGTATATGACAGTGTTCTGGATCTGGCAGCCGCCGATGATGTTGACATTGTCTACATCGGCACGCCGCATACCGACCATGCCGACAGCTCGCTAGCGGCCATTTCATGCGGCAAGGCTGTGCTGTGTGAAAAGCCGGTTGCGCTGAATGCGCCTCAGGCAAAGGCTGTCATAGACGCCGCAAAAAAGAATAAGGTTTTCTTTATGGAAGCCATGTGGACACGTTTCCTTCCGGCCATCGTCAAGGCTCACGAATGGATCGAAGAAGGACTCATTGGCGATGTCCGTGAGGTGAATGCCTCGTTCTTTGTCAAGATGAATTACGACACCGCCGACCGCACCATTTCTCCCGAACTGGGCGGAGGCGCGCTGCTGGATTTGGGCGTCTATCCGATTTTTCTGGCTCAATGGCTGCTGGGCGGCCGGCCGGGTGATATCAAATCGAATTCCGTGCACTGTGAGAACGGCATCGACTGGCAGAGTGCGGCGGTCATGAAATTCTACAAGGGCGGAACAGCATCTGTCTCCTGCGGCTTCGAATACGATACCAATCACGCTGAGATCACCGGAACAAAGGGTGTGGTTGTGTTGCCCGATTTCAATTGCACAAGCACTGCCTACGCTATCAGAGACGGCAGGATCATCCGTGAATATGACGATTCCGACACCATAGAGGAAAAGTACGGCTACGAGATCCGCCATGTCATGGACTGTCTTGACAAGGGACTGACAGAGTCTCCGGTCTATCCCACGTGGCAGTCCTTCGATATTCTTGACACATGCGACAAGCTGCGTGCCGATTGGCGGCAGGTTTATCCCGGAGACAATCATGTTCCGCATATTCCTGCCGGATCCCGTAAGGCGGCTCCGCACGATTTCCAGAAGAAGGAGACGGCAACACATAACCAGCCGGCCGCTGAGATTCCGCCCGCCGTTCCGCTTCCGGATAATCTTCCGGAGCTTTCTCATGTCGCCCGTATACCCAATGCGGCTGACTGGTACCGGGATGCGGCTTTCTATCATATCTATCCTCTGGGATTCTGCGGTGAAAACAGATACAATGATTTTACATCCCAGCCGAGCGGAAAAATAAGACGAATGATTCCCTTTACCCGGCATCTTGTTAAGATGGGTGCGAATGCGGTGTATTTCGGGCCGGTTTTTGAATCCACCAAGCACGGCTACGACACGGCGGATTATCGGGTGATAGACCGCAGACTCGGCACCAACAGGGATTTTTCCGATGTATGCGCCGAGCTTCACCGCAACGGCATCAAGGTGGTGCTGGACGGCGTTTTCAACCATGTCGGCAGAGATTTCTGGGCATTCAATGATGTGAAGCAGCACCGCTGGGACTCCGCCTTCAAGGATTGGTTCAATATCAGATTTGACGGCAATTCCAATTATAACGACGGCTTCTGGTATGAGGGCTGGGAAGGTCACTACGACCTGGTAAAGCTCAATCTGAGAAATGCCGGCGTCAAGCAGCACCTTTTCAGCTGTATTGAAGGCTGGGTCAAGGAATTCGGCATTGACGGCCTGCGTCTCGATGTGGCCTACTGCCTTGACCGTGATTTCCTCAGAGAACTTCATGATTTCTGCAAGAGCAGGTGGCCGGACTTCTTCCTGCTGGGCGAATGTCTGCACGGCGATTACAATATCTGGTGCAATGACGCAATGCTCGATTCCGTCACCAATTACGAGTGCTACAAGGGTCTGTATTCTTCCTTCAACTGCGCCAATATGCATGAAATAGGCTATTCCCTCAACCGTCAGTTTGCGGATGAGCAGTGGACTATCTACAAGGGCAAAAATCTCTATTGTTTTGCCGACAATCATGATGTCACCCGCATCGCCTCCATTCTGACCGACAAGGGAAACCTTCCTCTGGTCTACTCGCTGCTTTTTGCCATGCCGGGAATTCCGTCGGTCTATTACGGCAGCGAATTCGGCGTGGAGGCACAGAAGAGCCAGGGAGACGACGCCCTTCGTCCGGAATTTTCCGCGGAACAGGCGCAAAGCCTCTGGAACGGCCTTTCGGCTTATGTGAGCCGTCTGTATTCGGTGAGAGCATCTTCTCCTGCGCTGTGCAGAGGAGGCTATAAACAGCTGCACATCAATTCCAAGCAGCTTGTTTTCCGCAGGGAATTTGAAGGAGAGCGTGTGATATTCGCCCTGAATATGGACGATGCGCCTTACACAGCGCACTTCGACGCCGGAGCCGGCAGCGGAACCGACCTGATAACAGGTCAGAACGTGAACTTCGGAGGCGGACTGACGATTCCGGGCAAGACAGCCTATATTGTAAGACTCTGAATGAATAAACAAAAACCGTCGGACTTTCAATGAAAGCCTGACGGTTTTTTGAATGAATATTAATACTAATTTTCGGCTAAAATCAGACATTCTTTGCGGCCTATTTTGCGCCC
>CAMHJC010000018.1 GCA_946185345.1 uncultured Clostridia bacterium
ACGCTCGCATACGCTCGCTTATTATTGTGCTGCGCTTGCTTTTTTTCTTTTTATTGTCAATATTTAGTTGCCGGAGTAATAATTACAACCGTTTTTCCATCTTCACATGCTCGATGCCTGCGTCCATGAAAACGTCCGAAACCACACGGTAGCCGCATTTTTCATAGAACGGCGCGGCATGGCACTGCGCACCCATTTCCATTCTGCCGAAATTTCCGGCGCGGCAGATATCCTCGAGCTTTTCCAGCATGAATCTGCCCAGGCCGGCACTCCGGAATTCGGGCAGCACGCAGAAGCGCTGAAGTTTAGCAATGCCTTCTCCTTTGTCCGTCACACGGCAGGCCGCCGCCGGAATTCCACCGGCTAGGACGTAATAATGCCGGCATTTGCCGCCCAGAATGTCATATCCGTCTATCTCAAGGCTTTCCTCAACGCCCTGTTCGTCAATAAACACCCTGCGGCGAATGGCTTTGCAGACTGCCAGTCCGGCATCATCCGTGACTTCAATCAATTCATAATCAGAATTCATAACCGAAGTCCCTCCATGAATTCCAGCGAACGTGCGCTGAGTGCGGCGTACCGCTCCCGCTTGTCCCTGATTTTCGGTTCAATGGGCGGAAGTATACCGAAATTGGCTCCCATCGGCTGAAAATCCTTTGTTTCACGGTTGCAGATATGGCCCTGCAAGGCGCCCAGCATCGTGAATTCCGGCAGAACAAGCCGCTCCCTGCCCTGAAGTGTGCGCACGGCATTGATGCCGCAGAGCAGGCCGGAACCGGCCGATTCCATGTAGCCTTCCACGCCGGTGATCTGGCCGGCAAAAAAGATATTCGGGTGCTCGATCATGGAATAATCCCCGTTAAGGAGCTTGGGTGAATTGAGGAAGGTGTTGCGGTGCATGACGCCGTAACGCACGAATTCTGCGTTTTTCAGCGCAGGAATCATGCCGAACACACGCTTCTGCTCACCGAATTTCAGGTTTGTCTGGAATCCGACCAGATTGTAGAGAGTTCCCTCACGGTTTTCCTTGCGGAGCTGAAGATTGGCCCAAGGACGGTGACCGGTGTTCGGGTCACGCAGACCCACCGGCTTCATCGGGCCGAAACGGATGGCGTCCTTTCCCCTTGAAGCCAGAATTTCTATCGGCATGCAGCCTTCGTACACCTTGACGCCCTGTGTCTCGAATTCGTGCAGAGGAGCACGCTCGGCATTGACAAGCGCTTCCTGAAAAATCTCGTACTGCTCCTTATTCATGGGACAGTTGATGTAATCGTCGTCGCCCCGGTCGTATCTCGAAGCGGCAAATGCGCAGCTCATGTCAATGCTCTCCGCCGTGACAATCGGCGCGGCGGCATCGTGAAAATTGAGGAACTGCTGGCCGCACAATTTGCCGATTGCCTTGGAAAGCGGCTCGCTGGTCAATGGCCCCGTGGCGATGATCACCACGTCGTCCGACGGAATGTCGGTCAGCTCGCCTTCCACTATCTGAATATTCGGGTGACGGCGGATCGCCTGCGTGACCTTTGCGGCAAAAATATTCCTGTCCACCGCCAAAGCTCCGCCCGCCGGAACGCTGCATTCATCCGCCACCCGCAGCAGAAGGGAACCCAGCCTGCGCATTTCCTCCTTCATGAGTCCCGCGGCGGAATCAAGCCTTGCCGCCTTGAGTGAGTTGGAGCAGATCAGTTCGGCGAAATCCGGATTTTTGTGGGCCGGAGTGAATTTCTGCGGCTTCATCTCGCAGAGCTTTACTTGAATGCCATGCTCGGCGCACTGCCACGCGGCTTCACAGCCGGCCAGTCCTGCGCCTGCTATCGTTACGCTCATTGTGCCTGCTCCCCGTTGTCCTCTATGTTGACGCTGTAGCCGCAGTCCTTCTCGGCACAATACAGCTTGTTGATCTTCTTGGTCTGCTTTTTGTAAAGAATTCTGCCGCACTGAGGACATTTTTCTCTCGTCGGCTCGTCCCAGGAAACAAAGTCACACTCGGGATATTTTGAACAGCCGTAAAATACCTTGCCCCGCTTGGATTTCTTTACCACGACTTTTGCGCCGCATTTCGGACAGTCCGCATCAATCTCCTGGACAATCTTCTTGATATTGCGACATTCCGGGAAGCCGGGACAGGCGATGAATTTGCCGTAGCGTCCGGTCTTGATGACCATCTTTCTGCCGCATTTTTCGCAGATGATGTCGGTTTCCTCGTCGGGTATCTTCATGTCGATGCCTTCCATTGCCTTCTTCACGTCGGCGAGATTCTTTTCAAAATCGCCGTAGAATTCGCCCAGCGTTTCGATCCATTCCTTGGAACCGTCCGCGATGTTGTCGAGATTGCGCTCCATGCCGGCGGTGAATTTCAGATTGACAAATTTGGCAAAGCGCTCCTTGAGCAGCTTGTTGACGATCTCTCCCAGCTCGGTCGGCTTGAGGGATTTGCCTTCACGGGTGACGTATTCCCTGCCTACCACGGTGGTAATGATGGTGGCATAGGTGGAAGGTCTGCCGATACCGTTTTCTTCCAGCGCCTTGATGAGGGTGGCTTCGGTATAACGTGCGGGTGGCTGTGTGAAATGCTGCGATCCGGTAATCTCCTTGACCTTGAGCGGCATGCCTTCCTCCAGAGGAGGCAGCGCTCCGCCGGATTCGTCGTCCTCGTCCTTGCTTTCTTCGTACAGCACCGTGTAGCCGTCAAATTTGACGGTGTATCCCGATGCCTTGAAAATATATCCGCCTCCGGTAATATCCACGCTGACGGTGTTGTGAATACACTGCGCCATCAGACTGGCGGTAAATCTCGACCAGATGAGCTTGTAAAGCCTGTACTGATCGGGAGTCAGGCTGTCCTTGATGCTCTCGGGGTCGAGCGAAGGCATGGTGGGACGAATGGCCTCGTGTCCGTCCTGCGCTCCGGCCTTTGTTTTGAAATTATACGGCTTTGCGGGAAGGTATTTGTCTCCCCAGCGACTGCGGATATATTCGGTTCCCTCGCTGCGTGCGTCGTCGGAAATTCTCAGCGAGTCGGTTCTCATGTAGGTGATGATACCGACGGCGCCCATTCCGGCAATCTCGACGCCCTCGTAAAGCTCCTGGGCGACCTTCATGGTGCGGCGGCTCTGGAAATTCAGCTTGCGGCTGGCTTCCTGCTGAAGCGTGGAGGTGATGAAGGGAGGTGCGGGCGTCTTTTTGCGGGTGCCTTTTTTGATGCTGTCCACGGCGAATTCCGCTCCGTCAAGCTCGGCGAGAATGGCGTCAGCCTGCGACTTGTCCCTGATCTGAATCTTGCCCTCTGCGTTGCCGTAAAACTGCGCCGAAAATGCCTTCCGTCCGCCTTTTGGAATGAATTTGCCCTCGATGGTCCAGTATTCCTCAGGGACAAACGCTCGGATCTCCTCTTCCCTGTCGCAGATGACACGCACGGCCACCGACTGCACACGGCCTGCCGAAAGACCCCTGCGAATCTTTTGCGAGACAAACGGGCTGAGTCTGTAACCGACGATTCTGTCGAGAAGCCGGCGGCACTGCTGGGCATTGACCAGCTTCATGTCGATGGTTCTCGGATTTTTGATGCCGTTCTGCACCGTCGTCTTGGTGATCTCATTGAATGTGACACGGTTGCACTCATTCGGATCCAGCCCCAGAATATAGGCCAGGTGCCAGGAAATGGCCTCTCCCTCACGGTCCGGGTCGGTTGCGAGATAGACAAAGTCGCTTTTTTCGGCGGCCGATTTGATCTTGTCGACAAGTTCCTCTTTGCCCTTGATAATCTCGTATTTCGGCTTGAAGTCATGCTTGACGTCCACTCCGAGTCTGCTCTTGGGCAGATCACGCACATGTCCCATTGAAGCGACAACGTCATATCCGGTGCCGAGGTATTTTTTGATGGTCTTGGCCTTGGCAGGAGACTCGACTATTACTAGCTTAGACAAATATTATCATGCCTTTCATTAATATATCTTGTGATTCTTATCGGAATTTTATCTCTGATGACGATCAGGGTTTGGAATACTTATTGCCGGGCAGCGATTTGACGGCGCCGTAAAGCTCCAGCTCGGTAATGCATCTGGCAAGCTCTGAGGAATTCATTTGCAGCATACCGAGAAAGTCATCAAAATGCTTCGGCGTGGCGTCGAGCGCTCTCCAGAGTTTCTGAGCGCTCCGGGACATTCCTATCGGAGGCTCCGTCTCCTGATCGGCCGGCAGGAAGCGTGGTTCGGGCGGAGGATTCTCCTGCCGGTCAGCACGCCTCGGGGATGCTTTCTTCCCGACGTCGGCATGACCGCCCCGGGAAAAGACTTCCGCTTTGTCACCCGGTACATTCTTCTCCTTCTTCCGCCTGTCGGCCCGGGAGGAGGAAAGCTTTTCCGGGGAGGCGATGTCCGGAAAATCATTTGTATATTCGGACAGAATATCATACGCGCTTTCAACCGGTTTGGCTCCGTCGCATATCAGGCGGTTGGTGCCTCTTGAATTGACACTGTTGATATTGCCCGGAACGGAAAAAATATCCTTGCCCTGATTGAGGGCGTAATTGGCCGTGATAAGCGAACCGCTTTTGGGGCCGGCTTCTATCACAACCACGCCCAGTGAAAGTGCGGAAATGATACGGTTCCTGACCGGAAAATGATAACTCAACGGCGGAGAACCGGGAGGATACTCCGAAATCACCGCACCGCTGGTGGAAATGACTTTGCGCAGGCTCTCGTTTTCCATGTTGTAGCGCTCGTTAATGCCGCATCCCAGGACGGCAACGGTTTTGCCTCCCGCCAGCAGCGTTCCCTTATGGGCGGCGGTATCGATTCCCCTGGCACAGCCGCTGATAACGATCACTCCGTTTTCGGCAAGCTCCCTGGATATATTCAAAGCGGCGGCATATCCCTGCCGGCTGGCATTGCGGGTGCCGACCATGGAAATGCACAATTCCCTGTCGATATCGGGCAGCACGCCATTGATATACAATGCCGCGGGATAATTCCAGATATTGCGCAGCCTGTCCGGATAACCGTCACTGTCCGGTGTCAGTATGCTGTAGCCCAGTCGATCGCATGCTTCCGTTATTTCTATTGCGGTATCGAGCGGCGTATTCATCAGCATGGACACTTCTTTGGGAATAATCTGGCCGCTCAATCGCAGCTCCGTCTCGTCGGCTTCATACACAGCCTTGCAGGATCCGAAGTAATCGACCAGCAGCGGAACTCTCCGGCTGCCTTCGCCCAGAGCCTGCTGAAGCCATACACCGTAAACTTCATCTCCGTTCATGCATTATTACACCCCTCTTTTTTTCGGCTATTATATTCCAGAATACAATTAATATATAGTATATAGCTTTATTCGGCCAAATTTATAAATATTTTATTAACAAACCGAAAGATATTATTTCACATCATCATAAAATCATCAAAAAACAAAAAACAGAAGCGTATTTTCATGCGGTACGCTTCTGTCAATATGTGAATTTCAGCGGCGGATTCATCTGCCGGTGTAGCCTCTCATCATTTCCCACATGAGAATAGCGGCTGCCGTGGCGGCATTCAGCGACTCGGCTCTGCCGTTCATCGGAATGGTCACCTTTTCGGGACACGCTTCAATCAATGCATCGGAAAGTCCGTTTCCCTCGTTGCCGATGCACATGACGGCACCCCTGAAAAAACGGATGCCCGTAATGTCTGAGGCGCCCTCACGGGGAACCGCCGCCATCGGGCGCATATTCCGCCGAGCGGCCGCCGCCATTTCGGCCGGCGCATCCTTCGATAAAAAAATCGGTATGCGGAACATCGCCCCCATTCCGGCCCGCAGCGCTTTTGGCGAAAAGCATGAGGCGCATCCTTCGGTCAGGATGATGCCGTCCAGTCCCAGCGCTTCGGCGGTGCGGAATATCGCACCCACATTGGCAGGATCCTGCAGATTTTCCAGAAGCACATATTCGCCTGTCGTTGTAAGCCTGTTCAGGTCGCTTTCCACCTGCGGAGCCTTTGCGACAATGAATACGCCCTGTGTGGTTTCGGTGTCGCTGATTTTTCTGGCTATCTCATCGGATATTTCGTAGACTTCCTGCGCTTTTTCGATCAGTCCCTCAAGATAATCCGAGTATTTCTCCAAAGCCGCCGGAGTGCAGAAAAGCTCCTCCACCGAGACGCCGCTTTCGGCCGCATCGCCGCAGAGTCTTGCGCCTTCGCAGATAATAAGCCCGGATTTGCGGCGTTCCCTTGAGCTGGTCATCAGACGCATGGCGCGCCGGACGGCGGAATTGTCCTTTGATGTTATTTTAATCATGGCAGCCTGCCTCTCCCGCAAAGATAAAAAGCCGCGCCCGATTATTTTTCAATATCGGTGCGCAGCATAAACTAAAGGATTGATTGATGCAATTACTTGCGTGCGTCCTTGGCTGTCTCTACCAGAGAAGTAAATGCCTTGGGATCAGCGATAGCGATCTCGGAGAGCATCTTTCTGTTGAGTGTCACGCCGGCCTTCTTGAGACCGTCCATAAACTGAGAGTAGTTGATGCCGTTGAACTTGCAGGCAGCCGAAATTCTGGTGATCCAGAGACGGCGGAAATCACGCTTCTTGGCTCTGCGGCCGATGTAGGCGTAGTTGCCGGACTTCATGACGGCTTCCTTGGCCATCTTGAAGTGCTTGCTTCTTGCGCCCCAGTATCCCTTAGCGAGCTTTAATGTCTTTTTTCTTCTCTTGCGAGTGGCAAGAGCACCCTTTACACGTGCCATCTATATGTTACCTCCAATAATAGTCTGAATTAAAAGCTTCCTAATCAGCAAGGATTATTTGTAAGGAAGAAGTCTCTTTACCTGAGCTACATTGGTCTTGTCGGTAACTGCCATCTTTCTCAGGTTTCTCTTGCGCTTGGTGGATTTCTTGGAGCTGTTGAGTTTATGTCTCCTGTTTGTCTTGCCGTGCAGAACCTTGCCGTTCTTCGTTATTTTAAAACGCTTTTTTGCACCGCTGTGTGTCTTGATCTTGGGCATTTGAAATATCCTCCTTAATTGAATTTTTACTTGTTGGGCTTAGCCGCAAGGAACATCATCATGCTGCGTCCTTCAAGCTTTGCGGGCTTTTCCACGACCGCTACGTCAGCCAGAGCCTCGGCAAATTTCTTCATGATCACCAGACCGTGCTCGGGATGTCCCAGCTCACGACCCTTGAATCGGATAGTTGCCTTGACCTTGTCGCCGCCCTGAACAAACTTTGCTGCCTGCTTGACCTTGGTTTCAAAGTCATGGGTATCAATGCCCAGCGAAAGGCGAACCTCTTTGATATCAAACGTGCGCTGATTCTTTTTGGCTTCCTTTTCACGCTTTTGCTGCTCAAAACGGTATTTGCCGTAGTCCATGATTTTGCAGACGGGAGGAACTGCCTGCGGAGCAATCTTGACCAGATCGAGATTGGCCTCCGTCGCCTTGTCCAGAGCCTCCGACGCGCTCATGATACCGAGCTGACCGCCGTCAGGGCCTATGACTCGCACTTCCTTATCACGAATATCCTCGTTGATCTGCACCTGTTGTTCTTTGCTTATGACCAAGCACCCCCAAATAAAATGATATTTTTGTACACAAAAAAGCACGGAGCAGGCAAATTACCGACCTCCGTGCAATACATTTCATAAACACAGCGCAAAAAGCGCATGATTACCAAAAATATTGACCGTCCGCCTATCTGTCAGTACGGAGGTGAGGGAGGCAATACGCCGCCGACTTCTTTATTGTCTGAATAAGTATAGCATACCCCGAAGGGTTTGTCAAGTGTTTTTTTATCTTTCTGAAAACGTCTTATCGACGGGACAAAAATACTGAAAACCGAAAATTGAAGATTGAAAAAATGAATCACGCCGGACGGCCTGCGTCCCTGAAAAATAATTTTCAGCAGCCTTGCGAACGCAAAGCGCTCTTCAGTTTTCAGTCTTAAATCTTCAGTTAAATATATGAAACGTACTCCCCGACGTCCTTGCGCTTGGGAGGATTCGGCTCCTGCGCGGGATAACCGATCGCAATGAGCGCGGACACGGCCCGGCTGTCATCCAATCCGATAATACGGGCCACCTCGCACTCGTCAAATATTCCCATAATGACCGAGCCGACGCCGTAATTGTGCGCCGCCAGACAGAAGGTCTGCGCCGCTATGCCGGCGTCAAACATCTGCCATTCGTTGCCCTTGCTCGTGGTGAAGGAACCGTCCGGTTCATAGCCGCTCCTGCCTTTGACGGAAGTCAGCACCACCAGCGCAGCGGCGCCTTTGATAATGCAGGCGTTGTGTTCTCGGCCCATCACGCCTTCTTCGGCGATTTTTTCGATGATGTCCCTGCTTTCCACTGTCACATAGCCGGCTGTCTGGCTGTTCTTCCACGAAGGCGCAAATCTGGCCGCATCGATGATGGTTTCGATTGTCTGACGGCTCACCTTTTCGTCGGTGAATTGTCTGATACTGCGCCGGGTCTTGATGCCTTCTATCAGTTCCATAAAAAACGCTCCTTATCTGTATTCCAAGCCCGTCAGGGCTTCCGACGTTATTCACTATTGATTATTCTCTAAGCGAAGCGTTACTGTGCGTTCAGCCTGGCGCTCATCAGCTTGGCGCACTTGTACACGTCGCCGCAGCCCATGGTAATCACCAGATCGCCTTCCTCGGCGTTGGCGAGGACGAAATCAGCCGCTTCCTCTAAGGTGTGTTCCAGATAACAGCCCGGAATGAGCGCCTGCAGATCCTCCGATTTGATACCGAGATCGTCCCATTCTCTGCCGCCCATGATATCGGTCAGCACAACCTTGTCCGCAATCTGAAGCACGTCGGCAAATTCCTGCATGTGCTGCTTGGTGCGGGTGTAGGTGAAAGGCTGGAATACGGCCCAGACACGCTTGTAATCCATCTCCTTGCAGGCCTGAAGCGTTGCCTCGATCTCTGTGGGATGATGCGCGTAGTCATCGGCAATGGTGATACCGTTATGTACGGTATGAATTTCAAACCTTCTGGAAGCGCCGGAAAACATGCCCAGTCCCTTCTTCACGTCGTCCGGAGTGGCTCCGACATAAACGGAAGCCGCCGCCGCCGCAAGCGCGTTGAGAACATTGTGTTCTCCGGGAACTTTAAGGGTGATTTCCGTGAGCTTCTCTCCGTGATACATGAGATCAAAGCTCCAGAATCCGCCGCTTACCTGCTGAACGTTGACTGCGTAATAGTCGTTTTTCGGGTCCAGACCGAAGGTGATGATCTTTGCCTTGGTGGTATCGAGCGCCTTCAAGGTATTGGCGTCGTCGCCGTTGGCAATGACCACGCCGGTGGTCTGGTCGGCAAACTGTCTGAAGGAAGCAATGATATTGTCCAGCGTGCCGAAGTAATCCAGATGGTCGGCGTCGATATTCAGGATCACAGCCACCTCGGGCGTAATCTGAAGGAAGGTGTCCACAAATTCGCAGGCTTCGCACACCATGCGGTCGCTCTTTCCCGCTCTGCCGTAACCCTCTATGAGGGCGAGCTTGCCGCCGATCACCACGGTGGGATCAAGCTGACCGGCCATCAGAATGGTGGTAACCATGGAAGTGGTGGTTGTCTTGCCGTGAGTGCCGGAAATGGCAATGTCTCTCTTGTACCGGCGGCAGACGGCTCCCAGAAGCACCGAACGTTCGATGGTCGGCACACCCGATTCCAGCGCCGCGACCAGTTCGGGATTATCCTTTGCGATCGCTGCCGAATACACCACCAGCTCTGCGTCGCCGATATTCTCGGCACGCTGACCGATGGCCACCTTGATGCCGAAGGAACGCAGCCGCTTCACCGTGTCGGAATTGTCGTCCACATCCGATCCGGTGATGAATTTGCCGTCGCCCAGAAGGATATCGACCAGAGGACACATGCCGGAACCGCCTATTCCGATAAAGTGAACATGATTGACCTTATTCAAAAGCTCGTCGTATTCTCTGATTACCTTGCTTCTCATAAAATATCAAATCCTTTTTATTGTAATAAAATAGGGATAATTCCATGCATTGTATTATACCACCTTTTTGCCTGACTGTAAAGACCATAAATATTAATAATCCTCCGAATACCCTGTGGCTTTGCGCACCGCCAGAATCAGGCTGCTCGCCATAATCGCCGGAATCGACAGCAGATACCAATAAGCCCAGTATTCTGGGCATATCTGTCCCATGACATTCAGATACTTGCCGGAATAATCCCATATCATCATATTCAGCCGCACGTTGAGAAGCCACCCTACGGCAAATTCCACCAGCGTTATATACAGGCTGCTCAGTCCGCACCGGCTCCATAGATCGAGATTTCTGTGGCGTTCGTTGCAGAGATGGATGAGCAGCAGACAGATTCCGCCCGTTAATGCCATCGTCCAGTGAGTCCTTCCCCGCCAGAGAATTTCAATAAGGCTGTAGCATACCGCCCCGGCGATAAAGACCGTGGCATATTCCGTTCTTTTGCGCTTTTTGCGTCTGTATTCCTGTTTTTCCATTTATTCAACAGCTCCTCTTCTTACAGGGATATTCTATTATTCAGCCGGCGGCGGAATTATATGCAAAGCGGCGGACTTGCAATATCTGGCGCAAAAAAATTAAAAGCTCCGCACACCGGCAGATTCATTCTGCCGCCGCACGGAGCTGCTGAATTATTCAGTTGTGCCGACCGTCACACGGATACGGAAATGCCGAGTATCATGGCGGCGGCCACGATCTGAGCCGCGTTGCAGAGCACTCTGCCCCAGAAGGACATCTCGCCGCCGGTCTTTCTGGCATAATCGTTGAACATGGTAATGCTGCCCAGCATACCGATCAGTACGAATACCACCGAAACAGTGAAAAGGAAAAACGAGAATACAAACGCAACAAAGCTCATAATTGTCATCGGGAAGAAGCAGATTGTCACGGCCTTGAATGTCTTGAAAAAGGGAAGTCTTTTCCTCTCCAGGGTGGAAAAGAAGAACTGGATGGCGGCAAATGCGGCAAGGCATCCTGCCATTGACAGCAGCGAAAAGAAGAAGATTTCCACGCCGGATGTAGTGACGTCCTTTGAGATGAATTTGGACAGCATGGAGGAGTCAAAGCCTATCACCTTTTTAGTCACCCAGTCAACGCCGTTGCTGAATACAACCGATGTACCCAAAGCGGCGGATATCACGTTGAGCACACCGAAAAAGATCCACATAAAATGACTTTTTACGACAGCGTCCACCGCCTTGTGCGGCTCTCTGGAAAAGAAGGCCTTAGCGCAGTCGAAGATTCCCATTCCCATGCGCTTGACATCGAATTTTCCTCTGCCCGGATCGGCATTCACCGCCGAATCACAATTCGGGCAGGTGTTGTCGGGTCTGAGCAGCGTCCCGCAGCGTGTACAAAATCTGTTGTTCATAGTAGATTCTCTCCTTTATTGGTAAATATTTCAATACAAATGCTGATGGGGCAAAATACCATTAAGAACCAGGGAAACGGTGATTAAAGGCGCAGCCGTCGATTCTTCGCCGCGAGGATACGTCTTTGAGAGGTGCGTGAATCAGCGTTTCCCTAGTCCACACTGATCTCCGGAAAGGCGACTTTTACAGAGGTTTTGAAGTCGCTGACAGCCTGTTCCGAGGTTTTCAGGCCTCCTGCGCACTGGTTCATATAGGTGTTGAAGATGCCCCCGATCTCGCTGTCGTAGGTGGTCATATGGCTCATGGAGACATTGCGGGCCACTACCGAGAGCTGGTGGTAATAATTCTGGCCGCCAATGAAGGAATCCTCAAACTGTGGATCAAACCTTATCTGTGTAACCACTTCACTGCTTGCGGCAAATTCGCCTGTGGTGCGGAAGTAGCGGATGGACTGATCCATGCGTGTTTCGTCTTCCGTGCAGGCGGTAAAGAGTGAAATGAAATCTCCCGCCTCACTCTTGTTGTTGCTTCCGCTGTAAGCCGCAAACCAGCTGCCTCCCCAGCAGTAATTCGCCGGCCCCGGCACCACGGCCCAGTCGCCGTAACTGCCTTCGCCCTTCATCTTGCCGCCGCACGCCTTTTTCATGACGTACAGCATGCAGATGCCTGAGGAGAAATAGCCGAAAACACTCTGTGTGTCGCTGATGCCGGTAATCCACGCCTCCGACCACTGTTCGGCGGTGTACATCAGATGCTCTGAGGACATTTTCTGCATGTAATTGACATACGCCTGCTTGCGGGGACTGAAAACCAGGCTGCCGTCCTTCACCCACGGCTGGTCGTCCGAAGAGAGGAACGGTTTGAGCATATCCTCCTGTCCCGCAAGCATCCGGGTCTTGCCCTCCGACTGCTGGGAAATCTTCTGGGCGGTCTCGTAGAAATGATCCCAGCTGCTCACCATGGTCTGAATCTGATCGGGATTGTCGGTGCCGAGATAGGCCTTTGCCATTGACCTGCGATACATGAATATTCCCGGGTCCGCCTGCCAGCCTACCGCTTTCACGGCGCCGTGCTGGTCGGTGGCGGCTTCCACGACATAGGGGAAATATTTGTCCGGAGTGACCTCCAGGCCGAGTTCGGCAACATCCGCCGTCAGATCGGAATCTATGTATTTTTTGATATTGTCGGGAGAAAGCATAAACACGTCGGGAATATCCTCGCCGTTTTCTATCGCCTTGTTCAGTTCGGCTTCAAAATCGGCGGAATTGACTGCCCTGATACTCGCCTCAAAACTCAGGTCAAGCGGAGTGGTATTGAGAAATTCCTCCAGTTCGCTGCGGTACTCCTCGGAATACACCCAGACGATAATCTTACTCTTTCCTCCGCAGGAAGCAAGCAGGGGACACATGCACAGTATCATCGCAGCCGTCATCACAAGAGATATGATCCTTCGCAGGAATTTATTTCCGCTAAAAATCAAATTTTTCTCTCCTTTTCGGGGTAACAATAAAGATAGTACGATGTCGATTGGCGATAGGCATACGCCTATAAAGGTATTATATATCATATTCCTCCGATTTACAAGAATTATTTTATGAAAAACTCCAAAAAGGATACGGTGTCGCTGCCATGCAAAATAACTCCCGAATTCCGCTGCGTTTTCTCGTTTATCCGGCCGCGTTTTATCTGGCGGTCAGATACGCCCTTCCGCTCATCGCTCCGTTTATCATCGGACTGAGCGTCGCGGCTCTTGTTCAGAAACCGGCCGCCATGCTTTCCTCCAGAATACCCGTCTTAAGCAGGAAGGTCTGCTGCGTCATACTGACTTCCGCCATTATTTTTACCTCGGCGGCGGTGATCGGCTTTGCGGTCTGCTCCGCCGTCAACGGCGCCATGTCATTCTGTCCGGGAATACCGCAGCATCTGGAAAGGCTCAGGCGGTTTGTCTCAGATGCCTCCTCGGGTTCGGAAGGCGCCGGCTCATGGGGAAAGTTTACGGCCTTTGCCGCTTCGGCCGCCGGCTGGTGTCTTGATTTCTTTTCGGAAAACTACCGTCAGTACCTTCCGTCGGTCATCGGCCGCTCCACAAGGCTGATATCGGGACTGCCTTCCCTGCTCACCGCGGTATTTTTCGCCGTGATGTCAGCGCTCTTTGCCTGCGGAGAATTCGCCGGCATCAGGACATCCGTCAGACAGCTGCTTCCCGGAAAGATGGCGGACACTCTGTCGCTTGTAATAAAGACTTCGGTGAACACCGTGTCGGTCCTTATCAAAACATACGGCACCATCATGCTCATCACCTTTGCCGAACTGGTCGCCGGTCTTGGACTGATGGCTCTGACAGGCCACGGGACAGGAAATATCATTACCGTCTCCCTGATCATCGCCCTCATTGATATTCTTCCGGTGCTGGGTACGGGGACGGTGCTGATTCCATGGGGACTGTTTGAACTGATCTCCGGCAGAGCCGTTTCGGGAATCATGCTGATCGTCATGTACGCCGTCATCGAGACGGTGCGCTCCCTACTCGAACCGAAACTGATCGCAGGAAGGCTTGCCCTTCATCCGTTTTTTACGCTTGCGGGAGTATATGTAGGCGGAAAGCTGTTCGGCGCTTCGGGAATATTTGTCATGCCGCTCGCCATGATGATATTCCGCCGCATGAAGGAGCAGACAAACGGCGCCCCGGACTGATTGAGTCCGCAGCGCCGTTTGGTGAACACCTGTAGATTATTTTTCGGAAAGTTCCGCAGGTTCGGATGCTTCGGCCGTATCACTCGGTACGGCGGATTCCTCTGCCTGTTCTTCCGTCTTTCCGCTGTCATCGGAAGCCGTCTCCGGGGAGACGGTTTTCTTTTTCTTATCATTGCCTTCCGCCTTTTGGTTGGCAAGCCGCTTGATGTACTTTTCGTCCACCATGCACTGATACATCCTGATGAATGCCATAAAAAGGAAAATCGCCATGATGACATACGGCACGTATACCGGAAATCCCGCATACACATCTCCCGAAATGCCGAAGATCACGATAAAAACCATCACGGTATAAAACACGGCGGAAACAATTATCCTGATCCGTGTCAGTTTTTCCACCCATTCACTTGTCATACTCTCGGACAGGCCCATCATTTTGAATATCCAGACCATCATATTTCTATATCCTCCACATCAATCCATAGCCAAATACGGCACACAGTGGCAGCCATCCGCTCCCTGTGTCATCTGACGCCCGGAAAACCAAGCCTGATGAGCGCTTCATTGGCGGCCGCACTGCCGGCTTTGGCCGCCCTGCGGTACCAGCCGCATGCCTCGGCGAGGTCTTTTTCCATGCCTACGCCTTTTTCGCAGCATATGCCGTAAAGCATTTCCGCCTCATGGTAGCCCGACTCCGCCGCTTTCAGAATATAAGCAGCGCCCTTCGCTCTGTCCTCCTGGGAGGCGGATTCCTGGAACGCCATTCTCATTCCGATCATGGCGCATGCCTGGGTATGACCGTTATCGGCGGCCATTTTGATGTATTCAAAGGATTTTTCGCTGTCTTTTTCCACGCCTGTACCGGTATCGTAAAGCATGCACATATTCAGCATGGCGTCTGCCGATCCCGCTTCCACGGCCGCCCTGAAATATTCCGCCGCTTTTGCGGGATTTTTCTCCTCTCCGCAAAGTCCGTTCAGGGCGCACATACCCAATCTGTTGGCGGCGTCGCCATAGCCCTGCGCAGCCGATTTTCTCCAGTACTCGCCGGCGGCGGCTTCGTCCTTTTCCACGCCTTCGCCGATGAGCAGGAATGTGCCGTATCTGAACTGCGCCTGCGCATCGCCTCTGTCGGCGGCAATTCTGGCGGCGGCGGCGGCTTCTTCAACGCTGCGTTCCATATCATCGGTACCGTTGTAAAGCGCGTCAACCAGTTCGTTTATCTCTTCGTTTGACATGTTTTCATAATCAAAATTCATATAGAAGCATCTCCGTTTTCGATTCTTTGATCAGTCAAGCGACTTAATCAGTCCGATCAGTTCGCTCCAGCTGTCAATCTCAATGCCGTCGTTCAATTCACACTCGCTGTCATACCTGAGGCAGGCCTTGTACCACACGGGAGTCATGCCCATGGCGGAAGAACCCTGAATGTCCGGAACAATCTGGTCGCCGCAGAACCACACCCTGTCCGCAGGAATGCCTGCCTTGGCAAGCGCCGCTTCAAATATATGTCTGCCGGGCTTGCGGAAAAGGTAGTCACAGGACGAAATCACAAAGTCAAAATCCGCCTCGGGAATGGCGTTTTCAATTCTTCTGCGCAGCGTTTCACCGCAGAAGGAGAGGTTGCTCACCACGCCCGTGCGTATATTTTCGCCCTTGAGAAAACGCAGCAGCTCGCCGATTCCGTCGGTTGGCGCATAAGGATTGGCCTTTTCCCAGAAGGGGAATTCCAGACTGCGCAGGTCGGTGCCGGACGGAAATTCTATGCCGTATCTGGCAAAAAGCCAGCGGAAAATGCTTTCCTCAGGGATCTCGGTCAGCCTTTTGTTCCGGGTGGCAGGATTGAAGCGGCCGAGTTCGGCATTGAGGGCCTCCATTTCGCTCTGAAGCTCCTGACCTGTCACGCCGGAAGGATTCGCCGTGCAATACCGCAGAATATGATCGAATCCGGCGGCGCCGTCGTAAGCGCCTTCCCTGACCAGCGTCTGACCGTAGTCGAACATAATAAACGCAGGTTTATTCCGATTCAGTCCCATACATCCGTCCCTCCATGTACAATGCGCATTGAGTTGGAATTTATTATATCACAAACCGCCACAACAAACAAGAGTTATTTTAAAAAATTATCGCCGGATCAAAAAATCCTTTGCACACCCTTTCGACAGGACGTGCAAAGGATTCCGCCAATACAGGCAATTGATTCAATAATACTAGTTTTCGGTTGAATGTAGACAATTATTTGCGAGAATATTTTGTGTCCTGCAAGAAAGAGGACGACGGCAGGCTGATGACGCCGCAGGGCGCAAAATAGGCCGCAAAGAAGGTCTGATTTTAGCCAAAAATCAGTATAAGTCACTTTCTGCGTTGTCTGGACAGAGGCTCCTCGGCGCCCGCTTTGAAGCTGTAAAACGGCTTGATCACTTCGTCGATCGTCACGGAAGGAGAAATATTGTCCACAATATCCTCCATGCGCTTGTAGGCCATAGGACATTCGTCCAGCGTCTCGCTGCTGACGGAAGTGGAATAGATGCCGTTCATCTCCTTGCGGAAGGAGGACACCGTGAAGCTCTCCCTTGCCTCTTTGCGGCTCATCAGGCGGCCGGCTCCGTGCGGCGCGGAATAATTCCAGTCGGGATTGCCCTTGCCGGTGCAGAGCAGACAGCCGTCCCGCATATTGATGGGAATGATCAGCTTTTCGCCCGACTGAGCCGACACCGCTCCTTTGCGGAGAATCATGCTGTCAAGATCAATGTAATTGTGGATGGTGGTGAATTCGCCCTCCGGCTTGAGCTTCATTTCCCTGATAAGCTCACGTGCCATCGCCTTCCGGTTGAGCATGGCAAAGCGCTGGACAATCCGCATGTCGTGGATATACATATCAAAAAGGCTTCCGCTCACATAGGCCAGCTGTCTGGGAATCGGACAGCTGATTCCGCTGCCGAGTTCCTTCAGCGCCGACTGAATCTCCTGCTCTCTCCCCTCGGCCTTGTACTTCTCAATAAGACTGCGCACCTCGTCCTGAGGCACCGAATTCAGAGCCTTCCACGCCTGCTCCTGATAGTAATACGCCACTTCCAGACCGAGATGACGGCTGCCGGAATGTATCACCAGATAAATGCCGCCGTCGGAAGCCTTGTCGGCTTCAATGAAGTGATTGCCGCCGCCCAGCGTGCCGAGACTGCGGTAAGCCTTGCCGATATCCACCCTGTCTGCACAGTAAAGCTCACTCAGGTCGATTTCCTGAGAGAATTCATGCGCTCTGGCACGGATGCTGAATCCTGCCGGAATCAGGGAATGAACCGCCTTGTCGAACTTCTGCACTTCAAGGAATTTGTTTTTGACCCTGACTACCTCCATGCCGCAGCCGATATCCACTCCCACCAGATTCGGCACCGCCGAATCTGTAATGGTCATGGTGGTGCCGATCGTGCAGCCTGCTCCGGCATGCACGTCCGGCATAATACGGATGGTCGCTCCCTGCGTGAAGGGCTGGTCGCAGAGCGTCCTGATCTGATCGACTGCCGAAGGCTCCACTATGTCCGTAAAGATCTTTGCCGTGTTGTATTGTCCGATAACTGTCTGTTCCGTCATTGTCTGTCTTTCAACTCCTTTTGCCATTATATGATACCCGTCCCCGGATGATCACTCGGATAGTACAATAAAAAAACCGCTGTCCGATAATCATTCTATCGCACAGCGGCTGAGAAATCAATATGGCAAAGCTTAAGAATTCCTAAAGAATCACACCGTTACATAATGGAAATGGCAACGCCGAGCTTTTCTCCCATTTTCACACGGGTTTCCAGACCTTTGCGTGTGTTGACCATCAGCTCGTCATCAGGGAACATCATGCCCTTTTTGAAAAGCAGGATTATTCCGGCTGTCGAGCAGAGAAATCTTCCCTTGACCTCGCCTCGGACAAACGACGGCTTTTCGGTGTCTCCGAGCTGCTCCACACCCTTCGGATTGCCGCAGGCCTCCACCTGAGCCACTCCGTGAAACTTTCTTGTGTTCATGATGGTGCAGCTTCTGGGGCCGAAGAACATCGAGTCCTCCATGTTCTTTTCCGCGTCAAGCTGACGGAAGTCACACACCACGCCGTCGTCGATATGGATAAATCTGTGCGGGTCGGCTTCGCCCAGCCGGATAATCAGAGCGATACCCTCGGCGAATTCCTTTGCGTCGCCTTCGCCGCCCAGCAGCTTGTCCACGGAATACATGTGGCCGTTCACCGGAATGGTGCAAAGGCTGTTGATAAAGTGCGCCGTCACATAGCCGTCACACGGGCAGATAAGGCTGCCGTGGGTCTGATCGACAGGACGCTCGCCCTCTTTGAAGCTCCTGGAAAGATAATCCGCGAAATTCTCATATTCGGCCGCGTCGTCCGGCTCGCATACCGACAAATCGACATTGTATTTTTCCATGTGATTTTTGATTTCGGCCTTGGGAAACAGTCCTATCTTCAGCTTGTTCGATGCCGGAAGGTACTTGGATTTTTCTGCGATAATAACCGGCCTTGCGCCGTATCCTCTTACTTCGTTGCTCATAACGTCCTCCATAAAATAACCTTGATATCATTATTATACATAATTCAAATCAAATTGTAAAGGAAAACTGTCATATTTATTTGTATTTTTTAGCAATTTTTTTGGATTTTCGGCAATTGTCCGCCATCCGCTCTCCTCACGGTATCATATTTTCCTTCCTTTCCGCATATTTATGCAGTGTCATTCTAAAAATACGGCCAAAAGCCGCAGCGGAGGTAAAAAAATCATGAGCAGATACAAATCTTTTTCGGTACATTCGGGGCTGTGCAGCTGCCGCAGAGTCATCGCATCCATCGCAGCCGGAGCGACCGCCGCCGCTCTTCCGCTCACCATACTGGGAGTCGGCACGGTAGGGGCGGTCATTTTCAGGGTTTCCTCATTTTCGGCCCGAAGCATGATGCCCGAGACGGCAGAAGTCTCCTCCCTCATCGAGGAGCCGGTGGAAGTTGCTTCCCGTACAGCCGAAACACAGCCGGCGTCGTCGGAAGAACCTTCAGAGCCGAAAAAGGCGAGCGGCGGCAATGCGGATGCCTCGGACGAACCGGATTCCTCCTCCGAAACGTCCTCGGATACTTCCTCAAAGGACGCCTCCAGGGGCAGGGTCACCGAGAAGCAGATCAAGAATTCCGGGTACAATTACGGCAGCGTGTATGTCAAGGACGGCAATTCCAATTACGATCTTGACATCGAAAAGCTGCTCCGTTCCGGCGCCAGTTGCAAAATCAAAAAGAACGCCGGTTATCAGGTATTGATTATTCACACACACACCACCGAAAGCTACGCCGAAAAGAGCCGTGACTGGTACAGCAGGAAATACAATCCCCGCACCACCGACAAATCCGAAAGCGTAGTGGCTGTCGGAGACGAGATCGAAAAGAAGCTCAACGCCGCCGGCATCCGAACCCTTCACATCACCACCTATCACGATTATCCCGAATACACCGGCGCCTACAACCGGGCGCGTGAGACAATCAAAAAATACCTGAAAAAATATCCTTCCATAGAAATGGTGATAGACGTCCACCGTGATTCCATGACGCAGGACAACGGCACCAAAATCAAGCCTACCGCGACCATAGGCGGCAAAAAGGCGGCGCAGGTAATGATCATCACGGGATGCGACAATGAGGGCAAGCTGGATTTCGGCGGATGGAGGAAAAATTCCGTTATGGCGGTGCAGCTTCAGAAGGAGATGGCGGATCAATACGAAGGTCTTGCCCGGCCGCTTTATTTTGCTCCCTTCAGGTACAACATGGATCTTACGCCCAATTCACTGCTCATCGAATTCGGCACCGATGTCAACACCCTCGGCGAAGCGAAATATTCCGGACAGATGGTGGGCAATTGCCTGGTAAATGTGCTGAATCGGTATGTCGTCAGTTAACCGGCCGGATCAGGTTTTAATTTACACAATATCATCCTTGACTTTATGCAATGCTGTGGTATAATTTTTACAGAATTATTTGCATAAAGAAGGTTACCGTCATGCGGCCAAGACTGATCATCGTCATTCCCTGCTACAATGAGGAAGAGGTGCTTCCCATCACCAGCAGGCTCTTCCGGGAGGAGCTTGAAGGGCTGATAGGCAGGCAGAAGGTCTCTCCCGACAGCAGAATTCTTTTTGTCAACGACGGAAGCACCGACAGCACATGGGATATCATTCAGTCTCTGTCAGACGAGTGTGAATTATTCGAGGGAATTTCACAGAGCCGCAACCGCGGACATCAGAGCACGCTGCTTGCCGGACTGATGGAAGTCAAGGACAGATGCGACATCACGATTTCCATTGACTGCGACGGTCAGGACGACATTTCCGCCATGGACAAAATGGTGGACGAATATCTCGGCGGTGCGGAAATCGTCTACGGCGTCAGGAGCGCCCGCAAAACCGACACTTTTTTCAAACGCTTTACCGCACAGAGCTTTTACAGGCTGCTCAGCGGAATGGGCGCGGAAGTAATCTACAACCATGCCGACTACCGGCTGGTTTCTTCCCGGGTGCTCAGGGAATTCGCCGATTTCAGGGAGGTCAATATCTTCCTCAGGGGAATGATTCCGCTGGTCGGCTTCAAAAGCACCTCTGTCTTTTACGAGCGCAGCGAAAGGCTTGCCGGAAAGAGCCATTATCCGCTTTCCAAAATGCTGGGACTTGCCATTGACGGCATTACCAGCCTGAGCATCAAGCCGATCCGTTTCATCACCGGCATGGGCATCTTTGTGGCGCTGCTCAGCTTTATCGGCGTCATCTGGTCGGTGGTGCAGTATTTTCTGCACAATTCCATCACAGGCTGGTCGAGCACCGTGAGCATTATCTGCTTCATCGGCGGCATACAGCTCATCAGTCTCGGCGTGATCGGCGAATACATCGGCAAAATGTACATGGAAACCAAAGCCCGTCCCAGATACATTATCAGTCAGCGCACTTACGACCCCGAAAAAGAAAACCAAGAATAAACGAATTCACCCGACTTTCGGAATCATCCGTCGTCGGGTGAATTTTTATCTGCTATTATCCAATGTGAGCATCGAAAAAGCGCACGAACCGGTCAAAGAGCTGCTGATCCAGTATATTGCTCCATTGGCTGCGGTCGAGGTGGCTGCGTATATAATCGGCCTTCTCGGCAGTGAAGCGCTCTTTGTTTTCATCGGCTTTCGGATCGTAATCCAGCGTTTCGAGCCACTCGTCAAATTCGGCGTTGAATTGGTTGATGTAGGTCATGTCATTGTAGACATAGCTGTGGCCTCTGTCCTCCGGACGAATGAAGGTGAACCGGGGATCATCCTTGTATTTCGCATAGAAAATATCGTAGCCGTATTCAATAGGGACAACATCATCGTCCGCACTATGCAGCACCAGAACGGAGGCATCGGACGCCGCAAAGCCGTCCATCGCCGTGGCGGAGCCGTACTTTCCGAATTTGATGCTCTCATACATGCTGACAAACGGCATCATGGCGTAGATTCCGCTGCCGGCTTCTTTTTTGCCCTGCGCCTCAAAAAGGTCGGACGAGCTGTTGAAGCCGGAACATTCCACAACCGCCTTAACCTCGGGATGAAACTGAAGCACTGTGCATACGCTGTATCCTCCCCAGCTGTGTCCGAACAGAAAAACGGGAAGCTTGGGGAAGATTCCGCTCTCCTCCACAAAGGTAATCGCCTTGTCGAGGTCGATCACGCCCTGAGGAAGTCCTCCCACGCCGTCGCCTTCGCTCTCGTCATTGCCCGTGGCATCGTAGGCGAAGACATAGTAGCCGTGCTTTGAGAAGAAATCGGCAACGTCCATGTAGCTGTTGTGTCCGCCGCCGCCGAATCCGTGCGCCACCACCACAATGCCCTTCTGCTGTTCTCCGGAGCTGTACATGTAGCCCGTCAGCATTTGTCCCCTGTCGGAGGGGAACTGATAGCGGGTGCGCTGCAATCCTTCAAAATCCTCCACTCGCAGCATGAGCGGCTCATAGCTTTCAAAACGCTTGTTGAAATTGTCATTGTAGACCGTCACGGACATAATGCAGTCGGCCATTACCGCCAGAAGCAGAATAATTGACACCACAAGCAGAATCTTCTTTTTACGGGTCCACTTCTGTTTTGTTTTCATGGCCATATTTCCTCCCTTCTGACTGAACCGATTATGCTCTTTCGGTCAGTTCCAGCATATATCCCCTGTCGGTGCGCAGGGAATTCATCTCAAAACTCTTGCGGCGGTTTTTGGCGATAATGCGCATCGCCATTCGCACGGTGTAGCAGATGTTGGCGTCGTCCGGCGTGATGTTGTTGGATCTGATGAGTTCCGCCGCCAGCTGCGAAATCTCCTCCACGTCCACCGTGAAGGAAGTCAGGCCTTCACTCTCCGCTCTTGCCAGCTCCGCCGAAAGAATACGGGTGTACCGTGCGGCAATCTGAAGTGCGGCGAGATTGCAGACCGTGGTTTCCTGCTGTCCGACATCGCCGCTGAAATTGTTGATATTTCTCATGGTTCGATCAACCTCCGTCTGATAGAATTATACCTGTACAAAGCCGGATTGTCAAGTGCATATTGGATTTAGCCTTTAAATGAAAAATAATAAAAATATATTGAATTTCGATAAATAATACTTGACATTCGGCTATAGAAGGATTATAATACAGTCAATGACAACCGTGCGCGCAGGTCGTGAATACTTTATCAATAACAGAAAGAATGGTTAGCAATGAAATTCAGAAGAATGATCAGCGCCGTTATGGCGGCTTTGATCGCCGCAGCGGTTCTCACCGGGTGCATGACCGGCGAGCAGCTTGAAATCAAACGCATCTCATCCGTGCTGTCGGTGAATTGCTCCGGCGCAAGGCTCGAAAACAAATACGACTCCCACGGAGGATTTCTCGGAGACGGCACTTCATTTTATCAGTTCCGCTTCGATGACGGTTCACCTGTCAATTCGATAAAGAACAGCGGCCGATGGAAACCGTTTCCGCTAAGCGACAACATGACCGAGATCATCCGGGGCAAAGCCTGTGAGGACGGAACCTGCAATCCGCCGCTGATAATAAAAGAGGGCAGTTTTGACACGCCTGTCTTTCCAGAGGTTGCGCAGGGATACTGGTTCTTCCTCGACCGGCACAGCGACGCCGCCGACCCGAAGGACGACACACATGTATTTGACGAAACCAGATACTCCTACAACTTCACCGTGGCAGTTTACGACACGGATACGAACCGACTTTATTACGCGGAATTTGACACCTGACAGCAAAAAAGCACATCGCATCATCAGCCGCACAGTCCGGCAGTTGCGATGTGCTTTTTTATTTGACCTGAAAAATGACTCTGCTTACTCGGCGTCGTCCGGCTTCTGAATGGTGTAACCCAGCTTGATAATGCATTTGAGGGTTTCAAGAGCAGTATTGCGGTCGTAGGATTTTTCGTCGTCGCTCAGCGCTTCGTACTCCACCAGGCAGGGATTCTTCTTTTCCTCGTCATTGCGTTCGGGGCCGTATGTCCATCCCTGCGCAATTCTGCCTGCGGACCAGACTTCATGAGTATTCTTGGCGAGCAGTTCGGTTAACTTCAGAATATCCTCGCTTAATTCAACGTCAGAAGTATCAAGTGGCTTCGGTGTGTAATTTGACATAATCAATTTCTCCTTTACAGATAAGTTTTTTAGGTAATTGTATATTTCGAAAAACGGCGAAAACACAGGGATTTTCAAGATTAAAAGCTTCCGTTTTTTTCGTTCGGGGAATAGCGGATTCTGATATTGCACTGTTTCGGTATTCGCCTAAGTCCTCTGCATATCAAAGCGCATCTCGCTCGGTCGGCTTACGCCTCCCTCGTGTGGCTCTGCCCCCAGACCCCTGCCAGGGAGCCTTGCTTCCTGGACTCCACGCTCGCCTGGGTAAAAAACTCGCTAGTTAGGGCGCTGCGCTTGCTTTTTTTCTTTTTACTTCCGTCGATTCCTCCGCACGAAATCAGATCACTGAGTGTGGTGTGAAACGACTTTATCAGCGTTCTCCCCATCAACCGTTCGGAACGTCAGGTTCGCGGTCGTTTTCTATCATCAGCCATTCAGCGTTTTCGGCAAGTGCCTCGATGCCGTACTCCTTGAAGATATCTTCAGGATCGGCAGCCCGATTGTTGAAATCGTCCACCGCCTTTTCCGCAAGAATGGAACAATAGGTGTATTTTGCCTCAAGCTCCTTGAAAAGCAGCTTTTCATTCAGATAGCTCAGCATAAGGGTGATGACATTGATAATGCCTATGGCAAATATCATAAAGTTCTGCCCTGACAAATCTTTCCACAAGGTAACCGCAAGCGCCACAGCCGCCAAAAGCCAGGCGATTTTGGAGACAATGTTGATCCGTTTGATCAATGCGGCTTTTTCGCCGTATCTGCTGATTCTCTTGGAGAAGAAATTGTGCTGATCCGCCAGCCAGTCCTTGCAGATAAGCGAGTCGTTTTTGACGGTAAAATCAAAACGATTGTAAAGGGTGTCGGATTCGTGCCATCTGTCCAGAGCGTATTTGGCCCAGCTCATATCCTTGCTGAATTTCACCTTGTAATGTCCGCCGACCGATTCGTTGATGCCGGCCGTGTACCAGTAGCACTGCACTCTCATGCACTCGGCCAGCGCGCGGAATTCCAGATAATAATTCTCATTTCCGCCCAGCTTCGCGGCGAAAAAGTAGAAAATATAGGAAACGGCAAACAAGGCGATGAATATGAAAATGGCAGGCTTGAACTCAAAAAAGTCGGAATACATCGAGAAGAAGATCAATCCCAGGCTGGCAAATCCCAGAATGGCATTTGTTTCAAACCTGTGATCGAGCTGCGCCTTCATCGAAATCGCGTCATAGCAGATCTGTCTGAGCACAGCCGCATCGGAGGCAAGTGAAGGAGTGATCTTCTGACGGTAATTCGGCAGCAGATCCCACACATTCTCAGTCTGATGGGTCCGGTTGAGAGCGTATCGGATGATGGTCTTGTTAAACTGCCTGATCTTCTTTGCGTTCTTGTCGAAGTTTTTTCTCCTTGCGTCGTTCTTTTTGGCCTTAGGATAACGGTATCTGTCAAACCATACGTTCTCGTCGTCGGCCTTTTCCAGCAATCTGGGATAAATGTCCCTCACGGAATAATTCTTCACGCCGGCTTCGGCTTTGATATCTGCAATATTGTCTCTGGCGGCAGGAAGAACGATCTGAAAAATCGGGCGGTTCTCGGGAAATTTCATTTCGTAATTCTCATAGGATTTTGCGGGACTGTAGCAGAGAATTTTCTTGATCGTACCGTAGATTTCCCCGGTCGCCACTCCGTCCCACAGAGCAAGCACCAGCCAGCATTTCCGCTTGATTTCGTCAATGCTGTCCACAGGCTTGACGATGGCGTGAAATTTTTTCTTCAGTATGCCGACCGCCAGCGATGTATTGTCGCTGGTATCGCTTCTGCGTACGTAAACAGTCAGCTGTACCCTGCTGTCATTGCGGTCTTTCTTCGTCAGGTCACGGGAGGAAAAACTGCCGAATTTCTTTTCAAGCAGCTTGCCAAAGGCTTCCACCGCTTTTTTGAGGCTGTTTTGGTTGTGCAGCTCAGGCTCAAATTCCTGAGATATAACGCCGATATTGACCGGAATGCAGTAATTCAGGTCGTAATCCCCGTTGATGATATCCTGTCTGGCGAAAAATTTTTCTTCCATCTTGGCAAGGGATAATTGATCCTTTTTTTTGGCCATAACTCTCACTTCCTCCTTTATTCTACTGATTAAGTACAATTATACACCAATTTGAACAAAATTGCAAGACTGATTACGAATAATTATTATATATTTTCAGCACACTCACCCATTAAAAATCATAAAGTCATTGACAATCACACTTCCACCCCTTATAATGAAAAATGACTTCCGCAACGCCCGTTCAGATGGCCGGAAATGACTGATCAGACACAAGTTCATTGATACGAGGAGCATAAACTATGAGAATAAGACCCTACAAACCCTGTGACGGCGACACGATCGCAGGCTGGCTCACAGACGAAAAGACCTTTGCCATGTGGTGCGCAGGAAAATATGCGTTTCCACTGACGGGTGATCAGATCAACGCGCGGTACGACGCCATGCGTGACAATCCCTGCGAATATATGATGACGGCCCTGGATGACAGCGGCACTCCCGTGGGATACTTCCTGCTGAGAAACGCAGACTGGGAGGCGCAGTCGGTTCACATGGGATTCATCGTGGTGGATTCATCCAAAAGAGGCATGGGTTACGGCAAACAGATGATCGGCCTCGCAAAGAAATTCTGCTTTGAGATACTCGGCATGAAGCGCATTACCCTCGGCGTATTCCACATCAACCGCAGAGCGATGGACTGCTACGAGTCATCCGGATTCCTCCCGTACGGCACGGAAGACGAAACCTTTGATTTCCACGGCAGAGAGTGGAAATTCATTCAGATGGAATGTGTGGATAACGGCAGTGACGAATAATATCAGTATTCGAGCCGTCACTCCCGACGACGCGCCGAGGCTTCTGGAAATATACGGTTATTATGTGGAGCGCACGGCGATTTCATTTGAATACGTCACTCCGTCCGAGATGGAATTCCGTGGAAGAATAGCCCGTATTTCGGAGAAATATCCCTATCTGGCGGCCGTCAGCGGCGAAAATATCATCGGCTACGCCTATGCGAGGGAATTTGTGGGACGGGCCGCCTGCGACTGGTGTGCGGAAGTGACCGTCTATGTGGCGCACGACTGCCGGAAATCGGGCGTCGGAAAGGCGCTTTACAATGTGCTGGAGAATTCGCTGAGAAAAATGGGGATCATCAACATCTACGCAAGCATCGCTCTGCCCGAACAGGAGGACGAATATCTCACCCGGAACAGCGCCGAATTCCATCTGCACATGGGATTTGAGCAGACAGCGCAGTTTCACCGGTGCGGTTACAAATTCGGACGCTGGTACGACCTTATCTGGGTGGAAAAATTCATCGGGCAGCACGTTCAAAATCCCCCTTCGGTCAGATTATTCAAAGATATCTCGAGTGAAAAATAATGGTTGAAATTGCGGCGGATTTATGATACAGTATATATGTAACAATCATTTCCGACGCAAAGAGAGGGGTTGCCGCTATGAAAAGAGTGAAGCATGTGACCGCCAGAAAAATCGAAAGGCTGCCGTTGACGACCCGTGTCAAAAAGGTGGAAACTATCACGGCATATCCCAAAAAGACCACCAGTATCCGCACCGAACTGAGCGACGGATGCTACATGATGACCTATTACTTCCGGCGAGGCCCCTACGGTGAGCTTCTCGCCGAAGATATCAATAAGGCCACCCACTTCGAACGGGCGATCTACGACAAAACAGACCGTCTGATCGGCAGCACTTCCGGAGAGCTCACCGACAAAATCAGATGGTGAGTTTTTACGGACTTATACAATCACAAAAAGCATAAAAAGCATTGCACGTTCCGCTTGATAAAACGGTTCTGCAATGCTTTTTTTTGTTATTTACAGCTGCGTTCGCTCAGCTCACGGAAGGCCGCCGCACGGTCTGCCGCGCCGAATACGGCATTGCCGGCGACCATCATATCCGCGCCGGCTTCCGCTGCCTTCCGGACATTGGAGGCATTGACACCTCCGTCGATCATTACCGGAATACACAGCCCGCGGGCGGCACATTCCGCCTTGATGACGGCGATTTTGTCGAGACAGTCCGGCATCATGGACTGACCGCCGAATCCCGGCTCCACCGTCATGACCAGGATATGATCCAGCTTGTCCAGGTATGGAAAGAGCGCTTCGGGAGCGGTCTTTGGCTTGACCGAAAGACCGGCCTTTTTGCCGCATTGGTGTATCAGATCAATGCACCTGTCAAGATCGCTGTCACATTCGGCGTGTACCGTGATAATGTCCGAACCGGCCTTTGCGAAATTCTCGATATATTCGAGAGGATTGGTCATCATCAGGTGAACGTCAAAAACCATCCCGGAAACCGGGCGCAGCGCCTTCACCATGGAATAGCCGAAGGTGAGATTCGGCACGAAATGGCCGTCCATTATGTCGATGTGAAGCACCTTGGTGCCGGCCGATTCGATTTCCCTTACCTCATCGCCCATTTTTGTAAAATCCGCCGACAGCAGCGACGGAGCTATGATTGCCATTGCTTAATCAACCCTTTTTGCGTATTAGTTCTTCTCAATGTCACTGAAAATATCCGAGAATTCCATAATAATATCGTTGGCTGTCATGGAATGCTGTGAATATTTGTCGGCCGCGCAGTCGCCTGCCATGCCGTGAATGTGTACGGCGCAGGGTGCGGCTTCTTCCGGATCCATTCCCTGAGCGAGCAGAGAACCCAGCAGACCGGCCAGCACATCGCCGCTGCCCGACTTGGACATGCCGGGATTGCCCGTAAGATTGATTGAAATGCGGCCGTCGGGATTGGCACAGACGGTGTTGGCCCCCTTGAGCACCATGTAAACACCGAAGGTCATCGCAAAGGAGGAGGCCACTTCCAGACGCTGCGACTGAACCTCGACATTGGTCTTTCCGACCAGACGGGCCATTTCACCGGGGTGCGGAGTCATCACAACGGGCGCTTTTGCCTCCCGGAGCACGCCGAGGTTGTCCTTGATGGCGTTGAGTCCGTCGGCGTCAATGATGATCGGCACGTCGGAATTGCGTATGACGGCTTCGACAACATCGGTCACGTCCTGACCTTTGCCCATGCCGCAGCCGATCATGACGGCGGTGGCGCTCTTCATCTTTTCGAGTATCAGAGGAACGGAAGCCGACGACACCGTTCCGGATTCATTGGTTTTGAGCAGGAAATACACCGGATCAACCAGATTTCCCGCAACAATCGGATAAATCTCAGCCGGAACAGCCATTTCAACCATGCCGACGCCCGACATCACAGCCGCCTTGCCGGCGAATGTCGCCGAGCCTGCCATTCCTATGCTGCCGCAGATGCAGAGCAGCTTTCCGAAAGTGCCTTTGTGGGTGTTGCTGCTGCGCTTCGGGAAGCAGCGGCACACGTCCTCATAGTCGATGGTGGAAATGTGGTGCTCCTGCTCCTGAATGACATGGTCGTCAATGCCGATGGCCGCCACATGAACCTCACCGCAGTAGTCCACAGCCGGATAAATCACATGTCCCGGCTTGCGGGTGGAGAAGGTCACGGTGTAATCGGCCTGAACGCATGCCCCGGAGACTTCGCCCGAATCGGAATCAACACCGCTCGGAACATCGACCGAAACCACCGAGCCGGCGGACGAATTGATCATCTCAATGACCTCGCTCAGCTCATCGCTGACCGTTCCGTGGAATCCGACTCCGAATATCGCGTCCACTATGATGTCGGAATTCTCAATGGTCTTGGCGAATTCCTGCCTGTCCTCCTGCTCGGTAAAAGAGAGCGTCTTGATGCCGGCGGCTTCGCTCTCCCTGAGAAATCTTTTGGCGTCGTCGGTTGTCGGAGTGCCGAGCGCCAGAAGCACGCGGACCTTGGCGCCGCCTTCCAGCAGTCTCTTTGCCACAACAAAGCCGTCTCCGCCGTTGTTGCCTATTCCGCAGACCACGGCCACCGACCTGTTCGCCACGCCCAGGGCTTCCGCTATGAAGCGGCAAACCGATGCGCCGGCATTTTCCATCAGTCGTGTGTGATCGAAGCCGCCGTTGCTCACGGCGTAGTCCTCCAACTTTTTGGTTTGCGAATTGTCTAAAATAATCATATGAATCTCCTCCGCTAACAAAACAGGGACAAGCGCACCCACAATAGGCCGCCCGTCCCGGTGGCGAATTTTTTTTGATGATCAATTATTCATGCAGAATCAATGGATTATTGAGCTTTTTTGCCCGTCTTTGAAAATGCCTCACGGTAAACGGTTGCGCTGACCGATGACTTCATTGCCTCAACCATTTTCTGATTCGGCGTGAAAAAGAGCAATGTGTTCAGGCCGCTTTTGTCATCTTTATAGTAGATATATATCGTGTCCTTATGATCCTTGCTCGCGGAAAAATCCTTGACCGAGCCGACCTTGAGACTGTCGATTTCCTTATCGCTCGGGCGGCCTATTTTCTCGATGGCTTTGGCGTCAACGTCAATCATATGCTTTCTCTTGCTCTTTGCGGTGATCCTGTCAATGGTCAGCTCGCCGCTGAAATAGGTGTATTCATATTCAAGCATAAAGGCATGTCTCGCAAAAAAGACCGTCAGAGCCAGACCGATCAGCAGCAGCATGTTGCCCATCAGTCCCGTGTGATCGGCATAGATGCCAAACGCCCTGACAACCCATGACAGTGTCAGACCGCCTACTACAATACCGACCGCCTTGGCAATCTGCATGGTATCGAGCTTTCTTTTTACAAGTGTTTCACAAACAAAATCGCTTATCATTCCGGAAAACAGCTCCTTAAATTTTGACTTTTGTATATTATAACATACCTTTGCACCGAAAACAATATCTTTTTTGCCTGTTTTAAAATAATTCCGAAAAAAATACAGAAATCAGGAGTAAATGGAAAAATTTGCGGTCATCAAAGGATTTAAGTGATGAATATTCACTACTTTTATCGGTCGTTCCCTGTCGTTTAATATATATTTTCATTTTGTTAATAATTTCATCAGATTATTCCCATATGATCTGGTGTATAATGATTGACAGAAAAAATTTATTTTTTTTAATGAAAATCATCTTGATTACAACGGGGAATTGATGTAAAATAATACTATACGGAGGTGTTTATTTATGGATGAAACTATGACCTTCTCCATTGAACAGGATCACGCGGAGGAAATGAAAACCCTTCTCAAGATCGTGTATGACGCACTGAAAGAAAAGGGCTACAACCCTGTCAATCAGATTGTCGGTTATCTTCTTTCGGAGGACCCGACTTATATCACAACGCACGCGAACGCTCGCAGTATTATCCGCAAGATCGACAGAGACGATTTGCTGAGCGAATTGGTTAAGTCCTATCTTGACGACGAATAATGCTATCAATCGAGACAGACGGCGGCTTTTTTGTGATGAAAGGCCGCCGTTTTTGGCTTGTTTATTTCTAATTTTTATGGATTAACGGAGGATTTATAATGGAAAACAGTTATCTTTGCTATAAGGGCCGTCCGCTGGTTCGCAGCGGCAATGAGATGTATTACGGCAGCATGAGCGACAAGTACATTATTTTTATCAAGGAGCTTGCCACCAAGAAGGTCAATGACGTGGACGTCGGCACCAGGTTTGAAATTCAGCTGCTCTTCACCGACCCCGACATCAAGGGCCGGGGCAAGATCGCCAAGTCGATTGAACGCGTGACATTCTCCGACGCCATGGAACTGGCCGAGGCGTGGCTCAATCGCTTCAACGCTCAAAAATAAAGATCAAAAAAACGACAGGCACATCATTTTGTCCTGTCGTTTTTTATTTTACTCCCGTGTGATGTCGTCAAATTCTCCCCCGCAGGCAGCCTTCAGGTCATCCGGCGAAAGCTTCAGCTGAATGCCCAGCCTGCCGCCGCTGACGATGATCTGTTCCAGTTCCCGCGCCGATTGAGCGATTCGGGTGACGTACTGCTTCTTCATACCGATGGCCGTGCAGCCTCCCCGAATATATCCCGTCACTGCGTTGATGTCCTTGACATGCAGCATGGCGACCGATTTTTCCCCCACGGATTTTGCCGCTTTTTTCATGTCAAGCTCCGCCTCGATGGGAATGACATACACATAATACTGTTTGCTGGCTCCCTGCGCCACAAGGGTTTTGTAAACGATTTCGTGAGGCAGCCCCAGAAGATCCGCTATCTGCACGCCGTCCACAAAATCCTTGCATTCGTAGGTCTTTGCCTCGTAACTGATTTTCATGCCGTCAAGAATCCGCATGGCGTTGGTCTTGACTTCTTTGCTTTTTGCCATGTTGTTTCACCTTTCCCGGATAAACGGAAAGTTAAATCAAGTGTGGAGTGTGGAGTGAATGAGCGCCTGTGGCGCTGGAATATAAACGCTCACTTGGA
>CAMHJC010000019.1 GCA_946185345.1 uncultured Clostridia bacterium
GCCGGAAGGCGGCTATGATGTCTACGCCAAGTGGACGGTCAACAATTACGACCTGTATATTCATTACTGGGAAGGCAATGTCACGACCGAGTCGGTCGAGTACGGCACGCCGATCTCCGCTAAAAAGCCTGTTCCCGATCCGGAAAGGGAAGGCTACACCTTCAGCGGCTGGTCCACAAGCGGCAGCTACAGCCATGCGGTAAACTGGAATATGACAATGCCGGCGGATGATTATCATGTTTACGCCGAGTGGGATCAGATTTACTGCACCGTCAGATTCCATTATCCGAACGGATCGGTTGTGGAAAAGACCAGAGCCTACGGTCTGACCATACCTCAGTCATGGCTGGATAGCACGCCGAATGTGGAGAATTACACCTTTATGTACTGGTCCGAAAAAGACGGCGACGAATTCACCACTCCGTTCTATCTTGACAAGGGAGTGAGCACCCAGGATCCGCCTGCCACTCCGGTTAAGGTCGTACCTGACGCATCGGGCAGATACATTCTCGATCTGTACCCCAAGATGGAGAAAAACGAAGTCACTCTCATCATTAACAACGGCAGCTCCAGGGATAATATCTTCACCGTCGCAAAGAGCGGTTTCAGCATGCAGGTGCTGGTTCCGGCCAATGGCAGCGTGACAGTTACCCATCTTCCTTTCGGTCAATATACCGTGTCAAGTGCCGGATGGGATTTCAGACATCTCTACCACATGTCGGACAACATATTCAATGCGAATGAACCGAATCAGGAATTCACGGTCGGTTCGTCTGCGTCAAACCGCGGTCTCAACTGGCTTACCGGTGAATTCGGCACAGACAACAAATTTAACGCCTATTCAGGAAGCTGACAGGAGGATTGATTGAGATGAAATTGTTGAAAAAGATCAGACCATCGGCCATTCTTCCATCCAAGAGAATCATTCTCCTCGCAACGCTGGCGATAGCTTCGTTTGTGTCAATCATGGCGGTCGGCCCGACATATGCCTATCTCAAGGTGATTGACGACACGCCGACCACCAACCAATTTTCCGCGTCACAGTCAGTTACACCCGAAATCCTGGAGACCTTTGATCACACAACAAAATCAAACGTGGCGGTCAAAGTGGGCGACACCGGCTATGCGGTCTATGTCAGAGCGGCAGTTGTCGTAACATGGAAAAAAGGCAACGAGGTCTTAGGCACCAAGCCGGTAGAAGGCGTTGATTACACGCTTGATCCCGGAAATGCAAAATGGGAACTCAAATCTGACGGATATTACTATTACAGCGATCCCGTGGCAAGCGGAGACACAACGGAACTCCTCATAAAAAGTCTCAGTGTCTGCGGGCCGGCTCCCGAGGAAGGATTTACCCTTTCTGTCGAAATCATTGCGCAGACCATTCAGGCGGAAGGCGAAACCGATGGCGATGAAAGAGTACTCGCTGTTACCGATGCATGGGGATATACCCCGGCGGCATAGTCATTATGTTGCGTTGATTAGCAAATTGTAATATCTGATTTAAAAGGACCGGCGCTTTTGCCACAAAGCAAAAGTCTCCGGTTCTTTTGTATTGTAGCAAAACAAACATACATATACGCTTTATTTTCTGTAAAATTAGTGATTATGCGAATGGTTATCTGTATAATAACATAATTCAATCATAAATACTGTGTATAATAAATAAAGATGTCAATACTATCTATGGTGTTAACAAACAAAATGATGATTTTTTACAATTGACATTAATTCCTACTTGATTTATAGAACTAAATTTGATATAATTTCAGAAGGAATAGATAGCTGTCGCTTGTGAAAAAGCGTCGTATTGACCATGCCGCAGCAAAGGAAGTGTGCCTGTTGACCGAAAAGGAACTGAAAAAGCTGAACAGGCAGGAACTGCTTGAAGTGCTGCTGGCTCAGAGCAAAAAAATCGACCGTCTGCAGGCTCAGCTGAAAGAAGCTCAGGAGAAGCTCAACCGGAGAGAGCTGGATATTTCCGAGGCAGGTTCCATCGCACAGGCGTCACTTGCGCTCAACAATGTGTTTGCCGATGCGCAGAAAGCGGCCGATCAGTATCTGGAGAATATCCGCCGTATGCAGGAGCAGACCGAGCGTGAATGTGCCGAAAAGAAAGCCGGTACAGACAAGCAGGTTCGCCGCAGTCTCATTCGTGCCAAAGATGTGGCGCAGCGAATGATCGGGCTTTATGCCGACGAGGTAATGAAGCGCATGAAGAGACTGAAAGAATGGGATAAGCATATGGAGGCATTGCGTGAAAGAGACATTAAGAAGCAATCTGCAAAGCCTGAAGAGTAAGGCGGCGTCAATGTGGCGCCAATTCCGCAGCTCTACCGGCAGCCTTTGGAAGAAAATCCGCCTGACGGTCGGCAGTCTGTGGAAGAAAATCCGCCTGACGGTCGGCAGTCTATGGAAGAAAATCCGCAGGACAGCGGCCCAATGGCGCAGGGATTTCAGACGCACGGCGTTTGGCTCATGGCTCGGCGACAGGCTGACGGCATTGAAACAATCCCGGGCTGTCAGATGGATCTCAGCAGAATTCGGCCGGCTCAAGGGCAGGCTTCCGGCAGTCAGACCGGACAGAAAAGCACACGCGCAGAATATCACCGAAACCGTCGAATCAGACGGACTTACCACGGAGCTTATCGAAAACGAACTGCGCCGTGAGAAGTACATGCACAGGTACCGCAAACTTCTGCGCAGCACGGTATATGCGCTGATTGTCACTGCGGCGGCGGCGGCACTGGTTGCGACGCTTCTGCTTCCGGTGCTTCAGATATACGGCAGCTCCATGACGCCGACGCTCCACGAGGGAGACATTGTGGTATCTGTCAAGACAAACACCTATGATTACGGCGATATCTGCAGTTTCTATTACTCCAACCGAATTCTGGTCAAGAGAGTCATAGGCAAGCCGATGGATCTCGTTGATATAGACAAGGACGGCAATGTGTACGTCAACGGCCGTTATCTGGATGAGCCGTATATTAATGAAAAGGCGTTCGGTGAATGTGACATAGAGTTGCCCTGCCGGGTTCCGGAAGGCAGTTATTTTATGATAGGCGACCACCGGCTGACGTCGGTTGATTCACGTTCTTCGTCGGTCGGATGTATTTCCCACGACGAAATTGTGGGCAAGATCATTTTTACGGTGTGGCCGTTGAGGCACATCGGAATTACCAGGTAAAATCCGGTCATTCATTCGCTTGGTTTTCTTTTATACTTTTGTATATGACATAAAAAATAACTATAAGGAAGGGAGGCAAAATAATGCTGAAAGATATTCAGGCAATTCTCGACAAAATCAATGACAACCGTCGCAGGTACAAAACATGGCAGAAGGTCGTCAGTGTGCTTGCCTGTATCACGGTCTTTTGTACAACCTATGCACTTATTTTGCCGGCAATAACGCTGGAATCAAGTCCCGATGTGATTTGCGGTCTGGAGGAGCACACACACACTTCCGACTGTTATCAGAGGACGCCGGTGCTTATCTGCCAAGAGGAACACGAGCATACCGATGAATGTTACCAGATCGAATCGGTAATCATCTGCGGCAAGGAAGAGCACAAGCACTCCGCGGAATGTTACCCCGTGGTCGAGTCCGATGAGGATAAGACGGCAGGGACTGCCGACGGAGCGCAGGAGGGCGGCAAACCGGGCAGCGACAAGCCAAACGGCTCCGACAATGACAATCAGGACGGATCGCAGGAGCCGTCAGTTGTCTCGGAACCGACCGGAGAATCTTCGGACAACGGAAAGGTGACGAGATCGGTCGAGGAAAAAAGGCAGCTTCAGGTGATCGATCCTTCCGATGCGGATGCGGACAATGAAGCTTCATCGCAGGAATCCGATGAAAAGCAGACAGTCGAAAATCTTGCCGTCATTCCCGGAGCGAAATCAAGGCTGAGAGTGGCCGGACCCAAAACCATGAAGGCCACCGGCGGCATTGTTCTTGACAAGCAGCTACAGGAGATTGACAATACGACCTACATCCGGCTGGAAAGCTACGTTACCGGCGAGAAGGTATCTTACACGGTGACGCACACGATTCCTTCGGATATCGTTCTGGTGCTTGACGTTTCCGGTTCAATGGATAATCATATCGGCAGAACTTATACACGGGCGCCCAAAGCGCAGAAGAATACAACGCTCGTCAGCGTGATCAACGGTAACAGAGTATTTCTCAAGAGAAAATCCGACAATGCGTTTGTGGAAATCAGACAAACCAACGACGGAAACACCAACTACTCTAACAGAATGTATAACTACATTGACGCTTATACGGATGAGGTGCTGTACTCTTCCAAGGGTGCGAATAACATTCCGAAATTTTCGGAGAAAGGCTATGAAGATATCATTTACTTTATGACTGAGGATACTTCGTCCGAAAAGTGGATAGATGTCCTCAAAACCTCCGCCGAGAGCTTTGTCAACAGCGTCCTGCTCAACGCAAAGGGCGATGTGAATGATGAGAGCGACGATGTCGATCATCGCATTGCGGTTGTCACATTTTCATCAGCCTCCCAAATCAAAATAGGCCTTACCGATGTTCTGACCAAGAGCAAAAACATCACCGATGTAATTGAAGGTCTTGAGGCCGACGGTCATACACACCCCGAAAAGGCCCTTAAAGATGCGCAGAGTATTCTCTCGTCGGTGACCGATAGCAACCGGGCCAAGTACGTGGTTCTCTTTACGGACGGTGTTCCCGGAGACGGCGCCACCTGGGCAGTTTCAAAGAAAAGCTCTGAAACCGCCACCAATGCGGTCGAGAGGGCAACCCAGATAAAAAATGCCGGCGCCACGATCTTTACTGTCGGTATCTTTGACGGAACCGACTCCGGCAGCGACGGTGTAATGTGGAGCTCCAGTACGGATGTCAACAATATTGCTCAGAGTGCCAAATACGCCAACAGATTTATGCATCTTGTTTCCTCCAACTCAACGGACGGACAGACATTTGACAAGAGCAAAGACTACTACATTTCGGCAGCTGATTCCTCTTCACTGGTTTCTGCCTTTGAAAGTGTTGCCTCCTCGGTTTCAACCGGCGGCGCCAACATCACGACGCTTACCGATACAACCGTTGTGCAGGACGTGGTCTCCGAGTACTTTGAATTGAAGGAAGGCTCCGATCCTTCTCAGATTTTGGTCAAAACAGCTCCCTGTACCGGCAAGAATGCTCAAACCGGCAAGCTTGAATTCGGTACCGAGCTGGATTTCGACACCACACCGGTCATAGATGGCAGCAAGGTCAAGGTTACGGATTTCGATTTTTCCTCCAACTGGTGCGGAACGGATAACGGATCTTACCGCGGAAGTAAACTGGTCATTTATATACCGATCGTAGCCAAAGATACCTTTATCGGAGGCTTTGACGTGCAGACCAATGGGGAAGGTTCCGGTATCTATCCTCCGAACGGCGATGATCCTGTCGGCACTTTCACCAGTCCGGAAACGGATGTTCCTTTGAACGAGGAACTGATAACGTCCGTTTTGAATGTATCGGATTTGTGCATCCATGCCGGCAGCACGATTCAAAAGACCGATCTTTATGACGATGACGCATGGAGAAAAAGCTTTAAGGATATTGTTTCAAGCACGTATGACATTACGGTTACCCCTGATCTGGACAATATGGAATCCAAAACATATACGCTGAAATTGTCGGTACAGCCCAAGACAAATCATGACGGCTCCGACGAGATGACGCAGGAATTTACCTGTCACGTCTATGTCATGGTGCCTCAGATCAAGTGGCATGACAGTCAGGTGCTCACCGGCGAGCTCTACAGCAAGGCTCGCTTCCTTGAACACAAAGAAAGCGAAGACTGGGTGCCGGACGGCAACTGGACAGCCGGAAGCAACGGAGTTCCCGCCGTCAGGGGTACGGCTCCCGAATTGCACTACACCTTTGTTGACAAATCCACCGCTTCCACTTTCGAAAGCGATTCAAATATGATCAATGACGAAACAAAGGTGGATGTTACAGTTCAGGCGAAATACAACGATGCCCTCGTCAATGTCACCGATGTGACGAAATTCGAGTGGGAATGCGGTGCGCCGACTCATGGCGCCAGTACGATTCCCAGCCATAATGGCAGCGAGGCCGCCTATCCCGAATTCTACATTCACGCCTATTCAGGAGCGGTTCTTCCGGCCACAGGAGGCTCGGGCATCAAAATCTGGTTGGTAATCGGACTGACACTCATGGCAGTCCCGGTTATGATAGGATTGAGCATTAAGCGCAAGCATGATCTGATCAATGTTTTTTAGGGAACATCATTGATTTAAACTGCATTGCGTCAATACTTAATTCAACATACTTCAATTTTTATGATTAAAAGGAGAAATGTAAAAATGATGAAGACCAAGAAAGTTCTTTCTGTTCTGCTCGTTGCCCTTATGGCACTTGCATTCAGCGGAATGACGGCATTTGCTGCTGATCCTACTTCCGGTTCTATCGAAGTAACAGGATCCAAAAAGGATCAGACCTACACCCTTTACAAACTCTTTGACGCACAGATCACTTTCAAAGAGGACGGCACTCAGAGAGCTATTGCCTACACCACAGAAAATGATCTCGGTGATGGCGCAGAATGGTTTGAGATCAACGACAACGGCTTTGTCGTTGCCAAGGAGGGCGTTGACGAAGATTGGGCAAAGGATCCCGATGCTATCGCATGGGCCAAGGACTTCGGCACACAGGTTGGCGAGGCCAAGACAGCTGCTTCTGACGGAGCGGAAATCAAGTGGGATGACCTCGGCTGGGGCTACTATTTCGTAGATTCCACACTGGGTGCTTTCATCTCTGTGACAACCGACAATCCCACAGGCACTATTGCCGACAAGAATGAGCTTCCCACTCTGACAAAGGTTATTACCGCTGTTACAGCAGGCTCCAATACCGATACAGACGCAATCGCTGAATTCGGTTCAAAGGTCAGCTATAAGCTCACCGTTGCTGCAAAGCCCGGCGCCGAGAACTACAAGGTTGTCGATACACTTCCCGCAGGCATTACAGCTCCCGCTGCTGCTGACGTCAAGGTTACAAACGGCGGCACTGAAATTGCGGCAGACAATTACACCGTTACAGTCGATGGCCAGAAGGTCACCGTTGAGTTTAAGAAGGCTTATCTCGACACCATCACCGAGGCAAAGGATCTCTTTATCGAATTTGACGGTACAGTCAACAATCAGGCGGTTATCGGTGAACCCGGCAACGAGTCCTCCGCTGTTCTCACATGGGGTCACAGCAACGACAAGAACAAGACCGATGAGCAGCTGGCTACTGTTTATACCGCTCAGATCACCATCACCAAGACTGACGAAGATGATGCAGCTCTGGCAAAGGCTGGCTTCGTTATCAAGAATGCTGATGAGAAGTACTACAAGCTTGCTGACGGTGTTGTAACCTGGGTTGACAGCATTGATGAAGCAACAGAGCAGGTTTCCGGCGACGACGGTGTTGTTCCCGCATTCGTTGGTCTTGCGAACGGCACATATACCCTGGTTGAAAAGACCGTTCCGGATGGATATAACAAGATGGATGAAGAGACTGTTACCATCCTGACCGCTTCCGAGGATGTTACCGACAGCAACCTCAAGAAGGAAGTTACTATCGAAAACAAGGCCGGTATCACTCTGCCTGAGACAGGTGCTATGGGCACACAGATCTTCTACATCATCGGCGTTCTCGCTATCCTTGGTGCAGGCGTATTCATGGTCACCAACAAGAGAATGGCTAAGGAAGAAATCTGATTGGATTTTTGACGGTTCAATATAAAAACGTATAAAAACAATGGGCGAGAGGGAGAGCCTGTTCCCGCTTTCCTTCCCGTCCTTTATTGTTTTTGATGCAAAGACTCATACAGTCATAACATCAGGGAGATGCACATGAAAAAAGCAACGAGCAAACTGTTTACATTGATATTGCTGATCATTTTTTTCATAGGTCTCTCCGTGCTGTTATATCCGGCGCTCAGCCAGTACTGGAACGCCAGGGTGCAGTCAAAGGCGATCATCGCCTACGACAGAATGATGAAGGAAATGTCGGAGGAGGATTTCACCGCCGAATGGGACAAGGCCAACCAATACAACCGCAAGCTGTATGATCTGCCCTATCCGCTGAGGGATTACAGACGGCTCAGCAAGGAGTACAACGCCGCCTGCAATATCGGCGGCAACGGCATTATGGGCTACATCTCCATAGACAAGCTTCAGCTGGAGATTCCCATATACCATGGCGGCAGCGATACGGTTCTCAACTCGGCCTGCGGTCATTACGAAGGGTCAAGCCTTCCTGTCGGAGGCGAGAGCACACATTCCGTATTGATGGCGCACCGGGGACTTCCTCATGCGAAGCTCTTTACCAATCTGGACAAGATGCAGGTCGGCGACACATTTGTGATCAACACAATGGGGCAGGAACTGACTTATGAGGTGGTTCAGATCAAGATCGTCCTGCCGGAAGATGTGAGCGATGTGCAGATTGTTTGCGGAGAAGATTTCTGTACGCTTGTCACCTGTACTCCCTACGGCATCAACACGCACCGGCTGCTGGTACAAGGCACACGCATTGAAACAATACGTCACAGGGAATTATATATCACGTCGGACGCCTTTCTGGTGGACAGGATTATCGTTACACCCGTTGTGGCAATGCCGATTCTCTTTGTGCTTATTGTGATCGTTGTATTCAAACCCGTCAAAAAGAAGTTCAAAGTACAAAATTACGTTGATTTAGAGGAGGACGAACTGGAATGAAAAAATGTTTTTCACTGGTAACGGTCTCACTGATGGCATTGGCGATGGTATTCTCCATGCCGTTCAAAGCGTCCGCCGCTTCCACCGATCAGGCGGAAGAGCTGTTTGATCCCGGCAAAAGCTGCAGTCTCACAGTCTCTTACAAGAGCGATAAGGCAGATGTAAGCGGGGCAGGCATCAGTCTCTACCGTGTGGCTGAGTGGTCGGAGAGGTATGATTACACACTGACCGAGGAATTTGCTTCATGGGGAATAGATCCTCAGCAGGTTGAGTCAAGCGATCAATGGCTCACCCTTGCCGATACGCTTGATTCCTTCATTCAGTCAGATGCTCCCAAGCCATATGCCGAAGCGAAGGTTTCCGAAACGGGCATGGCGGAATTTGCCGAACTGCCGGCAGGTCTGTACTTCATTCCGGCGCTTAACATCGCTGAGGAAAAAGGCACCAGGACATTTTCGCATGTGCTGCTCCATCTTCCCGAGCTGGCTGATCAGGAGTGGAATTACAGCGTGACGACCGCTCCGAAGTCCGAGAGTTATACGCCGACCTACTCCGAGATCGAACACAGCATTATCGTGATCTGGGACGACAAGGGCCACGAAGACCAGCGCCCCGATAAGGTGACGGTTGATATTTACAAGGATGACAAACTTGTGGATACGATCACCATTTCGGCGAAAGACAACTGGCAGTACAAATGGACTTCCGATGATGACGGCTCCGTCTGGAAGGTAGTTGCGAGCAAGCTCAACAAGTACGTTCTTACGGTCAAAGAAGTAGAAAACGGATGGGTGATAGAATATCACCTCAGCCAGTCTCCGGCACCCGTTCCGGGTACGGGCGAGGATTTCCCGTGGCTGCCGATCGTGCTTCTTTCGGTTTCGGGCGCAGCGCTTGTCGTATTCGGCATTGTTTGGAGAAGAAAGTCAGGAAAGAAAGACGATGAGCAATAAGCCGAAATCATCCCGGTCAAAGCTGCAAAAAATCCTGAACAGCCTGACGATTGCCGCAGGCGTCCTGCTGATGGCAGGCGCTGTCGGATTACTGATCGCTCAGGCTGATTTTAGTGAGAAGCAGTCGGCCGGCAGCGTGGTCGCCGCCATGGATGAGTTGATTCCGTCGAGAAACAGAACCTTTCCCGAGCCGCATTACGGCCGGAATATGCCGAGCGCCGAGATCGGCGGCGAAAATTTTGCCGGTCTGCTGGAAGTGGATCCCTACGGCACACGCCTGCCTGTCGGTACGGATTGGGCGGAGTCCGCACTCAACCGTTTCCCTATGGCTTACAGCGGAAGCATTTACGACCGGGACCTCATTATAGGCGGCAGCAGCCGCGAAGGCCAGTTCGATTTCGCCGATGAAATAGAGATAGGCGCACCGGTCAGATTCATCGACCTGTACGGGCGTGAATTCTGCTTTGAAGTCGCCATGGTCAATCATACCGATGATCCCGGCAAAATTCAGTCGGGGGAAGACGACCTGACTCTTTTTGCCAGGTCAAAACGCACATCCAAATATGTCATTATCCGCTGCAGGTTGAGCGCAATGTGACCCGCAGCGGATTTTTTTGTCTTTGCCATTTTGTCATTCACCGGTTCTTCCGGACAGGATGTCGATCAGCAGCGTCATCATCGTCGCAGGAACGGCGCTCCTGATCATACTGTGCAGCAGCTGCGTTGCGAGTATGTAAGCATTCACCCTGTCCACAAATCCGAATACATCCCAAAAAAGTCCGGCGCATATCACTCCGGCGGCAATGTATGCCGCCGCTGCGAAGCGGAGAAAGAGAACGGCATGTCTGCTGAGCCGCAAAGAAAAAACAGATTTTTTTTCGTTTGACATTGATTATTCCTCCAAAATAATTTATAATAGTAGCTGATTGTAAAAATGCCATACCACCGTCAAATGAAATATTACAGAGGATTCCCGTGTTTTTTACAATCGGATTGATAACTGAACGGAACAGCCTTGCGGCGGCTTGCACTGTTATTGTATCATATGCCGCGGGTTTTGAGAATACATCAGATTAAGGCAGATTTGTCAGATAAAGGAGGCCGGAAGAAGTGGCGCATATCGGATTGTCAACATCCTGCTTTTATCCCATGGAGACAGAGCTTGCCCTGAAACAGGCTGCCGAAGCAGGCATAAGGAATTTTGAGGTGCATTTCAGCACTTTTTCGGAGCTGAATAAGGATTATCTCAAAGAAATCAGAAAAATGCTCCGTTATTACGGCGCTTCGGCTTATTCGGTGCATCCGTTTTACAGCATGCTGGAATCAGCGATGTTCTTTTCGGATTACAGCGAGCGCAGAATGGCCGACGGTCTGGAAATTTACAGGCAGTATTTTCACGCGGCGGCCTCTATCGGAGCCGGATACCTGGTCTTTCACGGAGGTTCCAATATCGGCAAAAGCCGTGTGATGATTTCGCACGATCAGTACATCGAGCGTTACAACATGATTGTTGAAACGGGGCGCAAATTCGGCGTGACGCTGCTGCATGAGAATGTCTACACACACATTGCGCAGACGCCTGAATTCTGCTCCAAACTGATCGAATATCTCGGCGACAAGGCGCTCTTCACCTTCGACAATAAGCAGGCGCGCAGGGCCGGCTTTGACTCGGTGGAATTCGCCCGAGCGCTGAGCGGACACATCCGCTTGGTTCACATCAGCGACTGTGACCGTGAACACGACTGCATGCTGCCTGGACGAGGCACCGAGGATTTTACCGCCATGAGGAATGTCATGAGCGCAGACGACAGTCAGGCGTTATGGGCGATTGAAGTCTACAATGACGCATTCCGGAGCCTCGACGAGATAAAGCTATCGCTGGATTATCTCAGAGTGAAGCTCGACGAGGCGGAGAAAACAAAATTTACAAACAATTAACTCCCGTTACACCATTTAAAAATAGAAAGAGTGGATAATTAGACTTGATTAATGTACTTTGCATAGGCGACGTTATCGGCACGGTTGGAATGAAGTATCTGCACAGGCACCTTCCGTCAATCAAAAAAATCAAAAGGATCGATGCGGTGATCGCCAACGGCGAAAATTCCGCCGACACCAACGGCATTACACCCGATTCGGCGGAATACCTGCTCAACTGTGGGGTTGACTTGATTACCACGGGCAATCATTCATTTCAGCGCAAGGAGAGCTATTCCCTGTATGACAACAGCAATATGCCGGTGATCCGTCCGGCAAATTATCCGAACAAGGCGCCGGGAATCGGCAGCCGGGTGATTGATCTGGGACGGGTGCGGATCAGGGTGATCAATATGATGGGTACCGTGGGAATGAATCCCGTGCTGGACTGTCCGTTTGACACTTCGGACAGACTGCTGAGCAATAAGGACGAAAAGATTGTCATCATGGACATTCACGCCGAAGCCACCGCCGAAAAGCGCGCGCTCGCCTGCTATCTCGACGGCAGAGTCAGCGCCGTGTTCGGCACTCATACGCATGTGCAGACCGCCGATGAACAGATCCTTCCCGGCGGCACCGGCTTCATCACCGATGTGGGAATGACCGGGCCGGTGAATTCGGTGATCGGTGTGTCCATTGACGCCGCCATCGAAAAAATGAAGACAAAAATGCCGGTTCGTCTCAATTACGCCGACGGACAGTGCATGCTCAACGCCGTAATTTTCGGGATTGACGAAAAAACCGGACGCACTGTGTCTGTAGAGAGAATCAACATTTCCTGAACCGGACAGACAGAATACCATTACCAACGGAGGTGAAGCGTTTGTACCGATTACGCCAAAAAAAGCATATGCGATGGACGGCGCTTTTGCTGTCGGCCATCATGGTCTGGATGCTCGCAGGCTGCGACGATTCCGGTTATGACTGGAAGGCCGCCGAAGAACGTCGTTCACAGCTTTACCACACCTCGCTTGATACCGAAAACAAGGTCGATATCAGCAGCGTAGGCGAAACCGACATGACGCTGGCTTATTCGGCGGAGGATGAATTCAACCCTTATACCTGTCAATCCACCCTGACCCGGAACATCTGCTATCTGATGTACGACAGCATGATTCAGATCAATCCGGATTTTGAAGTGGAGTACGTCATTGCCAAATCCATCAAGGTCGACCACACGATTATCACCGTGCAGATCCGCTCGGGAATCGTTTTTTCCAACGGCGATCCGCTCACGGCAGACGATATCAGCTATTCTTTTTTCCTTGCCACGCGAAAGGAGAGCTGCTATCATGAACAGCTCAAGAATGTCACCTCCTGCTCCTCAAAGGGAATGACGGTCACCTTCATGACCCAGACCGAAAATGTCAATTCCTATAAGCTGCTGGATTTTCCTATAGTGCATTACGATCCCATGGCCAATAAAAAACTTCCTCCGATCGGCAGCGGAAGGTATAAATTCGCCATGATGTCGGACGGAGTGACGCCGAACAAGACGCTTCTTATCAAAAATCAGAAGTGGTACAATCCCGACAAGGTCACCATAGAGACCATTTCTCTCAAGGAACTGCCTACCGTTGAGAGCATTGTTCACAGTATAGAGATAGGCACCGTTTCCTACATGTACACCGACATGCGTGATGGTACTCCGAAAAACGTCAATGCCAATTACCGCAAGGTGGATATCAATCACCTGATGTATCTGGGCATCAACACCAACGACACTTCGCTTGCCGATGAGAATGTGCGTCATGCCCTCAGCTACGCCATCAGTACCAATGAGGTGGCGGCGGCCGGATTCGGAGGAATGGCGCTGGGCGCTACCGGGCCTTTCACGCCCAACTGGAAGGAAGCGGCGCAGTATCAGACCGGAAGCGGCCGTTCAAGTCTGAGTCTCGCCCGAGATGCACTGGATCAGTCGGGCTATGTCATCATCAACAACGGCATACGTGAAAACCAGAGCGGCAAGCAGCTTTCCTTTAACCTGCTGGTCTGCCGGAAAAATTCCCGGCACATGGCTGCGGCCGAGAGTATCAAAAATCAGCTTGCCAAGGTCGGCGTCAATGTGGATATCACGGAAATTTCCGGAAACGGTCTGATCAACAGAGCCGCTGAGGGCAAATATCACCTGTATCTGGCGGAGTATTCACTTCTCAACGACATGGACATAGGCAGTCTCTTCACACCCGAACAGGGACTGTACAACGGGCCTCTTCCGTACGATTCGGTGAGGACATATACCAATTACCGGCTGGGACTGGGAGGGATAGATGAATTTGTCACCGCGTTTGAGCGTGAGCTGCCCTTTATACCGATATGCTACCGTATGGGAATGGCAGTGTTTGCCCGTTCCATTGAAGGCGTCGGCAATATCAGCGAGGATCAGCCTTTCTACCAGATGCAGAGCTGGAAAATCACCAAAACAGGGCCTGCTTCATAACAACAGCCTGTTAAATGTAAAATTAACAAAATATTTATTGTTTTATCTTAAAAAATTGCTATTTTTGCATTGTAAAAACAGCAACTTTGTGTTATAATTCATATGATAATACTCTTTTGTGGGACTTTCAGCGTCCTATACAAAAGAACGAAGGTATCATCTTTTCTGTGTAAAAAATTTATGTTTAGGGAGTGCTTACTTTGATTAAAGGCTGTGTTTTGCGCAATGCCATTATTTCGGGCGCAAATCTGATCGAAAATAAGAAGCGTTCGGTTGACGAACTCAACATCTTCCCGGTTCCTGACGGAGACACCGGCACCAACATGTCCATGACCATGTCGGCTGCCCGCAAGGAGCTGCTTCAGATGAGCGATGACGAACCGGCCGGCGTAGTGGCGGGCAAGGCGGCTTCCGCTCTGCTCAGAGGCGCCAGAGGAAATTCCGGCGTTATCACCTCGCTGCTTTTCAGAGGCTTCTCCAAGGGTCTTAAGGGCGTGGAGGAAGCAAACGGCACTGACCTTGCCAACGCTCTTACTCTGGGCGTTGAGGCCGCTTACAAGGCGGTAATGAAGCCCACTGAGGGTACCATTCTCACGGTCGGCAGAGTCGCTGCCGAGAGAGGCCGTGTGGCAGCCAGCTTCAATGACGACGCCAATTACGTATGGGACGAGATTTGCAATGCCGCCGAGGACGCTCTGGAAACCACACCCGAGCTGCTGCCTGTGCTCAAGAGAGCCGGAGTGGTGGACGCAGGCGGACAGGGTCTCTGCTACATCTTCCGCGGAATGCAGTCGGTATTCCGTGACGGCATTATCGCCGCCAGCGAAGTGACCGATTCGGCCACCGCACAGGGCGACATCGACTCCTTCAAGAGCACAGTCGCACAGTTCGACGAAGTCATCAACTTCACCTACTGCACCGAGTTTATCGTCGAGAAGGAAAACGACAACGATCCCGCAAAGCTCCGTTCCTTCCTGGAATCCATCGGCGACTGCGTTGTGGTGGTTGACGATGAAGAAATCATCAAGGTTCATGTTCATACCAATCAGCCGGGCGACGCCATTTCCAAGGGTCTTACCTATGGCAGCCTGATTTCCAATAAGATCGAAAACATGCGTAAGCAGCACGAAAATGCCGGCGCAGCCGCTCCCAAGAAGCTCGAGAGAGTCGATCCCGTCGAGGGCGAAGTGGGATTTGTGGCAGTTGCGGCTGGCGACGGTCTGGTATCGCTCTTCCACGACCTCGGCTGTGAAAACGTCGTTTCCGGCGGACAGACAATGAATCCCTCCACCGAGGATATTCTTGCCGCCGTTCAGGCAACACCCGCTTCCACGGTATTCGTACTGCCCAACAACAAGAACATCATCATGGCGGCCGAGCAGGCTATTCCGCTTGCCGACAGAAAGGTTGTCGTGATTCCCACCAGAACCATTCCCCAGGGTCTGAGCGCCATGCTGGCATTTGATCCAGACAGCAATTCCGATGAGAACGCAGTCGATATGTACAAGGCTGCCGAGAAGGTCGGTACCGGTCAGATCACCTATGCCGCCAGAAATTCGGAATTCAACGACAAGAAGATCAAAGAGGGCGAAATGCTGGGTCTGATCAACGGCAAGCTCACCTTCACCGAAAAGAGCCGCAGCAAGGCCATCGCCAAGCTGGCCAAGCAGATGGTGGGCAAGGACGCCTCCTTCATCACCCTGATTTACGGCGAAGACGTTACCGATGAAGAGGCTGAGGAGACCCGCAAGTTTATCGAGACCAAGATCGCCAAGAATGTGGAGGTCACCTTGGTCAACGGCGGTCAGCCTGTCTACTATTACATTCTCTCTGTTGAGTGATTCGATGAGTGATATCAAGGATTTTGATTTAGGCCAAATTGAATCCAAACCTCTTAAATTCTATAAGGGTGTCGGTGAGAAGCGTGCGCAGCTTTTTGAAAAGCTGGGTGTCGGTTCCTCCGATGCCCTTTTGCGGTATTATCCGAGGGAATACGAGGATTGGAGCAGCTGCGTTTCGGTTGAGGAGGCAAAGGCCAACGCCGAAAGCGGCGAAGTCTGCTGCATCAGGGCGACGATTTCTTCGCAGGTTCGCTCGGTGCGGCTCAAGGGCAACCGGATGCTTTACTCCGCCCGTGCCGTGGACGATGAAGGAAGCGGCTTCCGGGTAACATTTTTCAATAATTCATATATTCCCAAAATGCTGGTGCAGGGCAGTCAATATATCTTCCGGGGCAGGCTTTTTGCAGGCTCCAACGGCCCGGAAATGACCTCGCCCATGTTTGAGAATCCCGACAGCGCCCGCATCATTCCGGTATACCGTGCCACCGAGGGCTTGCCTTCACGCCAGATCGGCAAGGTGGTGGCGCAGGTGCTGGAGGAGCTTCCCGAAAGCCTGACCGATCCGATACCCGAGTCGGTTCGGGCGAAATACCAGCTCTGCCACATTCGGTACGCTCTCAGCCAGATTCACTTTCCGGACGACAGCGAGACGCTGGCCACCGCAAGGGACAGGCTGGTGTTTGAGGAACTGCTTATCCTGCAGCTGGGCCTGCTCAGACTCAAGGGCCGCAGGCGCGGAACCGCCGGCCTTCAGCTGACGGAGGATTATACCGATGAATTCTGGCGCATGCTGCCGTTTGAACCGACATGCGCACAGAAGCGTGCCGCCGCCGAAGCGGTCAGGGACATGTCGGCCGGAGCGCAGCCCATGTCACGCCTGCTGCAGGGAGATGTCGGTTCGGGCAAAACCGCCGTTGCGGCCGCCATTTGCCACACTGCCGCCAAAAACGGGATTCAGTCGGCGCTGATGGCGCCTACGGAGATTCTCGCCGAGCAGCACTTCCGTTCGTTTGCGGAACTGCTGGAGCCGTGCGGAATTCATGTCGGTTTGCTTACCGGCTCCTTGACCGCCGCACAGAAGCGCAATGTCCGTGAACTGGCCGCTTTGGGAATGATTGACGTGCTGATAGGAACACATGCGCTCATTTCGGACGGGGTGGAATTTGCCTCGCTCGGGCTGGTCATCACGGATGAACAGCACCGCTTCGGCGTCAATCAGCGGGGGGCGCTTGCCGCCAAGGGAAACAATCCCCATGTGCTGGTCATGTCCGCCACGCCGATTCCCCGTACACTGGCGCTGATTATCTACGGCGACCTCGACATTTCCGTGCTGGACGAAATGCCGAAGGGCCGTGTGCCGGTTGAAACCTATTTTGTGGACGGCGGCAAGCGTGAAAGGGCCTACAATTTCGTCAAAAAGCACGTTGCCGAGGGACGTCAGGGATACGTGATCTGTCCGCTGGTGGAGGAAGGCGAAAACAGCGGCGACATGAAGGCGGCAAGGGATTACGCCGGGAATCTGTCAGAAAGCTACCTCAAAGGATGCAGAGTAGGCCTGCTTCACGGCAGGATGAAAGGCGCCGAGAAGGACAGCGTCATGCAGGCGTTTGCGGCGGGAGAACTGGACGTGCTGGTTTCCACCACCGTCGTAGAGGTGGGAGTGAATGTGCCGAATGCCGTCATCATGATTATAGAAAACGCCGAGCGTTTCGGACTTTCTCAGCTTCATCAGCTCAGAGGACGTGTCGGAAGGGGAAGCGTGCAGTCCTACTGTATTCTGATCAGTGACGCAAAGAATGAAGCCGCCGTGTCACGTCTGCGCATCATGTGCAAAACCGCGGACGGATTTGTCATCGCCAATGAGGATTTGAAGCAGCGCGGCCCGGGGGACTTTTTCGGCTCCCGGCAGCACGGTCTGCCCGACATGAAGATAGCCGACATGATGACCGACATGCATATCTTCACCATGGCGCAGGAGGCCGCAAGGAATATTCTTGCGCTTGATCCCGATCTCACGCTCCGTGAGAATGAAGGACTGCACAGCGAGGTCGCAAGGCTCTTTGATCCCGAGCGAGCCATGAACTGAATGATATTGCCTGAACACACAAAAAAGCCGCTCCGGTGAATTCCTTTCGGGAAAACGCCGGAGCGGCTGCTGTTCTTGACGGAATGATGATGAGTAAAAACCTCAGGCGGTTTCGGAAACGCTCATGCGGTTTCTGAGAAATTCCTTGACCTCATCGGGAGTGATATTGAGCACGAACGCAAATTCCAGATTGATAATGCGTTCCGCCTCACGCAGGATTCTCTCATCGGAGGCGTTGAGTTTTTTGTGGGCGGCGATCTGCGCCTTCTGCTTGTTGTAGATGGTGCCGGCGAGGGCCATGATGTTTTCACGGTTGCCGCTCTGCAATATCTGGTTGAATTTCTCCTTGCGCTGCTTGTGGTCATCCACCCAGCAATCCTGGGAATAGGGGATTTTTTCGATCAGACGGCTGATTTCCTCCTTGGTGACAAGCGGCTTGGCCTTGTCGAGCAGCAGCTGGTTGTTCATGGGCAGATACACGGTAGAATTATCCTTGCCCGTGGATTTGAGGACATAATAATCCGTTTTCTTGCCGCAGATCACTTTCTGAGTTGTCTCCTCGATAGTGAATATCCCTTCCGTTCCAAAAACCACCGTATCGCCTATGTTCAACATAATTTTAAGATCACCTCGTCCACAAATTTTCTGAGGAATACTTCCTCAATCTTAACCTGAATTCTGACAATCTAATTATAACATTTATTCCGCCAAAATGACATAGGCCGATTTAACAAACTTTTTACACGGTTTTTCGGTCAATTTTGGATTAAAACTTCAAAACCGCTCTGTTTCGGGTCAAAAGCCCTTAACGGAGCGGTTTTTCAATGGTTAACGGTTACTGATTTTCCGGGCCGGAACGGTGATCAGCGGCCGTTATTTTTGTTCTGATTGTTCTGCTCATTCTGCTTCTTGTGGATGTTGGTGATGTCCTCGGTGGTGCCGCCGCCGAAATCATCGGGAGCACGGAATTTGCCTTTGTCAACCAGACGGAGGAATGCGTCTACCACGTCGCTCTGAAGCTGAGTGCCTCTGACTTCCTTGATGATGGAGACCGCCTTTTCAAAATTCATGCGCTTGCGGTAAGGACGGTTGGAATACATGGCGTCAAAGGTATCCGCCACTGCGATGATCTGTGCCACGCGCGGAATTTCATCGCCCTTGAGTCCCTTAGGATAGCCGCGTCCGTCGGGACGCTCGTGGTGAGAACCGGCGCCGATGGCAAGTTCAGGCATGATGCTGATGCCCTTGAGGGTATCGTAACCGAGGGAAGGATGCGACTTGATGGTCTTGAATTCCTCATCGGTCAGCTTGCCGGGCTTGTTGAGCACTTCGGCAGGAATACCGACCTTGCCGATGTCGTGCAGCAGTGCGATATTGTAGAAGTTCTCGATGGTGTCCTCATCGTAGCCGAGTTCCTTGGCCAGCATGACGGTGTATTCCGCCACACGGGAGGAATGGCCGTTGGTGTACTTGTCCTTCATATCAATGACCTTGGCGAATGCCTCGACGATCTCACGGATCAGCAGCTTCTGTTCTTTTTCCTTCTTGCGGAATTTCCTGGTCTTGGCGCCAGTGTAAATCATGACGCAGATCATCACCAGCAGAAGGCCGACGGCGGCGCAGACGATTCTGAACCAGGTCAGCTCGTACATCGCCTTTTCCTTGACGATGCGGACGGTCATCTCATTGGCGTCTTCCTTTGAATCGCCGAGCCGCATGACGAATTTGTATTCGCCTCCGCTCAGGTTGGTGTAATCAATTGGAACAAGCTCGCTGCGTTTGACAGTGGTGTCATTGTGGTCAAAGCCTTCAAGGCGGTAGGTCACGTCGGGATTGATCAGCGAGTAATTGAATGCGTAGCTGTAAATGGTAAGCTTTCTGGTGGATGAGGGAATGGTGACCTTGCCGGAACTGTCAAAGAAATACTTGGTGCCGTCGGCTTCAACGCACGGAACGGCCAGTTTGATGTTGCTGACGTCCTCAAAGGGATTTTCGATATTGACCTTGGCAACGCCAGTGGTGCCGGCGATGTAGAGATCGCCCGATTCGGTCAGATCGCTGTAGGAATTGGCGGTGGCGATGCAGGAAAGACCGTTGTCTCTGCCGTAATGGACAGGCTCCACCTTTTCGTTTTTAATCATTTCGTCAGTAGGAATCACATAGATGCCGTTGCTGCTGAGGATCCACAGTTCATCCTTGCTGTTCTGATAGAGGTCGAAGTTGTTGGAGTAGGGGAATCGGGTGATGGTTGTCACACGGTAGTCGGAGTCGAGATAGCCAATCGAATTGCTGGTGACAATCCAGTAAATATCTCTGGAGAGGTCCTTTTTGACACGCATGACGACTTCGGAGGAAAGGCCGGAGTTCAGACCCAGATGCATGGCAATGTCATTTTTAATGACATAAATACCGCCGCCGTCCGTGCCGACAACGATTTCGCCGTTCAGACCCTCGGTAATGGTGAGAATTTCGGTGTTGTCGATGCCGAAGGAATCATCGAATACCTTGGTGATCTGGTCGTTTTCTATGATGGCCACGCCGCCGGAGCAGGCAGCCGCAAACTTGCCGTCCCTGGTTTCGATAACGGTTTTCACACGGTTTGACGGAAGTCCGTCATCCATGGTAAACTGAGTCACCGCACCGTTGGAATACTTCAGCAGACCGGTCTCGCCGAATGTGGAGATCCAGAGACTGTTGCCGCTGTCACGGACGATGGAGCGGATTCTGCTGTTTTCGAGCAGGGCGATAAGGTCATTGGCGCCAAGTCTCTTGCCGGAAGCAGTCATTGCGCTGGTCAGCGGCAGTGTTTCAAGCAAACCGTTGCTTCCGATGACCGAAAGACCGCTGCTCTTGCCGCCGATAAACAGCAGCCCGTTATACATGCAGGTGGAGTTGACAACCGTATCGGACAGTCTGTATTTTTCAAAAATATCGGTGAACTGGTTAGGCACGATCTTCATGACGCCCTGTTTGGAGGAAGCTGCCCAAAGATTGCCCTGATAGTCGGTGATCACACACTCAACCGAGCTGTTGACAGGCATGTTGAGGAGTCTGGAAGCGCTGCTGCCGTTGACAATGCTGATTCCGTTATCGGCGCAAACCCAGATCTGATCGTTGATATTTTCGATTGAATTGATGTACTCAAGCGGTGAAACATCAATGGTCTTTTCGACCTTTGGCTCGCCGCCGAGACTGACATTGTAAATGCTGCTCTCAGAAGTGCCGATGTAGGCATTTCCGGCCTTCTGCGGATCGGGAAGTATGGTGCGCACATCAGTGATTCCCAGCTGATCGGCGGTAAAGAAGCTGCTGATCCTTCCGTCCTTCATGGTGAATACGCTGCCGCTGTTGGTGGTGCCGTAGATCATGCCGTCATCGCCGAGCGAAAGCACACGGATGTATTCGCCGTTAATTTTTTCATCGTCCAACAGGCTCAGATTGCCCTGGGAATCAACCTTTGCGATTCCCTGAGTGGTTGCGATGATGATAGTGCCGTCGGTATCCTCCACGATGGAGCGCACAGAGGAGGACCTCAGGCCTTCGCTCTGGTTGTAAATGCGGAAGCTGTCTTTTTCCATGACGGCGACGCCGCTGTCGTTGGTGCCTATCCAGAGACGCTCCTTGCTGTCGACGAACAGACTGACCACGCTTGAGACGCCGCTTGTGGAATCAATGCGTTCAAAGGTTTTTCCGTCGTAACGGATCAGGCCGCTGTAGCTTCCGATCCAGATAAAGCCGTCGGAAGTCTCGGCAATGGCGTTGGCCTCAGCCGTAGGCAGACCGTTGGTGTTGTCGTACAGCATAGCGGAATAACCGTCGCTTTTTCCTGTCGGATCAACCGTCAAAGCATGCTGCTCCGAGGCGGCTGAGACGGTGACTGCGGTGTTGGCTCTGCCTGACGCAAAGGCAGAAAGCCCCAGCGTAAGCGCGAGACATAAACACACACATTTTTGGGTGAAGTTTCGTAACAAGTGAATCTCTCCCTTTGTCAGATTTGCCGGGGTGATGCCGCATCCGCCAAGCTGCGGGCGAATTTCCCGACTTTAATAGAATATATTATACCATAGAAATAACAAAATGTACATAATTTTTCTGAAATATATTCATTTTTTGGTCTTGTTATAAAGCAACTCACGCCGAAAATTTATTAAATAATTTATGAAATAGTAACAAAAGAAGCCCTTTGCTCGAAAATTCCAAGTTAAGGGCTTCCTATAACAGTGGTGCGGTATAGTCATAATCATGTGTCGGCGGAAGGAGAAGAAACATCCGGCATCCGTGACGCTCTTTCTGCCACCATTATACCATTGTCAAAAACGGATATCAACCGATTCCGCTCAGAAAACAGGCTGTCAACCTGCAAGAGTCCTAAAAAAGGGACTTCAGGCTTAATTGAGCGTAGAAATTTTCCGTCGTATTCAGGAATAATTTGGAGGTAATAGACAAATGACCATACCGGCAGCTTAGAACACAAAAAGTATTACAACAAAATATCATCAAAAATTCTTGTAAAAGGGAATACAACATGCTATAATATACTTTCAAGAGTGAAAAAAGGATAAGGGAGACATGCATTGACGAACAGGGAGGGATATTTCAATGAAAAGCAATGTAAAGAAAATACGGAAGCTGCTGGAAAAATCCGACGGCATCGCCTCCGACTGCTTTGACGGAGTGAGGAAACAGGGAAAAAAGGCGGAGAAAAAGCTTGAAAAAAATGCCGGCAGGGCGGAGCTTCTGGCAAGGAAGGCGCTTGCGCTGTGCCGTGAGGATACGGACAACGGCGCCGGGGACAGTTCCTCTGAATGGGTACACTGCGTACACAGCCTCAGCTCGATTCTTTTCAGACGGGGCAGGGAAGAGGAAGCCGAGCCGCTTCTTTCCGAAATCTACGAAAACAGGGACAGATACAGCCGCAGTACGCAGCTTTCGGCCTGCCTGGCCTACTATGGCAGCCTGCTCTGCGAGGATCGCAGGTACGATCGGGCGGCGCAGCTGCTTGACGCAATGCTCAGCCGCATCAGGCTGGAAAACGAAGCGGGGGTGTGTCCGGACGACACATACGCCGTAAGCCGAGGATTAGGCAATGCTGCAAGGGCCTTTACCTATTCCGATACGGGAGAAGGCTTTGACCATGAGCATTTTGTCGCTCCGGCGGACTTTCTGCGGGAGATGAAGGAAAAAGGCATTGATGTCGGCGTGACAAACACGGTAAAGGCGAATTATTTTGCTGCGAGCCAGCAGCTTTTCCGCACCTGTTTTGACACTGTGCCGGGTGCGGAACTGAGCGATATGGAGCATTACCTGGACGAATGTCTCAGCGCCTGCCGTGAACAGGGAGAGAAGGATATCTGGTATCTGGCGGCCTTCCGTCTGATCGCCCTTGCCCTTGCTAGAAACTGCCGTTTTGCCGATAGCGCAAAGCTTTGCCTGGAAGCGCTGGGCGAGTGCTCCGGATTCAAGGGAGAAGTGACGAAGACGGATTTCGGCAGCCTTCAGAGCATTTCGGGCGACCTCAACCTGCTGCTTGGCATCATGAGTTACCGGGCCTCCGAAATCAATGACAGCATCCGTTTTTTTGAGGCAGCCATTGCCGCCTTTGAGGCCGATTCTCAGGGCAGACCGCTGCGTGAGTTGGGATATGTCGAAGCCGAGACCGAGCTGATATTCATGTCAAACGCCGAAAAATGCGCCTTTGCCTCCAAATACATCGGCCTTGCGAAATTCAGCCGCAGCGACAGGTATTCGCTTGACGAATGTGTGCAGGTCATGCGCCGGGGAGCGGAACTTCTGGAAACGGTTGATCCGCAGGAACCGTATTTTCTGCTGTCGGCGTCGTCTGATTACCACATTATTTCACAGATGTGCGAGCGTGCGGGCGACAGCGAGTCGGCGGGAAAATTTGAGGAACTGAGCAAGGACAGGGGCATGACGGCCCTGACGGCGCTGCATGATTTCCTGACCGAAGGCCAGAAGTATGACGACTGCGTCGGACGAATGAAGATCCGCCGGCGAATTGCCCTGAGACTCGGCCTGCTGGAGCTTTACGGCGATTACACCCGATTTGAGATCATGCTGAGCGAGCCGCCCTATTCGGGGGAGGACAATCTGAAAATCGCCCGGCTGAATTTTGAAATGGGCGAATACTGCCGCACGGTGGGCAAGAACGAATCGGCGGTGGAATATTACGGCGAGGTCAGGAAGCACATTTTTGACGGCAGCGGAAACCCTTACTGCGAATTGCGGGAAGGCAATATTTACGAATTTTCGCTCATAGCGCAGGCCTCCTGTCTGGTCAAATGCGGCAGAATGGCGCAGGCGCGCAGGACATTCCGGGAATTTGCCGACATCCAGCGCAATGCCGACGGCGGCATTGAAACCAAAAGGCGGATCAAGATAGCCGGTCTTTCACGCGACATCGACTTGAATCCCGTCGAATGTGCCGGATATATGCACGATGCCGCCTGCTCGGTGGAAAAGGAAGGCAGGGAGCTGACCGTCGCCGCCGAACTGTACAATCAGGAGGGAATCTGCTGGTACAACGCCGATCCGGAAGTCGATACCGACCGGCAGGAACTGTCGCCTGAGGAGAGCCGGCAACTGGCGGAGCATTATGCGCTCAGTGAGATGGAAGCGTTTGAAAACGCGCTCAGACTGCTTGAGAAGTGTGACGGCAATAACGAAAAGGTGCTGGATCTCAAACCGTCGCTTCATTCCAATATAGGGGAGTGTCTCATGCGCAGGGAGGATTATCCTGCGGCGCTGCGGCATTACAACGGAGCAGTGGCGGCGTTTGAGAAACTGTTTGCTACCGAGAAATTCAGCCGCAAGTCCGGGAAGGAGCAGGAGCCGTATGTATTCCAGTACGGTCTTTGCTTCAAGTCGCTGGGAGACATTTACAACGTGCTTGACAGGAATCCGGAATGCTGCGAAGCTCTCACCAAGGCCATTGAGATTATGGAGCGCATGGAAGGCGATGAAGCCCGGAATATTTTGGGCGCCTGTCTCAACGCCAGGGGTGTGGTGTATTTCAGACTGGGCGATTACAGGAAAAACGTGGAGGACGCCACCCGTGCCATTAATCTGAAGAAGGATGACCGGGGCGGCGAAGTGAACATGGCCATCATGCTTAAAAACCGTTCGGACGCCTACCGGGAGCTGGGAGATTTCAAATCCATGCAGTCCGACCTCACCAAATCCATCGACCTGCTGGGCAAGTCGGAATTGCCCGACGAAATGCTCAGTTCCTTCTACGGCTCCAACTGGTTTTCGATGGGCGTATGTCAGGAAGGCCTGCACAAGATAGGCAAGGCCGCCGACGCCTACCGCAGAGCTGCCGGATATATGGATAAGAGCGGCAACAGCGAGGATTCTGGCGCGTACATGAAGGCGCTCTGCCATTTCAGACGTGCGCTGTGTCTCTGCCGCCGCGAGGAGCAGGAATATTACGGAGCGCTGTATGAATACAACAACGCCATCAGGCTGCTGGAGGACATGCCGGCTTCCCGTGAGAAAAACGAGAACCTCAGCCAGCTGCTTTCCTCGAGAGGAAGTCTGTATGAGGCATTCCGTGAGATAGACCTTGCCAAGGCGGACTTCAGCCGTGCCGAGAGCCTTCGCACGACTACCGAGGCGCAGGGCGAATAGAATCCGTAAATGATATCCAATAACTCAACAGGCCCGATACGCGGGAGAATGATTCGCCGCGTACCGGGTCTGTTTATTTGGTGAAGTGCCGGGGGGATATCAGGCGAAGGAGAAATTATCTGTTGAAGCAGCCGCAGCCACAACCGCAGATGCTGTCATTGTCGCCCATGGTGCCGTTGCCACGGCAGCAGCAATCGTTGTCATTGTCCTGGAAGAGCACCAGGATGATGAGCAGGATGATGATCCAGCTGCAGGAACCGCCGAAGAAGTTGCTCATAGCGTTTTACCTCCTTTTCTTGATTTCATTACATAGTATGAAAGGACAGGCCGGGAGGTGCGTATTTTATCAAAGTAAAGCCTGATAGACAGTCTGTCTGCCTTGACCGGAGAAAATGGTTCTTATTGACAGCTGCGATAGGATGAATTCTCATCGCACAGCGCCTTCATGTCGTCCGGCAGCGGAGATGTGAATTGCAGGCGCTTTCCCGTGATCGGGTGGCTGAAATCCAGCTGCCCGCAGTGAAGCGCCTGACGGCTGATCAGGTCACGGGAACCGCCGTACATGTCGTCTCCCGCCAGAGGCATTCCCATCGAACTGAAATGCACTCTTATCTGGTGGGTGCGTCCGGTTTCCAGATGAATTTCCAGCAGCGTCAGATCGTATGAGACGCCGTTCCGGGCGGTGAGGGTCATGTTCCGCATTGCGCACCAGTGAGTGACTGCACGGATGCCGCCTTCGCCCACCTCACGCTGAATTCCGTGACCTTCCTTGACCCGGATCGGCGCATCAACGGTGCCGCTCTCGGTGAGAATTCCCTGACAGATGGCGTAATAGATTTTGTCGGTGCGGCCGTGGAGCAGGGAAGCGGCGTGGCTGTTTTTGGCGGTGAGCACAAGTCCGCTGGTGTCACGGTCGAGACGGTTGATCACACGGAAGGCGGAATTCGGCTCGCCGTTTGCCAGAAGGTGCGCCGAGAATGCGTTGGCCAGCGTATCGGCAACATGTTCCCTGGCCGGATGGACAGGCATGCCGAAAGGCTTGTTGATGACGGCGATGTGCTCGTCCTCATAGACGATGTCAATCGGCATTTCGACAGGAACAGTGGGATTTTCATCCTCCGGAATGTTGAGCGCCACCACGTCTCCGCCGCATAACGGGTCGATGGTGCGAATGTGAAATCCGTTGGCGGTAATGCCCATAGGCACACGCTTGAGCCTGTGAATCAGGCGGTAGGAGACGCCGCATTTGGCTCGAAGAAAATTGTAGACCGATATGCCGTCGTTCTGCTCCGGAACGGTAAATGTTAAAACAGGCATTTTTTTCACCCGATACAATCAAATTGGTACATTCATTATAGCTCGATTTTGATAAATGTAAAGAGCTAATACTAATTTTCAGCTAAAATCAGACCTTCTTTGCGGCCTATTTTGCTCCTTGCGGCGTCATCGTCCTAGGCAGGCGCCAGCCTGCCGTCGTCGGCGGTCTTATGGGCGGCGGAATGGCCATGCTGATAATGGGACTCAGCAGGCTGCTCTCAAAGAAGGCGGCCAAAGAGGCCGAGATAGAAGTAACCGACGAGAGAAACAAGGCCATTCTTCATGCGGCGTATTATTATTCGGGGCAGATCGTGATGTGTGCGCTGGGCGTATGCGTTGTCGTGTTCGGACAGCTGGGCGATTACAAGGTAATGGGAATTTCAGCAGGGATTCTTTTTGTGCAGTTTATTTCGATGCTGGTCGCAAGGGAAGTACTCAAGAGAAAAATGTGATCCGTTTGTGCGCCTGACAGATAATTTTACACAAAATTTATTTGACATTTGTCCATATGAGTATCATAATGATAATCGGAAAGTGTTTTCCGAATTATTTGCACAAGAAGGAGTCTAAAAAATGGAATTTCAAAGAGTAGACAAAAAAGCAAAGACCAAGTGGAGATTTTCCCGAACGGTAGCGCTTGTATTGGTGGCGCTGCCCCTGGCGGCGCTGGCGTTGTTTGCGTGCTATTCGATCGCCGCGGATGACGGCAGCGAGGGAGCGATTGTTGTCGGGTGGATCGTGGCGGCGCTGATCGTGCTGTTCCAGCTGCTGCAGATACTCATCTATCCTCCGATAGAGTATATTCAGTGGGCCTACATGATAGCGCCCGACCGCATTGAGATCAAAAAGGGCATCTTCTACCGCACGCACACCGTCATACCGATTTCAAGAATTCAGCATGTCGCCGTGACACAGGGCGTTCTCCAGCGGCCATTCAAGCTGTCCACCGTGCAGATACACACGGCCGGCTCGGTGATGGAAATTCAGGAGCTGAGCACCGAAGTGGCGGAGGAAATCTGCTCCCGTCTGCAAAAGCGTGTCAATGTCAAGGTTGAGCAAAAGAATACAGCCGAAGCGCAGGCCAATTCCGACGCGGGATCGGAGGTCTGAGCCATGTTTGAAAAGAGAAGGTGTCATTTCACCCATATTTTCGAGCTGTTTGTACGGTACATCTATGTCATCATCGTCACATCGGTGACAATGGCTTTCAGCGTGGCGGGAAATCTCGCCTCCGACGAGGAGTTTTTGGCGGATGTCAAAGAGGCTTCCGGCATCGTGATGTCGGGCGACAGCTTTGTGGTAGTGGCGATCATCGGAATGCTGCTTCTGATGAGCCTGCTGATGCTGCTCTACTGCGTGTTCAAGTGGCGTTACACCTTTGTTTCCGCCGAGGAAAACACGCTGATCTACGAGAGCGGCAAATTCATCAAAAAACGCGTCGCCATTCCTTTTGAAAAGATCAACACCATCGACATGGGACGCAATATTTTCGAGCGCATGGTCGGAACCTGCCGCCTGAAGGTGGATACGGGCGCCTATTCCAGCAGCCAGGAAAAAAATCACGCCGAGATGAACCTTGTGTTTTCGCTGGCCGAAGCGGAGGAAATAAGGGGATTCATTCTCGGCCGGGCCGAGCTGGACAGCCGTGCGGAGGAGGCCGAAACGGGCAAATCCGTTGTGGCAAGCAAGGAACCCAAATGGGTCATCAGAGCCGGCATGGGCGATTTCGTGCTTTACGGTCTGACCTCGTCGAGCGTGTGGAAGCTCTTTTGGACACTGGTCGCCGGCGCCTTCTTCGTGATGGAAATAGCGCAGGGCTTTGTCGATCAGGCCATTGATGCCACCAGACCGTATGCCGAACAGGTCGGTCGGTTCATTTCGGAAACCAATATTGTGTTGATCATTCTGGGAGTCGTCATTACCCTGCTCATCACGACGCTGATTTCGGATATTTACACCGTGATATGGGCAGCCATCCGTTTTGCGGACTTCCGTGTGGCGAGAGAAGGACGCAATGTAATCGTCCGCTACGGACTTCTCACCGTCAAGAATTATACCCTTCAGGTGAGGAATATCCATGCCCTGATCATCAAGCAGAATGTCTTTCAGCAGATGCTCGGACGGTGTTCGGTGGAAGCGGTCTGTATGGGATTCGGTGATGAAAAGACCGAAACGGCGCTGCTGCTTCCCATTATCAAGACGAGCAAGCTCAACGAACTGCTGAGCGTGATACTGCCCGAGTACGTCACCGAAATGAACGTGCGCCCGAGAAGAAAGGCCGGCATTTATTACCACATCATCAGAAAGGCTGTGGTATGGGGAGCGATACTCGCAGGCATTTCCGTCGTCTGTGTCTATTACACCGATGCATCCTCGCTGATCTGCTCACTGGCGATCATGCTTTTTGCGGCTGTGGTGGCCAGCGGAATTCTGTCCTACAGAAACACCATGCTCGACTGGAATGACAATGTGGTGAGCATCGCAAGCGGCGGATTTAAAAAGGTCATTTACCGCATACGCACCGATGCGGTTCAGGAAGTGCAGATAAAAGCCGACGTCATCAAAAAGCACTTCGGCGTGGGTTCCTATTACGTGCATTTCCACGGCCCTGCGATGAACAACACTTCCGTTTCACGCAATATATCCGACCAATTCTTTGCCGAGCTTTCCGATACGGTGGAGGATTAATTATTCCTCCGGTAACTAAATATTGATAATAAAAAAAGCAAGCGCAGCACAATAACAAGCGAGTTTTTTACCCAGGCGAGCGTGGGAGTCCAGGGGGGCCACTGCCCTCCTGGCCCGTCCAGGGCGGAGC
>CAMHJC010000020.1 GCA_946185345.1 uncultured Clostridia bacterium
ACTTTTAATCAAGGTGTCCGGAGTTCGAATCTCCGATGGGTCACCAGAAACGCCCTTTCGTATTAACGAAAGGGCTTGTTTAATAAATTACAGAGAATAAATAAAAAAAGAATAAAGAGATAGAAACGGGCGTTTCTGTATTATTCGTTATTTTTTATTATTTATTCTTTTTTTCTTTCTTTTCTATTTATTAATTAATTTATTTATATATTTTTAATACACCGGCAGACGGAAAACGTCTGCTTTTTTGTTATTTGCGGTCATCCGTTGCCGCTGACCAAAGCAGTAACGGATGAATGAATGGAACCCGTTATCAAGCGCATCGGGAAAACCCTGAAAAAATTGAACAAACCTTGCCTGCGCACTTGCAAATGTGACGATAATCATATACAATATAAAATAGCGTATTTTTTTCTTACCGCCAAAATCAAGCCATATCAAAGGAAGGAAAAGTATGAATATTATTATTGTGGGCAGCGGCAAGGTCGGCCACGCACTGACCAGACAGCTTGCAAGGGAAAATCACGACGTTGTGGTAATCGACAGGGATCCTCATGTGGTGGAGAATCTGATCAATGCCTTTGACGTGAACGGCATCTGCGGCAACGGCGCCTGCTACGACATTCAGAAGCAGGCAGGCGTGGACAAAGCCGACCTGCTGATTTCGGTTACCCAGACCGACGAGCTGAATATTCTCTGCTGCATGCTCGCCAAAAAAATGGGCTGCCGTCATTCCATAGCCCGTGTGCGTACACCGGAATATTCCAAGCAGCTTGACTTCATGCGTACGGGATTCGGCATCAGCATGCTTGTCAATCCCGAATTTATTACCGCCAACGAGATTGCCAGAATTCTTCGCTTCCCGTCGGCCATTAAAATCGAGCCTTTTGCCAACGGACGTGTGGAGCTTGCCGAAATAGGCATTTCCGAGGGAAATGACCTCATAGGCAAACCTGTGCATATCATTCATGAAAAGTACCATGTCAGCGTGCTGGTCTGCGCCGTTAAGAGAGGCGACGAGGCCATCATTCCCAATGGCGATTTCATTATCAAACAGGGCGACCGCATCAGCGTGACGGCGCCACGTCCCGAGCTGGTTAATTTTCTGAAACGGCTGGGCATTTACCGCAACCGCACCAAGAGGGTAATGATTGCGGGCGGCGGCAACGTCGGTTATTATCTCGCCCGTCAGCTCAGCGAATCGGGACACACCGTCAAAGTGCTGGAAAAGAAGGAAGTCCGTGCGCTTGAGCTGGGCGATGAGCTTTCCAAGGCGGAAGTCATCTGCGGCGACGCCACGGAAAGAGAGCTTCTCAATGAGCAGGGTCTTTCACAGCAGGATGCTTTTGTTGCCCTGATGGGAAGAGACGAGGAAAACGCCATTATTTCGATGTACGCGGCCTCCAAGAATGTCGGCAAGGTAGTCACCAAGGCCAGCCGCATTTCCACCGATGTGCTGAGCAGCATCGGCCTTGATACGGTTATTTCGGCACAGGAACTTGCCACCGACCGCATACTCAGTTATGTGCGGGCGCTGCACAATTCCGAGGGAACCGCTGTCCGGACGCTTTACCGCATTGTTGACGGCAAGGCAGAGGCGCTTGAATTTGCGGTGCCGAATGACTTTGAATACATCGGCGTCACATTCCGCGACTTAAAACTCAAAAAGAATCTCATCATAGCCTGCATTATCCGTCACAGCAAGATCATCTTCCCCCGAGGCGGCGACTGCATGGAGGCCGGTGACACCATCATAGTGGTGACGTCCAATGAGAGCCTGCGCACTCTTGCGGATATTGTGGAATAAGGCGGTGCTGATATGAACTATCATATGATAAGATATGTTCTCGGTCAGATAATGAAGCTCGAAGCGGCGCTGATGGGACTGCCGCTGCTGGTTTCGCTTTATTACCTCGACGAGGGAAGCATACCGATTCTGTCGGTCATGCTGCCGCTTGGCGTGCTTGGCTATATCCTCACCGGCTTCAAGCCCAAAAAACAGACTATCTACGCCCGTGAAGGCTTTGTGATTGTGGCGTTTGCATGGATACTGCTGTCGGTGTTCGGCGCTCTGCCGTTTGTGATCAGCGGAACGATACCGAGCTTTACCGACGCGCTCTTTGAAACGGTTTCGGGCTTTACTACCACCGGCTCTACTTTGCTCACCGATATCGAGTCGCTTCCCATGAGCCTGCTGATGTGGCGCAGCTTTACCCACTGGATCGGCGGCATGGGCGTGCTGGTATTTGCCCTTGCGATTCTTCCCGCCGGAAGCGCACAGTCGATGTATATCATGCGCGCCGAGGTTCCGGGGCCTTCGGTAGGAAAGCTGGTCGCCAAGACCCAGATCACCGCCCGCATACTCTACGGAATTTATATCTTCTTTACCGCTCTCGAGGCGGTCATGCTCAGAATGACAGGCATGCGCTGGTTCGACTGCGTGGCCAATGCCTTCGCAACCGCCGGAACAGGCGGATTTGCCGTGCTCAACGACGGCATAGGCGGTTATCACAATGTCTGGGTGGAAGTGATCATCACGGTGTTCATGCTGGTTTTCAGCATCAATTTTAACCTCTTTTATCTGCTGCTCATCAAGCGCTTTTCCGATGTGCTGCACAATGTGGAGGTGAAGGTGTTTTTTGCGATTTACGTTGTCAGCACCCTCATGATCACATGCAACATCGCCCCGATGTATCATTCCTTCTCCAAGGCGCTGAGATATGCCGGATTTACCGTGGCTTCGCTCTCCAGTTCCACCGGCTTCGGCAATTGCGATTTTACCGAATGGCCGGGATTTTCCCAGACGATACTGATACTGCTGATGTTCTGCGGCGCCTGCGCCGGCTCCACGGGCGGCGGTCTGAAGGTCGCCCGACTGATGATTCTGCTCAAATCGGGCATCAGGGAGATGCGCCGTCAGCTCAATCCCAGGGTGATCGCTCCGGTCAAGCTGGAAGGACAGTCGGTGGACAGCGAACAGCTCAGCACACAAGGCTCCTTTTTCATTATATATATGGTGATCCTGCTAGTTTCGACGCTGCTGCTCTCTCTCGATCAATACGGCTTTGATGTGTCATTCTCCGCCGCATTGACGGCTCTCAACAATATGGGCCCGGGTCTGGGCGCCATTGGCCCTTACGGCAACTTCTCCGAATTCACCGCCTTTTCCAAAATGGTCATCGCGTTTGACATGCTGGCCGGCAGACTGGAAATATTCCCGGTACTGATTGCCTTCATGCCCAGAACCTGGAAAAAAGCGTGAGCCTGTTACACTTCCAAAATGACGAAATTTTTACTGAAAAAATATGCAAATCGCCAAAGCGGAGGCTTATCCGGTGAAGATTTCTTTCCGGAGCGGTCTCGACGGAAGTGGAAAAACACGCTGAAACGCAAATATTGTTTACAAATCGTTAATTATATTTGTGCATAGGTTTCAATAATGCGATTGAATATTAGTTCAAAAACAACGAAAATATCCCCGGTTTCTTAATCGGGGATTATTTTTTGTGTTTTATGTTATCAAATAATTCAAAGGTTTGTCATATATGCTTAAATCTTCGATGTACAAAATTTATATAAAATTTATGGTTGACTGAGAAATTTTTAGTGCTATAATGTTAATGATAGCTGAATTGCGCCCAGTTCCCAAGTTCATCAATATTTTATCAAAGATAGGAGATCTGTCTATGTTAAAAAGAAGTGAATACGTCGTTATGTCGTTGTCATTTGTATTTATGCTTGCCATATTTCTTGTGATTTCGATGAACTACATTACGGATTCCGCCGCCAGCAACAACGAGATCGTGGACAAATTTGACTCCTCGACTCATGTGGCTGACCTTCAGAAGCTCGACAAGGATTATCTCATTGTCACGGGCAATGATACCGTGATATACAAAAATGTCATGCAGGCGCTGGATTACGCCAAAAAGGGCTATAAGGTGTCGAGTTCGGCTTCGGCCCTCAATACCACTGACTATAAGGGCGTCAAGGCGATCATTGTCACTACGCCTGACCTGGCTTCTCTGGGCGATATGCTTGTCATGATGAACGCTGTCAAAAGCGGTGTCAATATCTTTTTCGCGGCGCTCCCGCAGGAAGGCTCCAATAACTACGACGCTTACTGCGAGATTATGGGCATTGTCTCAAGAACCGGCGAGGCTACGATAGAAGGCTTCCAGACCTTCGAAGGCCTGTTGGCGCAGAAGGGCGATATCGTCTGCAACGATTATCCGCTGACCGTAGAGGATATCAGAGTGGACGCCACGTGCCGCAAGTATATCTTCGAGTACTCCTCCGATCCTCTGGCGGACCAGAGCACAATGGTGCCGCTGCTGTGGAGAACGGTTTACGGCGAGGGTCAGATATTTGTCATCAATGCCGACTTTATGGAACAGAAGTACTCCATGGGTCTGTGCATAGCCGTTCTGGGCGGAATGGAAACGGATTATGCCTATCCCATTGTTGACGCAAAGGTTAACTACATCGACAGCTTCCCGTTCATCAGCTATGAGAACGGCGACGCCATGATGAGATTTTACAACAGAGATTCTCAGGCATTTATCAAGGATCAGGTCTGGCCGAACCTCGTTACCATGATGAAGGATTCGGATATCAGGTTTACCGGTCTGTATTATGCCTATCTGACAGACGCTGCAAGCGAATCCACCAACTTCAGCTCCGATACGCTGTCCTACTTCAAAAAGCAGTTCAGCAAGTACGGCTGTGAATTCGGCTTCGGCGGCTATCACAAGGATACTCTTTCCGGCAAGGAATTTGAGGAGCAGGCCCTGGATACCAGCTACAATCAGTTCAAATATCATATGGGCAACTACAATCTGGTTACTTACAAGTTCTCGACCAGCATCTCGCAGGCGGCTCAGACCGATATGCTGCACAAGCTGAGAAAGACGGCGGTCTATGTCAGCAAGATGGACGGCGAGGAAGGCAGCGATTATGTTGCGCCTCTCGGATTTGCCGAAAGCAATGTCGTCAACATGCCGATTATCTGTGAAGAGGTCGAACCCAGCTACCAGGATTACTGGAAGGCCTGCAATATGGCATCCGGTCTTGGCCTTGCCACCCATTACTTTGACATGTATGATGTTATCACCAACACCAACAACTACAATTATGAATGGATGATCTACTCTCAGAATCTCGCCAAGGAGTTCAACCTGCTCAAGAGAGGCACTTCATGGCTTACCGAGAGAACATCGGCTCAGGCCGGCTATCGCGCAAAGAGATTTCTCTGCGTCATGCCTGAGATAACCTTCAGCAGCAACGAGCTGAACATCAAGTGTCAGAACTTCGATGACAAAGCTACCTTTATTGTTAAGACCAACAAGAAGCTGAAGCCTGACGAGGCCAAGTATCTGGCGACAAAGATTAGCAATGGCTTCTACATGGTGGAAGTCTACAAGCCGGAGGTTACTATCGGATTGTACAACTGATGACCCTGTCTGATCGGGTGATCAGGTATTGATCAGGATTTTCCAAATAATTCATATACATTAAGGGGGAAATAACTCAATGAAGGTTTGCTTGATTGCGGAAGGAAGCTATCCCTACACCTTCGGCGGCGTTTCCGCATGGGTTCAGATGCTCATACAGGGTGTGCCAAAGGTGGACTTCTCCATTCAGACCATCGTTGCCAGCCGTGCCGATGCGGGCGAGTGTAAATTTGTCATACCGGCCAATGTGGTTTCCATGCACGATACATTCCTGACTGACGATGACGTGGTTCACAAGGTCCGCAAAAAGACCAAAATGAGCTCGAAGGAAAAGGATGCTTTCAAGTCGCTGCTTTACGGCAAAAATGTCGACTGGGTTACCATATTCAATTTCTTTGAGCACAAGGACGTTTCCATCAACGGCGTGCTCATGGGTAAGGATTTCTACGACATCGTCATGGAATTTTACCGTGACAAGTATTCCCAGACGGTTTTCGTCGACTTCCTGTGGAATACACGTTCGCTTTACCTGCTTCTCTTTAAGGTGCTCAAGACGCCGATGGAAGTCTGCGACATCTATCACTGCGTCGCCACCGGTTATTCCGGCATACTGGCCGCAAAGGGCAAGGTGCTTTACAACAAGCCGATGATACTCAGCGAGCACGGTATCTACACCCGTGAGCGTGAAGAGGAAATCATCAAGAGCGGCTGGACACAGGGCATTTACAAGGACATCTGGATCAATTACTTCTATTGTCTTTCCGACTGCGCTTATTACTACGCCGACAAGATCACTTCCCTTTTCAAGGCGGCTCAGAACATTCAGCTTGAGCTGGGCTGCGATCCCGGCAGGACGGTGGTCATTCCCAACGGCGTCAACATCAGCGATTACGAATCATTCCCGCGCAAGTCGCCGGATGATCCCTTCATCAACATCGGCGCGCTGCTTCGTGTAACGCCTATCAAGGACGTCAAGACACTGCTCAGCGCCTACAGCTTCGCCAAGGAGGAAGTTCCCGAGCTGAAGCTGTGGATTATGGGCCCGACAGACGAGGATCCCGATTATTACAACGACTGTGTGGAAATGGTGGAGGTCAACCATCTGCAGGATATCGAATTCACCGGACGTATCAAGCCGAAGGATTACCTTGCCAAGATGGATATGCTGATCCTCACCAGTATCTCTGAAGGTCAGCCCATCGTTATGCTGGAAGCAATGGCCTGCGGAATTCCGTGTATAGCCACTCAGGTCGGCGACTGCGCCGGACTGATCAGAGGCGATCACGACGATATGGGTGACTGCGGCATCGTCACTCCCACCATGAACGTCGCGCGTATCGCCCAGGCTATCGTCACATTGGCCAAGAGCCCGGATCTCCGCAAGAAGATGGGTGAAATCGGCAAGAAACGTGTGGCCGATCACTACACCAAGGACGGCTGGCTGATAGAATATTCTAACATGTACGATCACTTTGCGGCAGTCGGCACAACCGCTGTGGCAAGGAAGAAAAAATAATCGGAAGGAAAGAGGCGCTGTATGGCTGGTATAGGTTTTGAATTAAAAAAGCTTATGGGCAAGGGCAACATCGTCAACCTCGTGGCAGGCACCACCTACGCCGTAATGGTTACCATAGGTCCTACAATCCTGCTCGCCGGCACACTCATGCTGATGTATGTCGTGCTGCCCTATTCAACGGAAGCTTTTGCCGACAGAGAATTTTTGTCGTCAACCATTCTTTATGTATTCATTTTTTCAATGATAATCACTTCTCCGCTCAACTCGGTTTTGTCGAGGTACGTTGCGGATAAGATTTATCAGGAACAGATAACCGACATCATGCCGGCTATCAATGTCGGTCTGGCTCTGAATATGGTGCTGGCGTTCTTTGCTTCGCTCTACATCGTTTTCAGAGAGATCGAGGTCGGCATCGACCCGTTCTTTACGTTCCTGTCCTACTGGTTCTTTATGGTCATAAACATGTCGCTCTATCTGATGACCTATGTTTCGGCCCTGAAGGATTACGGCAAGATAGGTATGGCGTACTTCATCGGCATATTGGCCGCACTGGTTTTCTCCATTCTGAGTGTTTACGTATTCCACAATGCTGTTTCTTACTCCATTCTCGGTTCCATGGTGCTCTGCTTCTCCATCATCGCTACCATGCTGTACGCAAACCTCAAAACTTATTTCAAACATTCGAGCAAGAATTACACGGAGGCGCTCAAGTACTTCCTTAGATTCAAGCCCCTGTTTATCACCAACTTCTTCTACACATTCGGACTTTACGTTCACAACTTTGTTTACTGGACCACAGACAACAGCGCCTACATCGGCAATGTTTTCTGGACCGCTCCCGACTACGATATGGCAACCTGTCTCGCACTCTTTACCAATATTTCCACGCTGGTTATTTTCGTTGTCAAGGCTGAGACATCCTTCTTCGGTTCCTATCAGGCTTACCTCGAGACGGTCAACGGCGGCGGCGGCGAGGATATCGAGCTGGCCAAGAAAAACATGTTCCGCACCCTCAAGAGCGAACTGTTCTACATTATCCGCTTCCAGTTCATTATTACGATTATCCTCTTCATTCTCGCAATGATCTTCCTGCCTGACTTCGGATTTGAAGGCGTTATCCTTTCGATCTATCCGTCTCTGGCAGCGGCTTACTTCGTCACATTTATCATGTACTGCGAAGTTATCTTCCTCTTCTACTTCGATGACGGCGTCGGCACATGCATGGTGACAATAGGCTTCTTCTTCGGTACACTCATCGGCTCCATCATCACCACCTACTTTGATATCGTGTTCGCAGGTCTGGGTCTTTTCCTCGGCGCATTTATCGGCTGGACGATCGGCTACATGCGTTTGCGCAGAGTCATCAATAAGATTGACGAGCAGATCTTCTGCCGCGGCATGATTGTCAACACCACCTCGGCCGGCAAGATGACCAAGAGACGCATCGAAGAGGCTGACGAGCAGCTCATGGCTCTCAAGACCAGCAAGGAAGACCGCATCCGGAAGGAAGCTGAAGAGCAGAAGCAGCAGATGTTCGCCCAGCAGAAGGCCGAGCGTGAGGCTGCCCTGAAGGACTTTGCGGCAAAGGCAAAGAAATAAATTCATCTGATAATTCTTTGAATATCCACACTACGAAAGGAGCGGCGGCAGGTTGAGCAATGCGATGAATATAGTAATCACCGTGGACGACAATTATATTCGTCCGGCGCTGATCATGCTTGAGTCTCTGTTTGAGCACAATCCGGCCGGAACGCATATTTATCTGCTGCACTCCAACGTATGTGAGCAAAATCTTATGCGTCTGTCAGAACATGTCAGCAGACTGGGCGGTGAATTCACCGACATCCGGGTGCCGGGTGAGCTTTTTGAAGGCGCAAAGGTGAACAAGTATTTTACCAAGGAGATGTACTACCGGCTGCTGATTCCGCAGCTGATGCCGCAGGAGGAACGAGCGCTCTACCTCGATCCGGACATCATCCTGTTCCGTTCGATTGAGGAGTTTTACCGCTCCGACTTCGAAGGTCATCTGATGATTGCGGTGCCTGATTATCTGGGAGACGTTTACTATCCCGAGCGCAAGCGGAACCTCGGTCTGGGAGAGGAATACAAGTACGTCAATTCGGGCGTCATTCTCTTCAACATTCCGCTGATGAACGAGAGTTTTCATATTGATGACATGTTCCGCTTTATGAATACCTGCGGACTGACGCTGGAATTTCCCGATCAGGATCTGATCAACGTCTATTTCAGGGACCGCATCAAATACGCTCCCAGGGAGTACAACTTCACCACCGAATATATCAGCACCGGCGACTTTGTCAGGTATCTGTTCAGTCCCCGGTACAGACGTTCCGAGCGGCGGAGAGCGGTGATTGTTCATTACATGGGCAAGTGCAAGCCGTGGAAGCCCTCCTATTATTACAAGTTTTACTGCATATACAAATCCCATCTGAAAAAATATCTTACCTCACAGGAAAAGCGGCAGCTCCTGCTGCGGCCGTGGCTGGTATTCCGGTCGGTCGTATCGGCGGTGTGGAGAGTATTGTTCGGGGGACGCAAAGGAGGCTGAGTGTATGAATGTGCTGGTCACGGTATCTCAGAACTATTGCAGATATATGCTGGCTATGCTCAAATCTCTGTTTAAGCACAACCAATGCAGCATCACGGTCTACCTGATGTATTCCAGAATAGACGACACTACGCTTGACAAAGCGCGCGGCTTCATCGAAAAATCGGGTCATTCATTTGCTCCGATAAGGGTCGGGGACGATATGTTCGACGACGCACCGGTGAATATGCACTTCACCAAGGAGATGTATTACAGGCTGCTTGCCAGCCGTATGCTGCCCGAAAGCGAAGAACGGGTGCTGTATATGGATCCGGATATTCTCGTCAGAGGCTCGCTGGAGGAGTTTTACAACCTGCCGTTTGACGGGAATATGCTGATAGCCATGCCCGATCCGCCTCAGATGAACGATCCGAAATGTCCTGACATCCGCCCGCATTACGTGCGGCTGGGTATGCCGGACGACATGCGGTATGTCAACAGCGGCGTGCTGCTGATGAATCTGAAGCTGATGAGGGAAAAACAGTTTGACGTCAACGATATATTCGAAATTATCGAGCAGAAAAAGAAAGACCTGCTCTATCCCGATCAGGATGCCATCAACGTCTACTTCTACGGCTCCATCAAGCACTGGAAGAATCTGTACAACTACAATCCCGGACTGCTCGCTAGCGAAGTGATCAAGTGGGGGCTGAGCAAGAAGTACAGAAGGCGTGAGAATCCGATCATCGTCCATTTTATGGGGCCGGTCAAGCCGTGGAACATTCATTACCGCAACAAGTATTGCTTCGAGTATCAGGAGGCCTACAAGGAATTTGCGCCTCTGGGTTACCGGATGATCTGTCCGTTCCGTCCTGTCGTGGCGGTCTGCGGATATGTGCTGACGGTGGTCTGTATGATACTTCACGTTCACAGGCCCGGTAAATAATTTCCGTCGATTGCTAAAATAAATAATCCTGCAGCGGAATTGGCAGTTTCCGCCGCGGGTTTATACACAGGGAGCCGGTCACAGAACGCTCCCGACACCAAATCAAGAGCGTTATTTGCATTCTCTGCAAAATATAACAAGGAAGGTTGTGGGTACAATTAAAGTTTTGATTGTAGGTTCATATGGTTTCTTTACCAACACTCTGGTGCAGCGTCTTGCCAAGGAAGGCTGCGAAATCTATATGATAACAGGAAAGAATTCTAAGCTGAAGGGCAGAGGCCTGCCCAGACACATCAACTACGATTTTGCTCTGGATGATTCGCTGATCCAGAACATTATCGACTCTATCGGCCCGGATGCCATGGTATTTATTGGTTCTCAGGATACAGCCTTTGCATGGAACAACAATTCCGATGCGGCGGTATTCAACGCAGCCATTTCCAACGTCCTCACCTGTGCGAGCAACGCAGGCGTGAGACATATGGTCTATCTTTCTTCCACAGACGTTTACGGTCTGGATTATGACACACCCGTTACGGAAAAGAATAAGCCTGCTCCCTCGAGCATCAAGGGCCTTACTCTGCTCAACGGCGAAGGTCAGTGCAAGATCTACAACGACAACACCAGCCTGAAGTCGGTGATTCTCCGTCTGCCGATGGTCTACGGTCCTCAGGCCAACACGGAGGAACAGCTCAACTTCATCAGCAACTGCTTCCTCTTTGCCAAGATGGGCCAGCCCTTTGAATGTGACCTTGACATGGAGTACAAGACCATCTTCATCGGCGACGCCGTCGATGCGACTTACAGAGCCATTGCCAACACGTCCATCCCCAAGGGTACTTACAACGTGGAAGGCAACGAGTACGTCTCCAACAGAAATATCATCCAGATGGCCGAAAAGATCTGCGGTCAGAAGGTCAATGTGGTGGACAGAAAATCCGCCGGCAAGGGCTGCAGCTGTAACCCGGTCGGTACGCTTTTCCAGAAGGCAACCGAGTACAAGCCGATTGTATCGCTTGAAAAGGGTATGGAGCGCAACTACAAGTGGGTCAACAGCAACTTCGCCGCTCTTCAGGAGAATTTCTCCGCCAAGAAAAAGCACGGCGATACCGCCGCCTGGAACGAGAGCAAAAAGCGCATGAAGAAAATTGCCAAGGGTCTGCTGGCTTATGTTGAGAGCGTTGCGCTCTGCGGCATTGCCTGTCTCGGCACCTACTTCACCAAGGACTTTGCGATGCTCAAGTCGCTCGACTTCTTTGTCATCTACATCATCATCATGTCGGTCGTCTACAGCGTCACACATTCCTACATTTCCATCTTTATGTCCTCCATCATGTACATTGTCATGAAGATGGTTTCCGGTCTGGAATTCTCCGAGATCATTCTGGACTACTCGACACTCATCAAGATCCTGTTCTTCTTCCTGGTCGGTATTCTGGTCGGCTACAGCAAGGACAGACTCAAGCTCAGAAACACAGAGCTTACCGAGGAAAAGGCCGCTCTGCAGGAAGAGCTTGCCAGAATCTATGACATCTCCGAGAGACACATTCAGATCAAGAAGATGTTTGAAGAACGCCTGATCAACTACGACAATTCCATCGCCAAAGTTTATTCCATCGTTTCACAGCTCGACCTGCTCGACTCCGAAAAGATCGTCAGCTCGGCTCTGGATGTTATTATGAAGATCATGGGTGTGCAGGACGTCGCCATTTACGTCAAGAGCAACGAAGGTCTCTACCGTCTTGCCGGTGCTTCCTCCAGACGCGCTCAGAAGATGCACAACATCATCAACCTCGAAGATTATGAGCAGCTCGAAGGCGTGCTGCTTGAGGAGAGAATCTTCGTCAACCGCAAGCTGGAATCCAATCTCCCCTCAATGGTCGCACCTGTTTTCTCTGAGCAGAGCATGATTTACATGATTATGCTTTTCAACATGGACTTCGACAAGATGACTCTTTACCAGGAAAATCTTTTCTCCGTTCTTTCCAAGATCATCGCTTCCAGCTTCGAGAAGGCATACCGCTATCAGAACGATACCAAGGACAGCCGTTATGTCCCGGGTACCAATATACTCCTTGCAAGTGCCTTCACCGATATCGTCAAGACCAAGCTGAGCGGCACAGGCACCAACGTGGCCGACTTCGCCGTACTCCGCACAAGGGTGGACGACAGTTCGCAGATCATGGAGAAGGGCGCAGCCCTCGGCGGAATTCTCAGAGACAACGACTATGTCGGTCTCAGCGAGAAGGATCCCAACGAGCTGCTCATGCTGCTTAACAACACGACCGAAAAGGATCTGCCCTTTGTTTACAAGAAAGTCGAACGTATTGATTTGCAGGCAGAGGTGGTGTCATTAGATGAATACAGGAATTAACCTTCAACAGATAATCGGAAGATTTCATTTTACACTTAATGCCAGAGACCCGAATTTCATCTATCAGATCATTCTGGTCAACACCATTCTGGTGGGTGTCTATCTGGTAGTATTCACCCTCATGGGCAAATTCCGGCCGGCTATCTGCAAGTCGATAGTGATGCTGCTCACACCGCCTTTCGGCGTGATCTGCTTTGTTTTCAATTTCATTGTATCCCTGTTTGACCGCAAGTCCGACATCGACTACCTCGAACTGACATTCAGCAAGGAAAAGAGGGAATTTGCCAAGCAGACCGACTACGATACAGAAAAAGAATTCGTACCTCTGGAAGAAGCGCTCATCATATCCGATGTCGAGGATAAGCGCCGCGCGCTGCTCAACGTGCTCAAGGCCGACGTTTCCAACAACATGAAGTCGCTGGTCAAAGCGCTGGACAATGAGGACCCTGAAACCGCTCACTACGCCGCCGCCGCACTCATGGATATCCTGCAGAAATACTCCAAGAAGCTTTCGGGTCTTTCCCAGAAATACCAGGAGAATCCTCAGGATGCCGATATCAACAAGGAATACGCCGACACCACATTCGAATACATCAGCAGCGGTGTTCTGGGTGAAATCGAGGTCAAAAAGTATTCGCATCTTTACGTGGAGCTTATCGACAACCTCAACACATTCCACCCGGATATGCTCGATACCGAGCAGTACAAGAATGTAGTGGAATGTCTGCTCAAGATAGGCAAGTATGACGATGCAGACAGATGGGCCAATCTTGCCATAGAGCGTCAGCCCAATATGGAACAGTCCTATCTCAACGCTCTCAATGTCAAGTACAAGACAGAGCAGTGGGAGGACTTCAAGATCGTTCTGGACAAGATGCTCAAGTCAGGCGCTCAGCTCTCTCAGAAGGGCATAGGTGTTGTTCGTTTCTGGAATCGCAAGTAATGCGATTGAGCGTAAACGTACAGACCGCACAGTCTGAATGATTTAGATTTATTTCAGCAATCCGCAGGCGCAGATGATAAAAATATCGTCGGAAAACAGGCGATTTTTATCGGAAAGCTCAGTGCGGATTGCTGTCATACCATCGGTCTGTATCAATTTGATTAACCAATAAAGCAGGAGGAGGGAAACGATGTTATCATTATCTGACGCAATTGCCAATCTGTCCAATCTCCCTTTGATTTCCAACATGATGTCCAGCGGCTTTTTCAACCGTGAGGTCATGAACAATATCTGGTCGTTCATCTGGTTTGTAGTGGCATACGCGATAGTATTCATCATCATTCCGGCTAAAATACTCAGACTCAAGCTTTGCAACGGAGAATTCATGGACAATGCTCTGATAAGCATAACCATCAGTCAGGTGACGCTTACCTCAATCGTGTTTGTACTGTCTTTCATGAAGATTTACAACAGACTGACGCTGGGACTTTCCATCATATTCGTGATACTTTTCTATATCAAGTTCAAGCGCAGGATAAGCTACCGTCAGAAGCTCAATGACTTTGTCTATTCATTTTCCGATGTGATCAACGGACAGCTCAAGCTGCCGCTGATTGTCCGCAATTACATCAATGATAAGATCAGCAATATTTCTCACGGTGTCAAGAGATTTTTCAAGTGGTATTTCAACAAAAATGTCGTTTACCATATTCTCGGCACACTGTGTATTCTGGTTCTTACCGTGAGACGCGGCTATTTTGCCATGACCAGTGAAGCGTTCCCGACGTCCGACGTTTCGGTTCATACTTCCTGGATCAATTTCCTTGACGCAGGATTTATTTTCAGTGACGGCATTTACCCGTTTGCCATGCATAACGTCGTTTCGTCGTTTGCAAAGATCACATTTATCGACGTCGTCACCGTTATGCGGTTCTTTGGACCGTTTAACGCCATTCTTATGGGCGCAATGCTGATGATGTTCATCACCAGAATATTCAAAAGTCCGGCAGCTTCCATCGTTACGGGCATGATTTACTGCCTGAGCAGCTTCGGCACCGGTGCTGTTGTCGACCGTATCTTCTTCTCGCTGCCTCAGGAATACGGCATGTTCTTCATCATTCCGACCGCCTACTTCATGGTCAGGTTTATTGAGGAACAAAGGATCGTCGACGGCATGACCTTTGCGTTTGCCGCATCAATGACCGTTGCGGGACACTTTTACGACGCCATTTTCGCAGTGCCGCTCTGCCTGTGCCTTGCGATACCCTACATTCCGTTGCTGTTTCAGAAAAAAGTCTTTATCAAGATGGTGCTCAGCGTGATCCTCGCCGCAGTGATCAGCTTAGGCCCGATGTTTATGGGACTTAATCTGGGCTATCACTGGCAGGGTTCGCTCGACTGGGCCGTCAGCATGATGGAATCCGGCGACAGCGCCTCGGCTGATTCCTCCAAGAACGTGCAGGTAACCAAGCCGGAGGTGGACACAGGCGAAGATGAAAATGCCCAGGAGCCCGGATTCATCGAGAAGAGCGTCAATTCGTTCAAAATCACGATGAAGAGCTACACCGATTTCTGGGGATATGTGGTCTACGCGTTTGCGGCGCTGTCCTTTGTGCTGGGTGCCGTGGCGCTGATGACTACCAAGAAAACGCAGGGAAGAGTGGCTATCGGACTGGGTCTGAATATGGTGATGTTCAACTATGTGCTGATGAATCCTACCACCTTCGGACTGCCGTCCATCGTAAGCTACGACCGTGCGATCAATTACCTGGTCTATCTGGGCGCACTGCTGTTAGGCGTGCCGTTCGGCGTATTCTGGAGCCTGTTTGAGGAGAGAGTCAAGCCTGTCCGCTGGGCGGCTTCAGTGGCGATTGTACTTGTCACGGCCTATGTCATTGTGTTTACCGGTTCCACATTCACCTCCAGTGCCTATTTCAGACTCAGCTACTCCTCCGTTACGGAAAATTACTACAAGATCAAAGCCACTCACCGCAAGGATACCTGGACCATTGTGTCCACGGTCGATGAGCTGTCGCTGACCCGAAATAAAGGCTGGCACTACGAATTGTGGGAATTTGTATTCGCCATGGAGCAGTACGAGCCGACAAGAGTCATTCAGATTCCGACAGAATATGTGTATTTTGTCATTGAGAAACGTCCGCTCAAATATGCCGATACCGCCTATATGGGGCAGCCTCTCGACCTTTACAAGCGTGTCAACAAGGACGCGGCCAATCAGCTGCTTACCGAGCAGACAATGCGCACAAGGCGTAAGAGCGATTACTACGGCATCTATGAAGACAGAATGGCCATCATGTCAAAGGCGTTCTTCTGGGCGGAGCAGTACATGCAGTACTTCCCGGATCAGATGAGCATCTACTATGAGGACATGGATATCATTATCTATGAAATCAAGCAGAACATGTACGCTCTCAATAATTTCGCCATAGATTACGGCTTCAATACCATTACCATGGAGCAATGGCTGATTGAGCATCCTGAGGCGCTCGGCGGAGAAGTCAGCACTCCCACCGTTTCTGACAGCGATCTGCCGTCCGAAGAGGAAACCCAGGCAGAAGCCGAAGCCGAAACGACTCCGTGACGAGACAAGTAAGGAGCGTTTGAGCATGGCGAGCATTAGTATTATTGTACCCGTTTACAACTGCGCCGGATTTTTACAAAGGTGTGTCGATTCACTGACGGCGCAGACCTATGACGACATAGAAATCATCCTGGTGGACGACGGATCGACGGACGGCTCTGCCGCTCTGTGCGACGATCTGGCTGTCAGGGACAGCCGGATCACCGTCCTTCACCGGACAAACGGCGGCGTATCCTCCGCCAGAAATGCCGGAATTGCGGCCGCGCGGGGCGAATTCATCACCTTTGCCGATGCGGACGATTATGTCAATCCCGACCATATCGGCGGCCTGCGTGAGCTGATGCGGAAGTTCGATTGCGATGTGGCTGTGTGCAGTTATATCAGCGAAAATGAGGACAAATGCTCCGAGCCGAGGTGCCGCTCAGCCGCTCCAAATGAAGTATTTTACAGCCATGACAGCGCAGTCTGCGAATTACTCGCCGGCGGCGCTGTCGGCGGTTATGTGTGGAATAAGCTCTATCGCAGGCATTTGCTCGACGGAGTGGAGTTCCGTCGGGACGTCAGAATTCTGGAGGATCTGCTCTTCAATTTCGAAGTGTTCAGAAAGGCAAAGTCGATGGCTTTTACCGACTATCGGTCTTATCACTACATTCAGCGAGGACAGAGCGCCATGCACCGTTCATTCGGCGAGGAACACCGCCAGATGGTGGAAACAGCCCGTCATATCCGTGACGAGCTTGCCGAAGAAGGCGGAGAACTGGCGGATGCGGGCAGCGGTCTGCTGGCCACCACGATTCTCTGGGTATGCGACGTGATGGCCGAATACGGGCCGTACGACAGGGAGCTTTTCGCACGGTACCGGTCGGAGTTTAAACCTCTGAAGAAAAAATACATGAAGATGAGCCGCGTGCCTTTCAGCTACCGGGCAAGTGCCGTATTTTTCGGCATGGGATTCGGAGTATTCAGGGCGGCAGTCAAAGCGGTTCGGATGATTACCAAGTGAAAGGGTGAGACAACATGGAAAAACAGGGCGAAAGTCCGGCCGCAAAGAAGAAAATTCTCTTTGTGACCAATACAATGGGACGTGCCGGAGCCGAAAAATGCCTTCAGGCGCTGCTGGAACTGCTTGATCCGGAAAAATATGATCTCTCGGTTTATTCTATCATCAACCGGGGCGAGCTTTACGCAGATATGCCGGAATATGTGCATATCCTCAACAAAAATCCCTGCACCAGGTCGGTGCTGGACAGAGCGGGACTGGCCGCAATTTCCCGGCAGATATTGTGGAGCCTGATCAAAAAATGCAGCTTTATTACCTATCTGCCGTATTTTTTTCGAGTGTTGTTTCATCAGATAAAGATCAGGCGGCTGGATTTCAGCAAGCTTTTCTGGATGCTGCTTGCCCGGAATGCCAGGCGCTTTGATGAGGAATATGACCTGGCGGTCGCTTTTATTGAGGGAGCCGCCACCTACTACGTGGCCAATTACGTCAAAGCAAGAAAAAAAGCGACCTATGTGCATATTGATTACCTGGCGGCAGGCTATTCGCCAAAGCTTGACAGGAAATACTATGACAAATTCGACCGGGTTTTCTGTGTGTCAGACACGGTGAGGAAGGTGTTTCTTAAGGCTTATCCCGAATATGACGCCAAGACGTTTTTCTTCCACAACATGGTGCCTCGTGAGCGAATCATCAGGCTTTCCCGGGGAGGCAAGGGATTTGACGACGGATTTGACGGACTCAGGATCCTTACCGTCGGCCGGCTGCATTACCAGAAGGCGTATGATCTGGCGATTCCGGCGCTTGCCGAACTCCGCCGCCGCGGACACAATGTCCGCTGGTACGTGATAGGCGAAGGCGCCGAGGAGGACAATCTCCGTGCGCTTATCCGGCAGAACGGCGTTGAGGACAGCTTCATACTGCTGGGAACCACGCCGAATCCTTATCCCTATATAGCCGGCTGCGACATATACTCGCAGGCCTCCCGGTTTGAAGGCTGGTGCATTGCGCTTGCCGAATCGCTGGTGCTGGCCAGACCGGTGCTTGCCTCACGCTGTGCCGGCAACGAGGAACAGGTGACTGACGGAGAAACGGGTGTGCTGATCGATCTTTCCACCGAAAACATAGTGGAAGGCATGGAAAAACTCATCACGTCGCCCGAACTGAGAACGAAATTCACACACAATCTGAGCGGAATAGCGCTCGATTTCAAAAAGGATCTTGAAATGCTTTACGCATTGACGGACTGACAGCTTAATGAACCCGGAGGTGGGCATCCATGATATGCCTGGACAGAAAAACATTAATACTGATACCGGCGTACAATGAGGAAAAAAGCATTACAAAGGTGATCAGAAACATTCACGGTGAGTGCGGAGATGTTGATATTCTGGTCATCAACGACGGCTCGCGGGATAAGACGGCGGAGACAGCGGAAAAAGCGGGAGCCATAGTGGTCTCTCACATTTTCAACATGGGCTACGGTGTGTCGCTTCAGACGGGCTACAAATACGCCGTCGACCACGATTATGAATTCATCATTCAGATGGATGCCGACGGTCAGCACGACGTCTGCAACATCGGTACGATATACAATAAGCTGACCCACGGCAAGCATCCGTATGATATCGTGATCGGTTCCCGGTTTATCGGGGAGCGTGACGCCGGCAGCATGAAGGTCGGCATTGCCAAGAAGGTGGCAATAGGCTTCTTCAACATGGCCATCAAGCTGGTTACCCGCAAGAAATTCACTGACCCGACTTCCGGGCTTCAGGGACTCAGCCGCAGAGCGTTTACCGCCTATTCGCTCTACGACAACTTCGACACCAATTACCCTGACGCCAACATCATCACCAAGATGCTGCTCAACGGATACTGGCTCAGAGAGGTTCCCGCGGTGATGCACGAGCGCAAATCCGGCGTGAGCATGCACAGCGGACTGCGCAAGAACATAGCCTATATGTTAACCGTCACGCTGAATATTGTGGTGGTTGTCGTGCAGTTCCATCTGATCAAAAAGGGCCACAAGGATATCACCGAAGAACTTGACCTGACATAAGAGGACAAGGAGATCAACCCGATGAACATTACAAGTAAAAAAGCAGTTCCTTCAGATTGTATAAAAGCGGTGTGCGCCTGTCATGCTTCCGCCGGGAAAAGGCTCAGATGGGCGGCACTGACGGGGGTATCGGTTATCGGTATCATGCTCCTGCTGGGCGGCTGCGGGACGGCCAAATCCGACGAAGCGGCTGTCATATCCGATGATGCGGCTGTCAGCAGCGCGGAGGACAATTCCGAAGCGATCATTGAGTTATACGGATATCAGTTTGACGCCAAGGCCACCGCACTGGATCTTACCGAAGCCTACGTCACCAGCCCGGATGAACTGCTGTCCAAAGTCGGGGAATTTGCCGGTCTTCAGGAAATCGACCTGACGGGCTGCCGTATGAGCAATGAGGAACTTGCAGACCTTCAGAGTCAAATACCGGATATTGAAGTGAAATGGAATGTCAAGCTATGCGGCGTGGACGTTTCGACCGCAACCAAAACGCTTGGCGTCATCTGTGACGGAGTCAACCCGGAACACCTGATTGTAGACGGCCTTCATTGTGACATAGACAGATGGGAAGGCATAGAGAATATTGTTTTCCTGCATTCACTCAGCGAAGCGGTGATTCACTGTCAGACCAGGACATTTGATTTGTCTTTGATCGAAGGGATGAATCAGATAGAAACCCTCAATCTTTGGGGGAGAGGAATCGAAAATGCCGCCCTGCTGGGACAGATGACTCAGTTAAAGAATCTTTCGGCGGCATGCGAATGTTTACCGAAGAATACGGATTTTCTGGGCAATCTGATCCACCTGGAAAAACTGGAGATTTATCAATCGACCGGCACCAGTTTGAAAACCGATCATATCAATTATTCAACGCTTCGGAATATGACGCAGCTGCAATCGCTGAGTATAGCTGTTGCCAGGCAGGAACAGTACCTGGAGTGCGTGGAAGCCATCAAAAACCTGAGCGGACTCACCCAGGCAAAGTTCTCTTTTAATCCCGGCGTGTATATTGACTGTAGTCTGCTGAATGAGACGGCGATCAGGGAACTGTCGATTGGTTTTCTCAGTGATCCTAAAACGATTCAGTCCCTGTTTTCCTTGAAGAATGTCACAAAGCTTACCGTGTATTACTATTCAAAGTACGACGATCAAATCGAAGCGCTCCGAGAAGCGCTGCCGGACTGTGAGATCATCTGTGGATAAATAATCAGAGGGAGACACTTTTCATCGAAGTGTCCCCCTCATTTTTTTATCTGATTTCCGATAAAAAGCCAAAGACCGGGAATATGATTGTCTCCTGCAGGAAAAAGGAAGATGTGGGAGAATCATTATACGCCCAAAACGAACAATACGGAGAACGCCGCCTAAAAGGATGGAAAAAGCGGTGTCTCCGTACTGTTCGTTAACATTGTGAGGTTATTTATGAGATCGCGTCACACTTCATTCCTTGCGGGATAAAGGAATGACGCTTCTTGCAGTTGATGTTATTCGGTTCGCAGAGCGACCACAGGATCCTTCTTGGCGGCAAGCCCTGACGGAATGAGTCCGGCGATCAATGTGAGCGCCATGCTGATGATGACCAGCACCACGGCGCCGTTTAAAGGCAGGCGTGACACGTTGGAGATGCCGGAGAGATCCTTGATCAGCGCATTGACAGGAAGATTGAGCAGCAGCGTTGTGCCGATGCCAAGCGCACCCGACACAAAGCCGATGATGAGTGTCTCGGCGTTGAATACCCGGGAGATATCCTTCTTGGAGGCGCCTATGGAGCGGAGGATGCCGATTTCCTTCGTGCGTTCCAGCACCGAAATATAGGTGATGATGCCTATCATGATGGAGGATACCACCAGCGAGATGGAGACAAACGCAATCAGCACATAGGATATCATGTTGATGATGGTGGAAATGGAGCTCATCATGATTCCGACGATATCGGTGTAGGTGATCTGCTCCTCTTCGGTTTTATCCTTGTTGTAATCCTTGATAAGCTGTTCGATCTTTTCCTTTGACTCGAAGTCAACGGGATAAAGACTGATTTTGCTCGGGTCATCCAGATCGGCCACGCCCAATCTGACGAGATTCTGCTCGTAGGTGGTCTTTGGCTGTGCCTGCTCGATATAGCCGGCGATCAGGGCGGCGCGTTCCTCCTCGGAAAGTGTGGCGAGATACTGCTGCGTCTCCTGCGGCAGCGTGGAGATATACTCCTGCATCTGCTGCTGTTTCAGCTCGGCGGCCTGCTGGTATTCGGCTATCTGCTCGGGCGTCATGGAACTGAAATCCGGTTCGGCCGGCTGCTGATCTTCTTCGGTGTCAAAAGGCAGTCCCGTGAATACGTCGGTATCCGGATCGGCCTTCTGCGCCCTGACCAGTTCGCTTTGTTCGGTCTGATTGATGACGTACTCCATAAGCTTGTGGGTGTAGCCGATGACGCCTGTGATGGAGGCGGAGGAAGCGTCTTCATTGGGTCTGACAATGCCGACAACTTTGATGTCAATGCCGTTGTCCACCGCTTTTTTGAGAAGAATCTCGTCCTCCTTCAGATCCTTCCACATGCCGGTGACCGGATCCCTGGAGTAAAGCTCGCTGCTGAGCAGCAGCTTGAATTTCAGGTTGAGCAGTTCGTCATAGGTGAAGGAAAGCGATTTGATATCCGCCTGCTCGCCCGACATGATTTTCCTCATGCTTTCGTCGACTTCCTTCTGATCCTTGAGACCGAGGGAATAAAGCTCGACATCGCTTATCTCGTTCTTTTTGGTGACGGCAATAATGACCTCGTTGTATGCCTGCGGCCATCTGCCGGCGAGAATATCATACTGAGATTCCAGCAGCGACTGATTCTGGAGCAGTTCGCACCAGAAATTATTGGAATTCTGGGTGAACATAGAGGAAGAACTTGCCTGCGCGGGCATCATTTTTTCCATCACGGTGCTGGGATTGACCTGCACCACGCCGTTTGACGTGTCGGCGTTGAATACGTTGAGCGGAGCGTCATAGGAATACTGAATGGCGCTGGTGTATTGGGCCATTTTTTTGCCGTTTTCGTCTTTTTCAATGAATTGTTTGAATTCCGCCATATTGTTGGTTTTGGCATCGGCAATCATGGTATTCATCAGGTCCGCCATCACCGTGGAGGAATACACCTTGTCCATGTCGTGATCGCTCTTGTCGGAATTCTGCTCCTGTATGGTGGCAATCATGGAGGAAAGATCGACCGATTCCTTCTGAATGACCAGCGGATAGGAGGAAAGCGTGTCCTCCTGCACCTTGTCAATGTAGAGCTGGAAGCCGTTTGACAGGGAGAGTATCAGCGCAATGCCGATAATGCCGATGCTGCCTGCGAATGAGGTGAGAATCGTGCGGCCTTTTTTGGTCATGAGATTGTTGAGCGAAAGCGAGAAGGCGGTGAACATGGACATGGAAGTTTTTTCCTTCCTGGCCTTCTTTTTCTTTCCCTTCTCGGGACTTTCGGATTTTGTGGCGGTGAATTCAACGGGATTGTAGGGGTTGGAGTCGTCGGTGATTTTTCCGTCGAGCAGCCGGACGATTCTGGAGGAATACTGCTCGGCAAGCTCTGGATTGTGGGTCACCATGATGACCAGCTTTTCTCCGGCAATCTCCTTGAGAAGCTCCATGATCTGCACGCTGGTCTCGGAATCGAGTGCGCCGGTAGGTTCGTCCGCAAGCAGTATTTCAGGATTGTTGACCAGCGCACGGGCAATCGCCACACGCTGCATCTGACCGCCGGACATCTGATTGGGCTTTTTGCGGAGCTGGTCGCCCAGACCGACCTTTTCCAGCACTTCTTTGGCTCTTTTGCGGCGTTCGGATTTGGAAACGCCGGAGAGTGTCAGCGCAAGCTCCACATTGGAAAGCACTGTCTGATGCGGAATCAGATTGTAATTCTGAAAGACAAAGCCGATGGAGTGATTGCGGTAGGAATCCCAGTCGCTGTCCCTGAATTTTTTGGTGGATTTCTGATTGATGCTCAGGTCGCCGCTGTCGTATCTGTCCAGGCCGCCTATGATGTTGAGCATGGTGGTCTTGCCGCAGCCGGAAGGGCCGAGTATCGAGACAAATTCATTCTCACGGAACTCAATGCTCACGCCCTTCAGCGCTTCCACTTTTGAGCTGCCGCTGGAATAGGATTTTACAATGTCGGTTAATTTCAGCATGTTTTCATGTTCCCTTTTTATATTTGTCCTTTACGTCATGACATATATTATATTTTGCCATTATAAACGCAGTTTAAACAGAGCAAGTGCATTTAGTGTGAGCGGAATCATTATGGAAAATGCCGCCGGGATGCTTTCCTCAGGCGGATGCGTGCGCATCACCATCTGACGATAACCACGCCGTTCGGGTGGAGCCATCCGTTGTCGTAGAGGTTGGCGAAGAATATTTCCTTGCCTTCCATATAGGGGGTGTTGACGGTTTCGTCGGAGCAGTTGATGATGATCTTGAGCTGATGGTTTTCGCAGTCCAGCTTGAGATATTCTATGACACGGTCGTTGGGAATTTCGTTGGGGAAGTGGAAGTTGCGGCTGCGGAAGAGAGGTTCGTTTTTGCGCAGCCAGATAAGGCGTTTGACCATGTTGATGCGATCGTTGAACTGGCCGGCGTCGATCTTTTCCCACGGCATGCAGCGTCTGCAATCGGGGTCTCCGCCGCCGTCCATACCTATTTCGGTGCCGTAATAGATGCAGGGACTTCCCGGCATGGTAAACAGCACGGCCAGCTGCTGATAAACAATGTCCATATTGCAGTGATTGCGGCGGAATACACGGTCGGTGTCGTGCGAATCGAGCAGATTGAAAAGCACGTCGTTGGTGTGCTGCATGTACATGGTGTAGCAGCGGTTGACCATGTATTCAAAGTCCCGTTTTTTGCGGGAACGGTCTATCCAGAAGTCGGTAATGCTGTGGGAGAGAGGATAATTCATCACCGAGTCGAATTCGTCGCCTCGCAGCCACGGCATGGCGTTGTGCCAGATTTCTCCGAGAATGTAGAATTCCGGGTCGATCTTTTTGAGGGCGTAGCGCAGGGTCTTGCAGAACTGGTGAGAGACTTCATTGGCGACGTCAAGACGTATGCCGTCAATGCCGAAATTCTTTGCCCAGTGTTCCACCACGCCGACGAGGTATTCCACCACTTCGGGATTGTTGGTGTTGAGCTTGGGCATTCTGGCGAAGAAGCCGAAGGAGTAATACCTGCCGTCGCGGGTGTCCCAGCGTTCCCTGTCAATCGGCCACTGATTGATCATGAACCAGTTATAATACTTTGAATCCGGCCCGTGCTCCAGCACGTCCTGCCACGGCTCAAAGTATTCGCCGCAGTGGTTGAATACGCCGTCGAGCATAATGCGGATGCCGCGCTCGTGAGCCTGCTCGACCAGTGTGCGGAAAGTCTCCTCGTCACCGAAATTGTGGTCGATCTTCATGTAGTCGGTGGTGTTGTATTTGTGGGTGGAGGGCGCCTCGAATATCGGAGTGACATAGATGCCGGTGATTCCCAGATCGGCAAGATAATCCAGACGGTTGACGATGCCCTGCAGATCGCCGCCGTAGAACTGCTCGTTGGTGACGGGAGTCTCGTTATCCGCCCACGGCAGTGTATCGGGAGGATTGATGTCGGGATTGCCGTTGCAGAATCGCTCGGGGAATATCTGGTACCAGACGGCGCTGTTGACCCAGTCGGGCGTGTGATTGATGTCGGAGGGATTCATCCAGGGAAATGTGAAGCACTGGAGCATTTTGCCCTCGAGATGCACCTGTTCATCGCTGAGCACGCCGTCCTCGAAGTAATACCAGGTCTCACGCTCTCCGCCGTATTCCTCACGGCTGACCAGTTCAAAGAAATACCGGCAGCGCTTGTACTGCGGCACGATAGTGGTCGTCCACCAGAGCTGATGAGCGAGCCTTTTCTTGAAGGGAACCGGCAGGCGGACGCCGTCCCAGTTGTTCTGGGCGCCGAGAATGCCGGTGGCAAAGGGATCTCCGTAGTGAATGTAGACCTCCTCCACATCGTAGCCCGTTTTGAGGTTGACGATCAGTTCATTGTAGTTATTCATGTAGCAATAATTGTCGCTGCAGATGTGATAGACCGCTTCAAATTTCATTGTCAGGCACTGTCCTTTCCCAAGGATACGCTGAACGGGCGGAGGCCGTGATTCAGCGTGATCCAAAGTATTCTTTTAATTTCATTATACAGGAATACGGACAAAAAATCAACCCATATACTTCCGGCGGACGGAAAAATATGGGCAAATTTGTGTGATTATTTGACGATAACCTCGACTTTTTCCTGTGCGGCGGCAGGCGCCTTTTCGTCCGGCTGTGATTGGGCTGCGGAGGCGGAACCTTCCAGCTCGGCGATATGTTTTTTCAGTTCTTCTATCTCGTGCTTTTGCAGCGAAACCACCGAGCCGAGTTCGACAACCTTGGAGGTGATGGCGGATATCTGACACATCTGCTTGAATGCCAGGTAGTAGAGCAGCGCAATAAAAGGCACTGTAACGACCAGCGCGTAGCCGTAGGCCATGTGGGTGAGATCGGCAACGTAATAGGTCAGCTCCGGCCATACGCCGTAAACAAAGAGCAGAAACGCCGGCAGCGTCCACATGAGGAAGGAGGATTCCTTTATCTGACTTTTGATCATGCGCTTAAAGAGGAACCAGATCACCAGCAGACTCAGCGCGACCATGAGCACCCTGACTGCCACATTCATGCCGATTTCGGTTTTTGCCAGGTTGTGCAGCACATCCATAATCCATGATGTCATCGAGTCGAGAAACCGAATGATAAAATTGTCTGAACCGTTCATTTTGATCACCGTATTATATGAAAAATCAATCACCTATAATTATAGCACGCTTTTTTCGGAATGACAATATGATTTCCAAAAAAAATGACAGAAAATATTTGACGGGAAAGAAGTGAAAAGCGGATTTTGATGAGAGAATTATGCGTGCTTTATGATAAATAGAGTTAAATATTGGTAATAGTATTTTATAAAGTGGAAAACTTTATTGCAAATATAAAAAATTTACAATTTTAATGCATGGAATATGCCCTGAAACACTTGATTTAATGATGGTAATTTTATATAATTAAATTGGAACTGTGTTTGAAATACAACTGATTTGTTATTGGAATGGATTACGGGAGGTGATCTGATGAATTCGACGGGATCAGTGGCCACCAATCAGAATTGCGCTTTTTTTGACATAAGATCGGCCGAAAACTTTGAGATAGTCAATTCCGGCAGGGAACTGGCCAGAGTGCTGGGCAGAGACGCCGAGGGAATGAGTTATCTCGATCTGGTGTGTCCCGAGGACAGGGAACAGGTAGCCGAAATACTGCTTGAAGTGTTTGAAGAGGGTCAGCATATTGAAGAAATCAAGCGTCCCGGCAGGTGCATCAGACACCGCCTGCTGCTTCCGGACGACAGCGTGGCAGTCGTATCGCTGACCTTCGGCTATGACCGGAAAGGTTATATGGTGTGCTCCGTCATGCGCCTGTATGACGATATAGGCGGCGAGATTGAAAATAAATACCGCTCCAACAATGTGCTGGAATCTTTTGCGGCCAGCATGGCGGTGGTATTCATCAATGATGAGGCGCAGATAGCGGTCAAATTCGCCAACGGCGATTTTTACGGCATGATAGGCTGGAACCGCCTGGAATTCAAGGATTACTTCAACGAGTGCCTTGGCGACGGCATTATTCACCCGGACGATCTGGAAGCGTTCCGTGAAACGCTGACTTCCCTGAACGAAGATAAGTGCGAGTCGGTGTTTGAGCTGCGTGTGCTGAATATGAACGGCGGAGTGAAAGTCAACGAGGTGCGCGCCAGATTTCTTGACAGGGAAAACAATAAGGCCCTTGTTTCAATGATCTTCAGCGACATCACCGAGCGCAAGAAACTGCGCAGGGAACTGATGATTAAGAACGAGCGCTTCAACATCATTCAGAACAGCGCTGAAACGACGGTCGTGGATTACGACACCGAAAAAGACAGGTGCATCCTTTCGGGCAATATGTCACGACTGGAAAAATATCTGTCGGTCTATCGCTATGACAAGCGCAACAATGAGGTTATCATCGACGATTTCTTCAACGGAAGGTTTGCCCTCAACGTGATGAGCAAAGAGGATTATCAGAAGCTTTGCGACGCCTTCGCCGACGCCATCGTAAAGGGCGTCATGGGTGAATTTGACATGCAGCTTTGCGCCATAGGGCAGAGTTTCGGCTCTTGGTATGTGTGTACATACAGTCCGGTCAAGGACGACATGGGCAATGTGATACGGATTGTCGGCAAGCTGAGAAATATCGACAAACAGAAGCGCGCCGAGCTGCTTATGGAAAAGCGCATGCAATCCGATATGCTCACGGGTCTGCTCAATAAGGAGACCGCCAAATCCCAGATACGTGAATTTCTTTCCTTGCAGTCGGGAGTGGTTTCCGAGGGGGAAAAATATCATGTGCTGATGATTATTGACCTGGATAATTTCCACAAGATCAACGAGCAATTCGGTCACACCTTCGGAGACAACGTGCTCAAGGAATTTGCCTCGGACATCAAGTCGTCATTCCGTGACACGGACATTGTGAGCCGTCTGGTGGGCGACAGATTCATGGTGCTGATGAAGGACGTGACCCAGAAATTCGCCGTCAAAAAGGCGGGCAGGCTCTGCCGCAGCCTGATTAAGAGTTACGGCACCAAGAATAACGTCGTGGTGAGCTGCAGCATAGGCGTCGCCTTCTTCGGCAAAGACGCTTTTGACTTTGACCAGCTTTATCAGTACGCCGACCGCGCCGCCTATGAGGCCAAGAAAAACGGCAAGAGCGCCTACTGCATTTACGACAGCGAGCTGCAGGAGGATTACAGCCGTGTGGAGCAGATCAGCCGCAACAGTTCATGGGATTTCCGTCAGTCGGCGCCCGAAATCAGTGAACTGGACGCCAATCTGATAGACATCGCCCTTTCGCTGCTCTCCACTTCTGACGACATTTACGGCACACTTGACATACTTCAGCGCACCGTCGGCAGGAAGTACAATCTCAGCACCGTTTCGCTGTATGTCAAAAGCTATCAAAAGGGCGAGAGGCTCAAGACCGTCTGCCAGTGGATAAGCAACCGCAATATTCCCACACGGGACGGACGTTCTCCGCTTGTCACCAATTTTGTGGATCTGGACAGCGAACTGGGAAGCTCGGGCATCAGATGCATTTCCGACATCAATACCTGTCAGATGCAGCCGGTCCTGAAAAACACCCTGAAAAACGACGGCATGTGCGCCATGGTGATTTGCGGACTGGAAGGCCGTTCGGGAGAGGTATTCGGCTATCTGGTGTTCAACCAGTTCGACCGTCGGCGCAAGTGGAGTCACAAGGAAGTCAATACCTTCAAGTATCTGGCCAAGATTCTCTCGGTGGCGCTGTCGGTCAAATATTCCGACCGTTCGCTCAAATACAAGAGTGTCGACTGATATTTCTACAAAGCAATCCGGCAGCGGCCATTGACATGCTGCCGGATTTTTCGGATGTGGGAGCGGAAAATGCGCCGGATGGTGGACAAATGCTCCGCCGTATGGTAATACTATTAATCCGGCAATAAAATATCTATCCATTTTTTCTTCAGCCGAGGGAAG
>CAMHJC010000021.1 GCA_946185345.1 uncultured Clostridia bacterium
GCGCTGCGCTTGCTTTTTTCTTTTTATTATCAATATTTAGTTGCCGGAGTAATAAAAAACACAGCCGCACCCATTCGGGTGCAAGCGGCTGGGTAAAACAATCTGACAGAAAGGAATCATTTATGAAAAAACTGAAAAACAGAATCATTCAATTCTTTAAAAGCGTCGACTGGCCGTTCGTTTTGTTCGTTTTGTTCATGTTTATTTTTTACGCCTACTTCAGCGGAAAATGTGTCTGGGGCGCTTTCTGAGCAAAATATTCGGTTGACGGGAATCCGGCGGACATCCGATGCCGAGTTAACACGCTGGCCCTTGTATTTTGGATAATTCTGTGGTATAATGACAGGATGAAACAGAATTGTCAGGGAATTGATGGATAATGACACAGAACAGCAGAATCTTTGAATGCGGCGGCCTTATCTGCCCGATATGCGGCCGGGAGCTTGCGCAATCCGGCGGCTCTCTGGTCTGCGCCGGCCGCCATACGTACGATATCGCACGGCAGGGGTATGTCAATCTCCTTCCCGTGCAGCGGAAACATTCCCTCGCTCCTGGCGACACGCCCGAAATGCTCGCCGCACGGCGTGAATTTCTCAATGAGGGGCATTATTCGGCCATACGCGCCGATGTCATCGCCGCTCTTGACGAAAATTGCCGCCATTCCGACAGCGTCACCATCTGTGACGTCGGCTGCGGCGAGGGATATTACACCGCCGGATTTCTGCGTCATTTTCCCGCCGCCAGAATCATCGGCGCGGATATCTCCAAAGCCGCCGTCAGAATGGCATCTTCACGCACCAGGGACATCAGCTGGATTACCGCCACCGCTTCCCACCTGCCGGTGGCGGATGAATTCGCCGATGCGGTCACCGCCGTCTTTTCGCTGGTCTGCGAGGAGGAATTCGCCCGTATCCTGCGTCCGGGCGGCATTGTGGCGGAGGTCACCGCCGGCACCAGCCACCTGATTGAACTGAAACGTGTCATCTACGACGACCTTTTTGAGCAGCACAAACGTCCCAAGCCGCCTCAGGGATTCCTGCGTGAAACAGGCTGCGAATTAAAAAGCTTCCGCATGACGCTGGACAACCGGCAGCTTCGGCAGCTGCTGCTGATGACGCCTCACACACTCAGAGTCAGGCCGGAAAACCGCGCGCGGCTGGAAGTCCTGCCTTCGCTGGATCTCACGGTGGAATATTTCGTGAGAATACTGCAAAAACCATGAGAACCGCCCGACAAAATCAATTGACAATCCTTTATCCGGCGTTTATAATTTAAAGTATATTTATATTTGAGCGTTATAATAGTATAGCAGTGAAGGGAATGAAACCGTCATGTTTGGATTTGTCACAGCCGCTTCGGAGCTTCTCAGCCAGCAGAATACATTGCGTTACCGTGCCTGGTACTGCGGATTATGCCGTTCGCTCGGCGAGGTGTGCGGTCAGTCCTGCCGGCTGCTGCTCAATTACGATATGGCGTTTCTCGCCATGCTGCTCTCGTCGGTGCATCGGCTGGAGGAAGCCTCGGGCGAATATTCCTGCGCGGCGCATCCGCTCAAAAAGCACCTGGAGATCCGCACCGCCGCAAGCGATTACGCCGCCGACATGAACGTTATTCTGGGATATTACAAACTGCTGGACGACTGGCACGACGACAGGAATCCAGCAGCCTTCGCCGCGGCTTCGGCGTTCGCTCCCAAATGCAGGGAGCTGGAGCGGAAATATCCCCGTCAGGCGCAGGCCATCGCCGCCTGCCTTGAAAATCTGAGCGAACTGGAACAGGACGGCGAATGTAATCCCGATCTGCCCGCCAACTGCTTCGGACGGCTCATGGGAGAGCTTTTTGTGATGCGAGAGGGAGATGAATCCGAGCAGGAGCTTCGGGCATTCGGCCGCACGCTGGGCCGGTTCATCTATGTGATGGACGCCGCCACCGATCTTGAAAGCGATCTGCGCCACGAGCGCTACAACTGCCTTGCCGGGTACGATTCCGAGGGAATCTATCAGATATTGCAGATCATGGGCGGCGATTTCATGCGCTGCTACCAGCGGCTTGACGTCACGGCGGACAAGGAAATCGCCGACAATATTCTGACTGCCGGCGTGTGGCAGAAATACGCCGCCAAAAAGAACAAACAGTCAAAAAAGGAGAAGGAAAACGACAATGGCAAAAAGCCCGTATGAGGTGCTGGGAGTCTCTCCCGGCGCTTCAAAGGAAGAAGTGACCAAGGCATACCGCAAGCTCGCCAAGAAATATCACCCCGACCTGAATCCCGGCGACAAATCCGCCGAGAAAAAAATGAGCGAAATCAACGCCGCCTATGAGGATATCAAGAGCGGCAATGTCTCGTCGGGATACGCTTATCAGTCCGGCTACGGCGGACAGTCCTATTCCGGATATCAGGGGAATTCCGGCTATTCCGGCCGCTCCTACACCGGCGAGGAACGCACCAGGCTGAGCGATGTGCGCACCTACATCAGCAGGGGACAATTTGCCGATGCCATTCGTCTGCTGGACAGCTTTTCCCAACGGGACGCGGAATGGTTCCACCTCAGCGCCGTGGCCAATTACAGCATAGGCAATTCCATCACGGCGGTCAGGCACGCCCGTCAGGCGGTCATGCTCGATCCTTCCAATCCCGAATACCGGGCGTCCTACAACGAAATCGCCTCGGCCGGTGCGGAATACGGCAGCTGGCAGCGTGCCGGCGGAGTGGATATGGGCAGCATGAGTCAGTATTGCTCCTCCATGTTTGCCGGTCTGATGATGTGTTATTGCCTGTCTAATTGCTGCGGATGATTTTCAGTCCGAAAGGAGATCGTTACACTATGGGAAAATTTCTCTTTTTATTCAGAACATTCATGCAGAAACGCTACGGCGTAGACCCTCTTTATTACGCGATGATGGTGCTTTATCTGATCCTGCTGGTGCTGCACATTGCATTCATCCGCATCAGTCCGGTGGGTACGATCATGAATATCCTGTCGTGGATCGTGCTGATTATCGCCTTTTTCCGTGTATTCAGTACCAATATCGAAGCCCGCAGGCGGGAGAATGACGCCTTCCTGCGTATGTGGAGCAGCTTCACCGGCCGGGGCGCCGGCGGTTCCTTCGCAGGGGCCGGATTCGGCTCGGTACAGAGCGTGCCGAAGGACAAAAAGCTCGTCAAATGTCCCAAGTGCAAGGCCACTCTCAGAGTTCCCCGTCAGAAGGGCAAACACAACGTCCGCTGCCCCCGATGCAATCATCTTTTCCGCATCAGAATATTTTTCGTCTCCAAATAACCTAAAGGCTTCAGCCGCATTGAATGGTGATAATCCACGATTCAGACGCAGGACTGAAGCCTTTTTTGATTTTATGCAAAATATCAGTCAATATAAAATTCCTTCATATCGTCCAGACGGAGACAGGCCAGCCTGCCGCAGGCAAATACCGCGCCGCAGTCAATGCAGATATTGTTGCCGCTGCGGTAGATCTCCGGTTCACCGGTAATGGTCAGAGTAGGCGTGTGTCCGGTCACAATGTAAATATCGCCCCCGAAACATTCCCTGTCGTAGTCAAAGCGCATAAACGCCAGTTCATCCAGTGAATAATCGTCCAGCGGCCTTTCCCTGCGGAAGTGTCCCAGTCCGGCATGCACCAGAATGAAGGTTCTGCCGCCGGCTTCCACCACTTCGTAAGGCGCAAATTCCTTCATGTAATCCAGCAGCGCCCTCCGCTCCTCCGCCGGAATAGCGGAAAATTCGTCCAGGGTGGTCTGGGCGCCGTTCATGCGCCAGATAGCCAGCCGGTACATCTCCTCACGGGTGAGATTCCGCTCAACGGTTTCATCGGTGACTTCGGTGAGCAGCCAGTCCAGCACATCAATGGCCATCTTGTCGTGATTGCCCATGATCGGGAAAACATTGTGCCGCAGGCTCATGTCCCTGAGAATCTCAACCGGCTTTTTTCCTCTGTCCACCACATCCCCGAGAATATACAGGTCGTCCTCGTCACTGAATCCGATTTTTTTCAGCATGGCGGTGTATTTGTCGTATTCGCCGTGCAGGTCTGACATTACGTATATCATCAATGATCGCCCCGTCAATCATTATATTCCATCTTACGACAAAATGCAACCCTCATCCGAAATCCCGACCGCCTGGTTTGTATTCAATCCGGATGCGTGGCAGATATACGCCCACTCGCAGTCTCCGCAGACATCGCCGAGCCGTCCGGAATCAATCACGCTCCTTCGCACCTGTCCGGCAAATTCGCTCCACGCCATTGTCTGTCCGGACGCCAATCCGCACAGCGCAAGCACCCTTTGGTCATAGGTGCGCACCTTCGGCCCGGAAAGGCATCTTCCGCCGAGATTATTGGGACAGGCAGCGCAAATGCAGTCGGCTTCGCAGGTCAATTCCACCTCGCAGCCTCGGCTGAGCCTGCCGGCAACCGAATTCATACCGGCGGTGAAGGATTCGCTGTAGCCTTCCCCCCGGAAGAACTGGATGCACAGTCCGTGGTGCGGACGTATCCTCAAAACGGCCTGTTCAGAATCGGACATATTTTCCGACACGGTTGGAGATGATGATGGCGCAGACGATTTTGGCGCAGTCGGGAATGATGAAGGGCAGCACGCACCAGCCCAGCACCGTTCCGAGTCCCACAGGGCCGGTTGTACGGGCATAGACCAGCATGAACCACGCCGTGCCGAACGCATAGCAGACCGCAAGTCCCAGCAGCATGGCAGCCGTCAGGGGAAGAATTCCCCGTCCGAACCGATCCGCCGCAAAGCCTACAATGACCGCAATCAATACAAATCCCACGATGTATCCGCCGGTGCTTCCGATAATCTTGTCAAAGCCGCCCTGCATTCCAGCCAGTACGGGAACGCCGATCGCTCCCAGCAGAATGTACACGATCATCGACAGTGTGGAGCGCTTCATGCCAAAGAGTCCCGCCACGGTGAATATCGCAAAGGTCTGCATGGTGAACGGCACAGCGGTCGGCACCGAGATCCACGAACATACCGCAATCAATGCCGTTGACAGCGCAATCACCGCCATATCGGCCGTCGTGATTTTGAATACATCTTTCTTTTGCCTGTTGTCCTGTCGGTTGGTTAATTCGCTCATTGTTACTGATTCCTCCGGGTAAAATAAAATTCCGGATTCAATTGTACCATTAACGGGAGAATTTGTCAACTAAAATTTTGTATTCAGGTTGACAATTATTAAAGGCATGGCCGCCTGCCTTCAATGAACCTGTCGTAACTGCGGATAGCGTCCGGCAAGCTGTCCTTCTGTCGGGGACAGATAAAGAATTCATTAAGATTGCGCCTCGCACATTGACAATTCCCGAGGGACAATGTCATAATGATATTGCGCCGACACATCGCCGCCAGGCCGGCCAATCGGCTTCGCAGGCGCTTCATTCATAGGAAACACACGGGAGGGAATCGTTACGGTACAGATAAAACACCTGACAGTCAATCATACAAAAGACCTTCGCTGCCTGATAAACGATCTGTCCTTCACTCTGCGGGAGCGTGACAGGGCGGCCGTCATCGGCGAGGAAGGCAACGGAAAATCGACGCTGCTCAAGCTGATCTATGATACTTCGCTGACAGAAGGCTACTGTGAGTATTCGGGCGAGATCATCCGCCCGGGAAGAATCGGCTATCTCGAACAGGAACTTCCTCCTGACAAGGCGGATCTGACGGTCTATGAATTATTCTGCGCCGCACCGGGATTCTTTGACCGCACGCCTTCGGAACTCAGCCGCGCCGCCCGAAAGCTGGGAATGGCGGCGGATATCTATTACTCCGACCGAACGCTCGGCACTCTCTCGGGCGGAGAAAATGTCAAGCTCCGTCTCCTGGCGCTGATCACCGGGCAGCCCGATCTTCTGCTGCTCGACGAGCCTTCCAACGATCTGGATATTCCGACGCTGGAATGGCTGGAAGGCTTCATCAAAAACGCCGAATTTCCGGTGATCTACATTTCGCACGACGAAACCCTGCTCGAAAACACCGCCAACGTGATTATTCATATGGAACAGGTGCGCCGCAAGACCATTCCCTTATGCGCAGTGACACGCTGCGGCTACCGGGAATACGTCGAGCGCCGTGAGGCCGCCCGGAGTCATCAGACGCAGGTCGCCCGCAAGCAGCAGGAGGAATACGAAAAACAGCAGGAGAAATTCCGCCGGATCCAGTCCCGTGTGGAGCACGAGCAGAATGCCGTCAGCCGGCAGGATCCTCACGGCGGACGGCTTCTCAAAAAGAAGATGGCGGCCGTCAAGTCGATGGAACGCCGTTTTGAGCGTGAACATGAAAATATGACCCGGCTTCCGGAGACCGAGGACGAGATATTTGTACGGTTTTCGCCGGAGATTTCCTCCAGCAAGGGCAAAACCATTCTCGACCTGCACCTTGATACGCTGGAGAATCCGGGAGGCCGGCTCGCCGAAAATATTGACCTGCACATCAGCGGCGGCCAAAAGCTCTGCATTGTCGGACGCAACGGCGCCGGAAAAACAACCCTGCTCCGGCTCATTGCCGAACAGCTGCTCCGGCGCACAGACATTCGTGCCGCCTACATGCCGCAGAATTACGCAGAAAAAATGGATATGGCCATGACTCCAGTGGAATTTCTCAGCCGGACAGGCGACAGGGACGAATTGACCGCCATACGCACCTATCTTGGCAGCATGCGCTACACTTCCGAAGAAACCGAACACACCATCTCCGAGCTTTCCGGCGGTCAGAAGGCGAAGCTCTACTTCATCGCCATGAATCTTGACCGCTGCGATGTGCTGATTCTTGACGAACCTACGCGCAATTTCTCACCGCTGTCCGGGCCGGTCATCCGCCGCGCATTGAAAGAATACGGCGGCACGGTTATCAGCGTTTCCCACGACCGCAAATTCATCAGCGAAGTATGCGACAGCCTATTCACCCTCGGAGAATGAAAATACCGCAGACAGTCCTTCAAAAGGTGTCTGCGGTATTAGTATTATTCCTGCTTGGCGTTCTTCTGCGCCTTGATGACCTTCAGACGGCTGAATTCCTCTCTGTCCTTCTCGTCCAATGCGTCGGTGATGTATTTCACCGTTGTCTCGAACTTGGGAATCATGATATTCTTCAGCGCATTGGCTCGTTTCTGGGTCTTTTTGATGGCGTCGGCAAGGCGGTATACACAATTCTCCACCTCGGCCAGCACGGCGGTAAGCCGCTTGACCTCCAGAAATTTCAGATAGGCCATGTCTATCATCGAATTCGAGGTGTACATACCGAAGGGAATCGAGAGCGGTCGCTCCTCCAGCCGAACCGTCGGAATCTCCACGCCCATGACAGAGCGGTAGTCGATGGTCAGTCCGTCGTCCACCGGCACCGCCTCGGCAAGCGGCTCGCACAGACCGAATACGATATTCGCCCTTTGCAGCGCCTTGTACGCCTCGGAATAATTGGTGTCGATCTCGCCCTGAATGGTGGCCGCGCGATCCATCATGGTCATCATTTCCCGCACCAGTATGTTGCGCTTGCGGTCGAGCAGGTCATAACCCACTCTGGCAAGCTCCAGCGACTTCTTCGTGGCAATCAGATTGCCTTTTGTGGGTACTGCGTTGACAGCCAATGACCTCACTCCTTTCCTCATTCCGGCTCCCTAAAAAGGAGCAGAACGTAAGTATCTATTATCTATTCTTTATTATCTATTCTCTATTATCTGAATGAATTGAAAACACGCATTGGGATTGGGAATGGCGGCTGCGTCTTAGTCGTCCGCACCATTCGCCTTACGGCTCTGGTGCTGCTGCTCCGTGCGGCTCGCTTCGCTCGCCTGACTGCCTTCCTCTTGAGCGGCTGCATCTTAGTCGTCCGCACCATTCGCCTTACGGCTCTGGTGCTGCTGCTCCGTGCGGCTCGCTTCGCTCGCCTGACTGCGACTGGATTCGCCTGACCTCGTTTTAAATTTCGGTGCGTCTTGCTCGCTCGGCTTCGCCTCGCTCGTGGCGGCTCTGCCCCACACCCCGCCAAGGCTCCGCCCTGGACGGGCCAGGAGGGCAGTGGTCCCCCTGGACTCCCACGCTCGCCTGGGTAAAAAACTCGCTAATTATGGTGCTGCGCTTGCTTTTTTTCTTGTTTATTTGTTTTCCGGTGCGTGATAATATTTCTCCAGCGTTTCATTATCCACTCTGTCAAGTTCTTCCCTCGGCAGCTCCGAAAGCAGCTCCCAGCCCAGCGTCAGACTCTGTTCCATGGAACGTGCCTCATTCTCGCTCTGCCTGATAAATGTATTTTCAAACTTCTTGCCGAATTCCAGCAGCTTCTTATCGTTATCCGACAGTTCCTCCTCACCGATAACCGACGCAAGCGAACGCGCGTCCTGCACCTTGGCATAGGAAGCGAAAAGCTGGTTGGACAGGGCGGCGTGATCCGCTCTCGTAAAGCCTTCGCCGATACCGTCCTTCATCAGACGGGAAAGCGACGGCAGTATCGAAACCGGCGGATAAATGCCCGAACCGTCCAGCGCACGGTCGAGAACGATCTGTCCCTCCGTGATGTAGCCCGTCAGGTCGGGAACCGGGTGAGTGATGTCGTCATTCGGCATGGTGAGAATCGGTATCTGCGTGACCGAGCCCTTATGTCCCTTGATCATGCCGGCACGCTCGTAAAGCGACGCAAGATCGGAATAAAGATAGCCCGGATAACCCTTTCTGCCCGGAATTTCGCCCTTGGAGGAGGAGAATTCGCGGCAGGCTTCGGCGTAGGAGGTCATGTCGGTCATAATGACCAGTACGTGCATATCGTGTTCAAACGCCAGATATTCGGCGGCGGTCAGTGCGCATCTCGGCGTGAGAATTCTCTCGATGATCGGGTCGTTGGCGAGATTGAGGAACATCGTAACACGGCTGAGAACGCCCGATTCCTCGAACGAACGGCGGAAGTAATCCGCCACGTCATTCTTGACGCCCATGGCGGCAAACACGATGCAGAATTTGGCGTCCTCGTCGTTGGCAATCTTGGCCTGACGCACGATCTGCGCCGCCAGCTCGTTGTGTTTCATGCCCGAACCGCTGAAAATCGGCAGCTTCTGGCCTCTGATCAGGGTGATAAGAGTGTCAATGGAGGAAATGCCGGTGCAGATGTAATTCTGCGGATAGACTCTCGACACGGGATTGATCGGCGTGCCGTTGACATTCATGCGCTTTTCGGGGTAAATTCTGCCCAGACCGTCGATCGGGGTGCCGACGCCGCTGAAGATTCTGCCCTGGATTTCGGGCGAAAGATCAAGCTCCATCGGTCTGCCCTTGAGTCTGGTGCGGGTGTTATTCAAAGCAATGCCCCTGGTACCTTCAAAGACCTGAATCACGGCCCTGCCGCCTTCAATGGTGACGATTCGGCCGTGGCGCACGCTGCCGTTGTCAAGCCGTATCTCGACGATTTCCTCATAGGAAGGGCAATCCACGTCGTCCAGCACGATCAGCGAGCCGTTGATCTCCTTGACTCCGATATATTCAAAAATCATTCTATTACTTCCCTTCCTGCTTATGCGACGGTGAAGGTATTGATCACATCGTCAATTTCTCTGGTGTAGCCGTCGAGCAGCTCTTCCCTGTCGTTGGGAACGTCGTATTTGATACGGACAATCTTGTCAAACAGTCCGCTGTCGGTGATCTTGGAAAGCGGCACTCCCTGCGACACGGCGTAGGCCGCCACATCGTAAAGGTGAAGCGTCGCCCGCATCATTTTGAGCTGCTTGGAAAGCGGCACATACGTGTCGTCCTTGTGGAAGGCGTTTTGCTGGAGGAATCCCACACGGATCGCCTTGGTGATCTCGATGATCAGCTTCTGATCGTCCGGAAGAACGTCCGAACCGATCAGCTTGACGATTTCCATCAGACTGGCTTCCTCCTGAAGCAGTGAAGCGAAGCGTTCACGGCACTTCATAAAATCCTCGCCGACATTGTCGCAGTACCATTTTTCCAGATCGCCGGCGTATTCGCTGTAGCTGTCGAGCCAGTTGATGGCGGGATAATGTCTGGCGTAGGCGAGCGATTTATCCAGCGCCCAGAAGCAGCGTGTGAATCGCTTGGTGTTCTGGGTGACAGGTTCGGAAAAGTCGGAGCCTTGCGGGGAGACGGCGCCGATGATCGTGACGGAGCCTTTTTTGCCGCAGAGCGACTCAACAAGGCCTGCACGCTCGTAGAATTCCGAAAGACGTGACGGCAGATAGGCCGGGAAGCCTTCCTCGGCGGGCATTTCTTCCAATCGGCCGCTGATTTCACGCAGCGCTTCCGCCCAGCGTGAGGTGGAATCCGCCATAATGGCGACATGATATCCCATATCACGGTAATATTCCGCAAGGGTGATGCCGGTGTAAATCGACGCCTCACGGGCCGAAACCGGCATATTGGAGGTGTTGGCGATCAGGCATGTTCTGTCGGTCATGGGACGGTTGGACTTCGGGTCGATCAGGGAGGAAAATTCCTCCAGAACCTGGCTCATTTCGTTGCCGCGCTCACCGCAGCCGACATAAACGATGATGTCTGCGTCACACCACTTGGCAAGCTGGTGCTGCGTCATGGTCTTGCCCGTGCCGAATCCGCCCGGAATGGCAGCCGTGCCTCCCTTGGCAATCGGGAAGAGCGCGTCAATGACACGCTGTCCCGTGATAAGGGGAATATTGGCGTACAGTCGCTCATTGATGGGTCTCGGGTGACGGATAGGCCATTTCTGGCAAAGGGAAAGTTCATGTATATCGCCGTTGTCGTCCTTCAATGTGACAACGGTGTCGTTAATCCTGTATTTGCCGTTGGGAGCAACACTCTCTACCACGCCCGAAAGATCCGGCCGCACCAGACAGCGATGTTCGATGATAGTGGTTTCGGGACAGGTGGCGTAAATCATGCCGCCCTCGAGTCTGTCTCCGGGTTTCACACACACGGTAACGTCCCATTCACGCTCCGTGTCGAGTGAAGGAACGCTTGCGCCTCTGTCGATGAATGCGCTCCCAGAGTGCTTTTCGATTTCCTTGAGGGGACGCTCGATGCCGTCGAAGATATTGTCGAGAATGCCCGGGCCGAGTGTCGCCGAAAGCAGGCCTCCCGTGGAATAAACAGGCGCTCCGGGCGTCAGACCGGTGGTCTCCTCGTACACCTGAATGGTGGTATATTCACTGTTGATGCCGATGACTTCGCCGGCAAGCCGCTGCTCACCGACATAAACCATTTCCATCATTGTCAGATCGGTTTTTCCCTGAACGGTTACGACAGGGCCGTTGATGCCGAAGATTTTATATGATTTTTCCATAAGGCATCACCTCCAAAAAAAGTGTTATTAGCCGATTGTAAACGGAAATTTAAACGCACAGCGGAGCTGTGCTTAAGTGTGGAGTGTGGAGTGTGGAGTTTTGGAAGCCCTGCGGGCTTGAAAAATATACGCTCGCAAGCTCGCTTAATGGCTTTTCTCAGACTGATTGGTGTGATAAAAAGCGAACGTCTTTTTTCCAAGTGAGCGTTTATATTCCAGCGCCACAGGCGCTCATTCACTCCACACTCCAAACTCCAAACTCATCTGAATTCCGTTTCTTTCATACCTTTTACGATCGCCTGAAACCGCTATGATATGGCAAGCCCTGAATTCTCGGCAAACCATTCGTGCTGCTGCTCCAGCGAAACATCCAGCGTCACGTCAAGCACTCTGCCGATCTCGGTATTCTCCGCACGCAGGCCTCCCAGAAGAATGGTCGGATCGACCTTCACCGTGCAGTCTCCGAATGCGGTCTTGATGAGCGGCGAACACTTCTTGTCACGGTCGCGGATATAGATCACCGTCGCCCCCAGATGCTCCTCGCCGCACTTGATAAATGCTTTTTTCGCTTCAATGGCAGCCTTGCGCAGATATGTCTTGTAGGCGTCGGTCTTGGTGAATTCGTCCAGCTTGGCCGCCGCACGCTCAAAGACCTCTTTTTCTATGTCGTTCCTGCGGCCGAGAAGCGCCTTTTTGCCGGCGCTTTCCTTGGCGGCAAGTTCACGGCTGATCATGCTGCGCACTTCGGCCGTTCGCCGCTGGATCGACCGGTAGCTTTCCTCACGGAATTCCTTTTCGGCCTTTTCCAGCTCGACGGCGTTCTGGGCCTCCACTTCGCGCATGATTCTGTCGTGCTGCTCCTGTGCGTATTCGTTGATCGCCAGCGTGAATCTGCTGAGCTTTTCTTCCTGTGTCAACATGTTTCAATTACACCCCTTCGTGGTATAGGGTCAACGGGTAAGCGCTAAAATATCATATCTTGACGCCGATGGCCTCACGCACATAGCGTGAAATGGAATCCTTCTCACGGCCGTTGCCGTGGCGGTCGGGGATCTCCACAATCAGCGGACGTGCGGTATTGAGCTTCAGGTCGTAGACCAGCTCCGGACAGAGCGAGACAAGCCGCTCGGTCATCAGGATAATTCCCACCGATTCGTCCGCCATGGCGCTTCTGAGAGCCTGCTCGACCTCGTAATCCTCATGCACAACCGTGCCTTCGATTCCGGCGAGACGCAGGCCCGTGGCGGTGTCGATATTGTCACTGATCAGATAAAATTTCAAAGGAACATCATTCCCTTCGCAATGCTTTCTTTCGGCAGGCCGTCAGATTTTGTTGAGAATCATGATGGCGATAACCAGACCGTAAAGTGCGATGGATTCGCCCAGAGCAACGAAGATCAGCGCCTTACCGAATGCCTTGGGATCCTCGCTGGTGGCGCCGATAGCTGCCGGTGCCGCCGACGCGACGGCGATACCGCCGCCGATGCCGCTGATGCTGGTGGAAAGTGCCGCCGCAAGCAGTCCCAGACCCAGCGCAAGGCCTGTGTTTTCGGCTGCGGAAGCGGCTGTGTCGCTTTCTTCCGCTGTATTGTCCGAATCGGCGGCTTTCTCGGCTGCCACGGTAGTGGTTGTGGTCTTGGCGGCTGTCGGAGCTGCCTTTTCACCGGAAGCCATGGCCGTCATAGCGCCGAATACACACACGGAAAAGACAAGCGCGACCGCCACAAAATTGACCTTGAGCGCCTTTGCGCCGCTGCCGCTCCTGCGGAAGGCTCTGACTGCGGCATAGGCCGCTGCGAATACTGCGATAACCGGAATTGCATAGATAAGTACGTTCATTTTATTTTCCTCCATTAAATAATGATTGATTAAATGTCGAAGGTGAAAAGCGGAAATCGGAAATAACCTCCTACCTTCTACCTTCTGCCTATTTCTTGAGTTCCTGAGCAACAGTCGCCGCGGATCTGAAGGGTCTGCCTTCGCCCGTGAAGAAGCGGCTGAACATCTCGTAGAATTCCAGACGGAGCGCCTGGATGCCTACCAGCAGGCCTTCCAGCGCCATGATGATGATATTGCCCAGGATCACCGTGACCCAGTAGCCGAAGCCGCTCATCATGCCCGCAAGAGTGAATACCACCGTCATCATGCCGGCATGCACCAATATAAAGGCGCCGACTCTCAGGAAGCTGACGGTATTGGAAACGTAGGAAAGCACGACTTCCAGCATTTCAAAGACATTCTGCATGAGGAAGTCTCCGATGTTTTCCGGGAACCAGTCCTTTTTGCCCGCCAGCAGCTCGCTGAGCGGCTCATTGAGGAAGATCAGGATCGCCGGAATGACGATCAGGCATATCACATACGCCGGCGTGAGCAGCGGAATGTGCAGGAACATCTGACCCAACACGCCGAATATGGTCGCTCCGTAGAAAAGGAATCCGGCGACGCCGTTCTGACTGAACAGCGCATTGCCGTATTTGTGCTGCTTGAATTTGGTGTAGATATTGAGCAGAATCGCCACCAGCACCAGCACCACACCGATGCCTATCGCTGCGTAAATCAGCTCGGTACTCAGTTCATTGACGTCGAGCAGCTTGCCCTCCATCAAAGGAACGCCCGTCTTTTCGTGAACCCAGCCCCAGAAGGGATTGAGCAGCGTCTCAAAACCGAACACCGAACCGAACAGCACGCCGAATATCGCCGATGAAATGCCGCACATGGCAATGCACTTGCCCAGTTCCATCTTTTTCATCTTCCACATGAAAATCCATGTGATGAGCGACAGGCAGAGTCCCTGACCCACATCGGCAAACATGATGCCGAAAAGTATGAAGTAGGTGATGGCCACAAAGGGTGTCGGATCCATTTCGTCGTAATTCGGCAGGCCGTACATCTTGACGAAGAATTCAAAGGGTTTGAAGATGCCGGCGTTTTTGAGCTTGACCGGAGGAGACTGCGTCGGTTCGTCGCTCGCATTTTCAAATTTATATTCGATGCCGCCCAGTTTTTCCAGACGCTTGGCAAAATCCTTCTCGTTTTCCGCCGGAACCCAGCCGGCAAGGAAGAAGATCCTGCTGTGCTGGTACTTGGCGGTGTAGCGTCTTAAGTCAAAATTATTCTTGTGGCGCTCGAGGTAATTGAGCACCTTGCCGCAGCGCACTTCCTCGTCGCCCCAGAAGCCGTCCATCTTTTTCCTCACGTCGGCCAGCCTCTGATTCAGTTCCTCGAGCTGTCCGGAAAGCGTATTGTAGGCTTCCTCCGGCGTGCCGACCGCATCCGGAATTTTCAGGCGTTCCCAGTAGAGGCTCTGGAAGATTCTGTCCACCTCGTGAATGTTGTCGATCGGCGCCATGTAAACGCCCCAGACGTATTTGTCGTCGCTCGTGCAGGGGAATGTGACGATGTAGGGATTGTCGCTGTAGAGACTCAGCTTGTCAAAGCTCTCCTTCGGCAGACGGCCGAACCGCACCTTGATGAATTCGCACTTGAAAATCTCGTCCAGCTTCATGTCGAAGCCCTGAAAGTGCTTGAACTGCTCCATGGAATGGGTCACATTCTCTATCTCCTGCGTCAGGTTGAATTTCTCCTCCTGATACTCCGCAAGCCTTGAGGAAGTGTTCTCCACGTAGTCCTTGATTTCGTCCCAGTTCATCAGCAGGTCGGAATCCTCCACGGGAGCCACATTCAGTCTGGCCAGCTTGACCGCATCACTCAGCTTGTTGAGATAGAATGTGTAGGGATTTTCGTCATTGAGTGAAACAAACTCGGATTTGTCCTTGAAGAAGCTCATCGCCTGGTCAAGGTGGAAATTTTCCGAGGAGCAGCAGGTGTCAAGAACGGCATCCAGCTGATCAATGCTTCCGATGATGCTCAGAAGCTTCATTTTCATTACAGCCATGTCTATACTCCTTATTTATTTCTCTATAGGCGATTGTAAAACTGTCCGCGCATTGTATATCCGGGATTTGGCGGATTTGGATCAACCAGATTTTTCACCAATCGGAGCAAGTGCTGATCGAAAAATAAACCTTAATCATGCACCCAGGCCCGTTTCAAATCGTAGTGCATTGCAGCGATGGGCGCTGCCCTTGACCTGCCAGGGAGCAGTGGCCCCCCCCGGACCCCACGCTCGCATTCGCTCGCTATTTATGGTGCTGCGCTTGCTTTTTTCTTTTTCTTTTACAATCGTCTATATTTCTCTATCCAATTTTTTCGATTATGAAATCGTGATCATTGCCGCAATTTCATCGGGCGATACTCTGTAGCGCACGCCCTCGATGATGGTCACAATGTCCTTTCGCTCTATGCCCGAAAGCAGCAGGTACGAAAACACCGCAACCGTCGGATCGGTGGAAAACCGCATCAGATGGCGCACTCGCTTGTAACTCAGCCGGTTGACCACCTGATCGATGTATTCCTCGTCGATGTCGCCCAGCTCCCTGCCGTAGAAGGTCTCGGCGCAGAATATCCGGAGCACCTCTCCGGCGTCCTCCGCGCGAAGCATCCTGTCAAACGTGCGTTTGGATATCTTGTAGTTGAAGTCGAAAACCAGCGAACGGGCCAGATCTTCGCCGCAGGCCGCGTAGTACTTCTTGAAGCGGTAAATGTTCAGAAAGCTGCTCAGCTCGCTGCGTGTGCCAAGCAGTCCCAGCAGATCCTCCCGGGCGCTGCCGTGGAAATTTTTATTGATCACCGACTCGGCGTAATTGAAAAGATGCGAATACAGCGCATGTTCGATCATGGTGTAATTGAATTTGCCGTCCTCATCCACCGAAACGCTGCGCAGTATCTTGTAAAAGACCGTGCCGCTCATCGCCCGGAGGAATTCGTCATAATCCTTCGACTGAGCCATTCTGATCGGATCAAGGCCGTCACGCTTGACAAAGTACTTCGGCATGGCAAAGACATATTCGCTGGCGCGGCCGGCCGACAGCAGACGCAGGAATTTGAGTATCTCCCTGATCTGCATGATGTACACCATGAATGTGCGCATGTACCGGCCCGCATCCACACGGTATTTGGAAAGCGCCGTGAGCTGGCTCTGCATGAGTTCGTCCAGTGCCGCCTCCAGTTGTCCTCTGTGGACATTGGAGTCATCAATATTCCGCAGCGCATAGGCGTAATGCGTGTTGTTTTTGAGATAGGCCGCCACCTCGGTGACCGTCTGGCAGTTCAGCAGTTCGGAGACATTCTGACCGGTCAGCCGTTTGCCGAACATCGCCCGGCTCTTGGTGAGCAGCACATTGGAAGCCTGTGACATTATTTATCATCTCCCGTGGCTCTGGCGATGATGCCCGCCACCCATTCATCGCCCTTTTGGGCGTAAAGCTCCTCCAGCCTGCGCTGTATTTCATTCTGCCTTGCGTAGATGGTCTTCAGTTCGGCTTCGGCGTTTTTGGCCTCCGCCTTTTTGATCAGCTCCACTCGCTCCTCTACCCTGTCACGGTAGCTCTGGCGAAGCTCCTCCTTTTTGGCTCTTATTCTGTCCTCGGAACCGACACGGAGCTTCTTGGCCTCGTCGGTCAGTTCACGGGCGCGTTTATCCATTTCAACGATGCGTTCCACCATATCCTGCATAAGCAACAACCTGCCTTTATCATGCCGCCATAAAGCCGCAGTTCTCAATAATTTTATTTGTTTATTATACCGCAAAACTCGGCTTTATTCAAGTCCACAATACACTAAAAGAAATCCATATTTTTATACAATTATGTGAATTCTGGGCTTTATACTAAAAAAACCGCCCTGCGCGGCTTCGGCCGTACAGGGCGATCTTGTTATTGTCTTGAATTGCCGGAATACCTCAGGCAAACCACACTTTGACGCAAAAGAGGATAAAGAGGAACATCGCTCCCGCGAATACCGCTGCGATAAGCAGCGCCGCGCCGATTACTCCCCACAAAAGCGCACTTTTGCCTTCTCGGTCAAGTTCGGGAAGATCGCTCTCTGATGCGTTCATTTTTTTGATTTCCTCGGTTTTTTTGTCATACCACGGCATGCCTTCCACATTCATATTGGCAATCGTTCTGCCGTCGTCGACAAATTCCTCCCGCTTTTTCTTCAAGCGAATTCCTCCCAAAGCTGTTAATTACTTCTCGTCATAGAGATGGCAGGCGACAAAGTGACCCGGCTTGACCTCTCTGAATTCCGGACACTCGCTCTTGCATATCTCCATGCACTTGGAGCAGCGTGTGTGGAATTTGCATCCCTTGGGGGGATTGGCCGGCGAAGGAATACTTCCCTCGAGGATCACGCGGTCGATCTTGGCGTCCGGATCGGGTATCGGAATGGCCGAGAAGAGTGCCTGCGTATAGGGATGAAGCGGATCGTCGAAAAGCTCGTCGGTCTCGGCCAGCTCCGCCATGGATCCCAGGTACATGACGCCGACCGTGTCGGAAATGTGCTGCACAACCGACAGATCGTGGGAAATGAACAGGTAGGTGATGCCGAATTCCTTTTGCAGCTCCTTGAGCAGGTTGATGATCTGGGCCTGAATGGACACGTCCAGCGCCGAAACCGGCTCGTCACAGAGGATAAATTCCGGATTGAGCGCCAGTGCGCGTGCGATGCAGATTCTCTGGCGCTGACCGCCCGAAAATTCGTGCGGATAACGCTGCTTGTGGTACTCCTGAAGACCGCATGCCTTCATGATGCGGGTGATGTAGGCGTCGTACTCCTCCGGCGGAACAATGCCGTGCTCCCTGACCGCTTCGCCGATGATCTCGCCGACAGGCAGACGGGGCGACAGACTGGAGTAGGGATCCTGGAAAATGATCTGGATTTTCGGGCGCATCTTTCTCAGTTCCTCATGCGAGAGGGAGAAAATGTCTATTCCGTTGAAATACACCTCGCCCGCAGTTTTATCCTGCAAACGGAGAATGGTTCGTCCGATGGTGGATTTGCCGCAGCCGGATTCACCGACCAGACCCATGGTGGTTCCCTTCTTGATGGAGAAGGAGACATCGTCCACCGCCTTGACATTGCCTACTGTCACGCGGAAAAAGGAGGATTTGATGGGAAAATATTTCTTAAGGTGCTTGACAACCAGCAGATCGTCATCGTGTACATAGGAGGATACGTCTGCTGTGCCGGCTTTCATTTCTTCTTTTATGCTGCTGCTCATATCACAGTTCCTCCACATTGACGGATTTTGGTTGCTCTGCCACTTCGCCCTGTTCGGCATAACGCCAGCAGGCGACATAGTGCGTGTCGCTGATCTTGTACATCGGCGGATAATCGCCGCCGCAATTTTCCACACAGGATTCGCAGCGGTCGCGGAAGTAGCAGTAATTGGGCATTTCCACCGGATTGGGAACGCTGCCCGGAATATTGTAGAGCGAATCGACCTTCTTGCCGACCACCGGCTTGGACTTCATCAGGCCGATGGTGTAGGGATGGCAGGGATTGTGGAATATTTCACGGCTCAGGCCCTTTTCCACCACTCGGCCGGCATACATGACCACCACGTAATCCGCCATGTCGGCCACAACGCCGAGGTCATGGGTGATGAGCATGATGGAGCTGCCGATCTTGGACTTCAGATTCTTGAGCAGGTCGAGTATCTGCGCCTGAATGGTCACGTCAAGCGCCGTGGTAGGCTCGTCGGCAATAATCAGTTCGGGATTGCAGGACAGCGCCATGGCGATCATGACACGCTGGCGCATACCGCCCGACAGCTCGTGCGGATACATATTGTAAACGCCTTCGCTGTTGGCGATGCCGACCATATCGAGCATCTCGATGGAATGTTTTTTGATGATTTCGGCACGGTTCTTACGCTCCTGCTTGGTGAGCTTTTTACCCTTGCCTTTTTCTTCCTTGCTCTCATCGCCGAAAAGTATCTCGCCGTGCAGCTGCATGACCTCGTCAAGCTGCTGTCCGATGCGGAACACCGGATTCAGGCTGGTCATAGGCTCCTGGAAGATCATGGACATGCGGTTGCCGCGGATGTCCTGCATCACGTCTGTCGGAGCGTTGACGATATTGATGCATTTATCGCCCATGTTGAACCGGATCTCGCCGCCGACCGTCTGACCCTGCGGTCTCTGGAGCAGCTGCATGAGCGAAAGCGAGGTGACCGATTTGCCGCAGCCGGATTCGCCGACTACGCCGACCGTCTTGCCTCGGGGTATGTCAAAGGAAATGCAGTCCACCGCCTTGACGGTGCCGATGTCGGTGAAGAAATAGGTGCAGACATTGTCGAATTCGACGATGTTGTTTTCATCACGCATCTTTGTCTCGTAATTTTCCGGATGACCTACGTTATCCTTGCGCTGTTTTTCCAGCTTCCTGGTGAGTTTGCGATTGAAGCGAATGATTCTCTGTGATTCACGACCGCTGATATAGGAGCCGGATTTTGACTTTGAGTTCTTCTTTTCGTTGGTTTCTTTACTCATTATTTCCGCCTCCTTATTTCATCTTCGGGTCAAATGCGTCTCTCAGACCGTCGCCAACAAAGTTGAATGCGACAACGGTAAGGCAGATCAGCAGACCGACCGGAATCCAGATATACGCATATCTGATCATGTTTTCGTTGGAAGAAGTGACCGAGTTGATCATCGTTCCCCATGTGGCGAGAGGATGCTTCACGCCCAGACCGAGGAAGGAAAGGGTGGATTCATAAATAATGACCGAACCGAGTCCCATGGTGGCGTTGACGATCAGCTGGGGAATGACATTCGGCACCAGATGACGGAAGATGCGGCGGGAGGTGGAAAGACCGGTCGCTTCGGCGGCGGTCATGAATTCCTGCTCACGCAGCGAGAGAATCTGGCCTCTGACAAGACGTGCCACGCCTGCCCAGCCGAGGAAGCCCAGCACCGCCATCATCCACATCAGTCGCACATAGGAATTCAGCTTCTGGTCGTCGAAGATAGCGCCCAGAATGATAAGTATAGGCATCGTGGGAATACAGTTGAAGATATCGACCAAACGCATGATCAGGGTATCGACCCAGCCGCTGAAGAAGCCTGCCAGACCGCCCATGATGACGCCGAAGATAAGCTCCAGAGCGACGACGATGAAACCGACCATCAGCGAGATTCGTCCGCCGTACATCATACGGGCCAGAACGTCCATGCCGTCGGCGTCGGTGCCGAACCAATGCTTGGAGGATGAGGGGCCGTAGATGTCAATCAGGTGCGCGGTGCGTTCGCACTTGAGCACATACTGTCCATCCTTGCGGGTAATCGTCATTTCCACGTCCTCGAGCGCATAATTGCCGTCCTCGCCGACGATGTACTGGCCTTTTTCGTCCATCTCAGGAATGGCGTAGACAAAGGAGGCTTCCTTCTTGCCTTCGGCATCCATGGTCTCGATCTGCTTCCTGACGGTGCGCTTGAAGTCCATGTCGAGGGTATCCTCGCCGTTGTAGCGGCGGATGCTGTAGAGCGAAAGCTCCGCATAATCTCCCTTAGCGCTGCTGATGATGTATTCGTTGTCATTACTGGAAACGGTGTAGGAAACACCCTCGTACTCAAAGGTCTTTTCACCGTAGAGAGCCTCGAGAACGGCCGCCTTGAATTCGTCGCTGAATTCGGCGCCTGCCTCAAAGGAATGGAATACATACTTGCTCGAAAGCATGAGTGCGGAGGAATCGCTGAACTTCACGACGGAAATACGGTCGGAGGAGCTGTTTTCCACGCCGTAGCTTTCGCCGTTGTAGGTGAACTTGCCTTCGACAAACGCCGCGATAACGGCATTGCGAAGTCCGGCATCCGCCTGGCTGCCGTCGCTCATTTCCAGCTCGGCAGCGCTCAGGTCATAGACGTCGTAAAAATTCTTTTTGCCGGCGGAAGTGACAATGAACACCTTGCCGCCGAAATTGAGCGTCGTCTGATCGTCCTTGATGGCGGCGGCTATGGCGTTTTCAAGCTCCGCAGTGACATTTTCGCTTGCGGTGATGCTCTTGCCGGTCTTGGCGTTGTAGGTGCATACCTTTTCAAAACCGGTCAGCGCACCGACTTCCTCCTGAGCGACACCGGTAAGCTCATACACGTTTTCGCCCAGCTTGTTGAGGTAATAGACAAAGCCTGTTTCTTCGTCCGTTATCTCCTGCTTTTCGTTGCCTTCCTCTTCCATACGGGCAATGTAGGAAGTCATCATATTCTTGACCTTGTCGTTGACTTTGTGGTCTTTATCCACCTGATAGTTGGAATAACTGTCCCTTCTGGACGCGCTGGCGTAGTTGGTCATCATCGTGTCGTACTTATAGAAGATTTCCGTCTGACCGTAGCTGTAAAACACCGGGAAAAGGAACGAGAAAAGGAACATGAAAACCAGTATGGCCGTTCCCACGATGGCAAGCTTGTTTCTCTTGAAACGGTTGAAAACCAGCCGGCCCGGGCTGAGAACCTTCACGCGCTGTGTATCGTCCAGAGCCACATAATCGGTGTCCTGCTGAGCGTTTTCGGCCTGCTCAGCCGCCTCACGTGCTTTAAGCACCTCATTAAAATTTTTGTTTTCCATGCCTGCACCTCTTTAGTGAACTCTGACGCGCGGATCGACCACGGCGTAGAGAATATCGGAAATAAGCGTGCCGAGAAGCGTCAGTATGGCCATAAAGGCCAGATAAAACATCGTAAACGGAATATCGCCCTGAATCATCGACTGATACGAGACAAAGCCGATACCCGTTACGGAAAACAGCTGTTCGGTCACGAGCGCACCTGAAAACAGGCCCGGGAGTGAGCCGCCGAGAATCGTCACAATGGGAATCAGGGTGTTGCGGAAGGCATGATAACCGATGACCTTCTTTTCCGAAAGACCCTTTGCCCTTGCCGTTCTGATATAATCGGCGTTCAGCACCTCAAGCATGTTCGCTCTGGTGTAGCGCATCAGACCGCCTATGCTGACAATCGTCAAAGTTAATACCGGAAGTATAAAGTGTTTCGCCACGTCGAGCGTCTGCTCGAACGATGACATACTGAGATAATTTCTGCTCTGCATGCCGCTGATATCGAGCAGCGGCTGACCGTCAAATCCTTTGAGCCATACGCCGAAAATCATTTTCAGAATCGTGGCGGCAAAGAAGGTCGGCAGAGAAATGCCGACAAGCGATACGACCGTAACGGTGTAGTCGGTAACGCTGTACTGCTTTCTGGCGGCAATAACGCCAAGCGGAATCGCTATGGCGATTTCGAGAATGAACGAAACCAGGCCCAGCGCGAAGCTGTACCAGATGACATCCTTGAATTTCTGTGTGACGGGAATCGTCCACTTCCAGCTCTCGCCAAAATCACCTCTGACGGCGGATTTCAGCCATGTAAAATATCCCTCAATAACGCCCTTGTCCATGCCGTACTGGGCATTGAGCTCCTTGAGCCACTCGGCGGCGCTCTTCATGGAGCCGGGTCTGGTGGCCATTTCACGGGCTTTGTTTTCCACATAACTGGATGGCAGCGAATACATGAGAAGATACACCACCAGCATGACGAAGAAAAGAATTACTACGCAGTAAAGTAATCTTTTAATAATAAATTTGGTCATAATCAACACCTGTCATTGTCTAATTGATTTGCCGCAAGGCAACTTTGGACCATCAGCGGCAAAAGTGTCCGGCGTGGTATTTCCTTAACAATACCGGGTATAAGCGAACAGGCGGCAAGGAAATGCGTGTTTTCCTGTCACCGCGGCTGTCCATTTTTTTACGCTGCCGCAGCTGATAATTGTAGTGTAATAGGTATTACATGAGAAAAAACGTGCTGTTATTTGAAATAAAAATTCGTCATCAGCGCCCAAAGCGGACGCTGATGACTTTTTTTTACACGGATAATTCCTTTAAAAGGACAATCCTAGGATCAGCGCCTTATGATAAGCTCATGCGGGCTTATTTGTCAGGCTGCATCTCCAGAGTCTCAAGATCGTTGTTCCAACCCCAGAAGGTGGTGATGTCGGGTGTAACGGTATCGATCTTGACACGCTCAGCGGAGAAGATAACGACATCCTGTCTCTGATAGGTCGGAACTTCGCAGGCCCAGTCAAGCATGATGTCGAGGCACTCCTTGTAAACTGCCTTGCGGTATGCCTGATCGAGGCTGGTACGTGCGTCCATAATCTTCTTGTCGAGTTCTTCGTCCATGATGCAGTAGTGGTTGCTGTTGGTTCCGCCGCCACCTACTACATTGGAGCTGTGATAGATCTGATACATATCAGGATCAACACCTGTCTGCCATGCAGCCGCCCACATATCGCAGGTGTTGGCGTCAAGAGCAGACCACAGTACAGAGGAGTTGGAAAGGTCATTGATCTGAAGATCAATGCCGATGGTCGCAAGAGCGTTCTTTGTGTTGGTGACAATGCCGTAGGCAGGATGATCGCCAGTGCCGTCAGCAGGAATCATGAATTCGTAGGTGAGAGATGCGCCTTCGGGAGCCGCTGTGAACTTGCCTGCTGCGTCATCCCAGGTGTAGCCGGCTGCCTTGAAGTAGCCGATAGCAGCCTGAAGAGCCGCATCGAACTTCTGCTCATCGGTCATGCCGTCGGTGTAGATGGCATTGCCGTCTACGTCTCTGGAGTAAGCGATCTGGAAACCGTCGTCGGCAGGTCTGGGAGCTGCCCATGAGGTGTTGGTAATCGGGTACTGGATAACAGCGGCACGCTCGCCGTAGTAAGAATTGATAACGGTGTCACGGTATACGCTGAAGATGGTTGCGAAAGCCTTGCGGAGGTTCTTGGACTCTGTGCTGCCGATGTCGTCGCCGACCTTGATTCTCTTAGAGCACATACCAATGTAACCGTAGCCGCGGTTGTCAACGGAATTGGAATAGATGACCTTGCCGCTCATCTCGCCGCCGTTGTATTCCTTGATGGACTTAACGGTAGTCTCGGAAAGGGAGGGATTGGAAATATCAAGAGTGCCTGTGGCAACGCCTGTCAGCTTATCGGCGTCAGAGGACTCCTTGAAGAGGACGTTCTTGATCTTGGGAGCGCCCTTGAAGTAAGCGTCATTTTTCTCAAAGGTAACGGTGCCGTTCTCATAGGAAACGAACTTGTAGGGGCCTGCGCCCATCGGAGAGGTTGTCTTTGCTCTGACACTGCTCAGATCGCCCTTCGGGAAGCCAAACTGATTCTTGTCATAGTTGTAATTGTCCTTGCTGCCATAGTAATGCATAGGAGCGACAACCCAGCCCATCTGATAGATGGCGGTAGCGTCAACCTTGGAAAGGGTAACGGTCATGCTGTAGTCACCGGTCTTCTTGACGCCGGCGATGTTGGGAGCGGATTCACCAACCTGAACACCGGTTTCAAATTCGGCACGGCGATCACCGAGAGCCTGCTTGATGCACTCGGCAACAGAAACGTCAGCCTTTTCAGCATTCAGACCACTGTCGGAAATATCGTAGCCGTAGTTTGCAAACATAGCCTCAAAGAAGTCGTCTGCGGTAGCGCCATCGGGAAGCGAATAGCCCCAGAGAGCGGTAGAGGTGTTGAAGTCAACAGCGCCGTATCCTGCGTAGTTGGCCAGGCAGTAATCGACGATGCTCTGAGCAAAGATAGCGCCGCCCTTTTTGAATGCTTCAAGGTAGTACTGCTCCTGCTCCTCGGTGATGTACTTGCTGTAGTCGATCGTCTCTGCGGGTTCTTCGCCTTCAGCGGGTTCTGCAGCCGCTTCACCTTCCGCGGGAGCAGGCTGAGCCACTTTGGCGGCAACCAGATCGAAAACGGACATCATGCCGGATCTGTACTCGTCAATGCCAACGATCGGCAGGGTATTGAATGTGGTGCTGCCGTCATAGGTCGGATCGCAGAGCACGTACAGCGAGAAGATAGCGTCGTCGATGCTCATCGGCTCGCCGTCAGAGAACTTGATGTCGTCACGCATGGTGATGTTGTAGTCAACGGTTCCGTCGGAGTTCTCCTTGATCTCACAGTCCGCGATGCCGTCATAAGTGTACTCGGTGCCGTTGTAAGCACGCTTTTCACCTTCGATGCCCTTGAGGACAACATTGCCTTCACGATCGATGCCGAGCAGATCGAGCTGTGTCATTCTTGCTACGTCCTGATCGTATGCGGAATCAGCGAAGAAGGGGCTGAACTTCTCACTGAAATTTGAGTAACCGACGACGAGTGTGTCGGCGCCTTTGTACTCTTCTTCTTTCTTTTCACCGCAGCTTGCAACAGAGGCAACTACCATGAAAGCAGCAAGAACAAGAGCAAGAATTTTCTTAGCCTTGGAATTCTTCATTTTTCAATTCCTCCAATTCAGATTTTTTGTCTTTCCTGAAAGCTGACCGGAAAGACTTACATATATAATGCGGAGGCTAAACCGCACTATAACCGAATCATGGCTCATCCGCCGTTTCGCCGGAGCTTGCGTCGGACGAATCCTCCGAAACGGCTTCCGCCCGGAAATGCGACCTTGCGGTGAAGCAGACAATTGCACCGGCGGTCTGAGCCGCGGCGCACAGTGCAAAGATCACATCGCCCGCCGGATGCGCCTGCGTGTGAGTGAAAAACGCCACAAACGAACCTGTAAAGGACGCTCCCGAAAGCAGTGCCGCTATCAGCGAACCGCCCGAAAACCGGCTCTCCACCTTTTCCGCCTGGTCACGCCGGAGCGGCGGCCTGACGGCGAAGGCAGTGTAAATTCCCATTGAAGCGAACCAGAAAGGCAGCATGGCAAAAACCATGGGCATGATGACGAACATCAGATGCGCCCAGTCGCTCGGCACCGTAAGCGCAACGAGCTGTGCTAGCCAGAAGACCGCCGCGCTGACAATCAGCCTGGCGCGGTCTTTCCTGAGAGCTTCAGGATTGATAAACCTGTAGTATCGGCCGCGGTATACCGCGACGGTTTTGAGCTTTCCGTTCTTTTCCACGTTTTCCAGACGGTAATCGCCCAGATATTTATGAGAAGCCATGCCATCCTCTTTCTTTAAACCGATAGTCCTGTCAATCTTCCCCGGAGGAAGCATCCTCGACAATCCAGTTTTCCACACCGAAACCTTCAGGGCTGATGCACCGGGTCACTCTGTCAAATGTGAGATAGCCGGACAGACTGTAGTAATAGGTGCGGCCTTTGTACTTATATATAATGTAAGCGGTATCCTCGCCGCTGCTGTCGGTTCCTCCGTCCACCACGGTATATTCCGCGCCGTCAGGAAAGGTCACCACCACGCCCTTGTCGCCTGAAGGAGGCAGCATCCGGCTCGTCAGGCCGGAACGTGAGACAGCCTGCATAAAAGCGGAGGTATTGGAGACGTGGAGACTGGTGGCCGGCGCATCAATATCGGTGCGATGAGCGTAAACCCTGCTTCCGTTCACCAGCACTTCCCGCATATGGTCGTCCGAATCACGGTAAAACAAGCTCACACGGCTCGCCCCGATGAGCATGACGGATATCGAAACGCCTATCAACACAAAAACAGCAATCACAACAGCAATTATCTTTTTCATAAACAATTCCCCATCGTACACAGTTGTCCGTAAAGCCTGGGCGCAATTACTTAAACCGCAGCAATGAATTCCCTGTCAGACCGGCTGCAATCAAAATAATCCTTCAACATCTTGCCCATACCGTTATCAAGTCAATCCGGCTTGATTGAAATAATCGCTAAAAATACCCGGATTTTTTAATTAATTTTGACTGTTTCTTTGGCTATCTGAAATAGTATATCATAACAAATTCATATTTTCAAGAGAAAATCGCAAAAAGTTAATAATTTCTTTTGAAGGTTAATATGTTTTATGAATATTATAAAAATCGGTCTTTCAAAGCCATCACATTTGTGTATTTTTTAATGGTTTTGTGTGTCTTTTTTGATTTATTATGACAATAACAAGTTTATATATCCAGCTTTACAAGACAAATTAAATTGATTGCAAACATTCGTCGTGCATTAAAATATAGGCATTTTTACCAAATACACAACCGGCGGAGGTAAAGCGGCTTTTTCGTTTTTTGCATATTTTCAAGATATTCCGTTCATTTTTATCGCAATCCACTCTTTCACCTATTTGTAAATAAATTGTTAAAAAAAGCACGTACCAAAAACCGATTGCATCATCGGATTGGCACGTGCCCGGTTCAGTCGTCAAATTCGTCCCAAGACTGGCCGCCGTCAAAGGAATGGTTATACATGGTGAAGGCCTTTAGCGTGTCCTTTTTGTATGCCGTCAGGTCGGTTTTGAGATAATCCCTGTACTTAAACCCGTTCGGAATGACAAATGCGGCGTACACATAGATTATCCTGCCGCCGCTGCGGTCGACCAGGGCGTATTCATAAGTCGAATCGAAGCCGTCGTTGGTGACATAGGCCGGATAACGGTAGGATTTTTCATCATACATCACATCATTGGTGAATGTCTGCCCGTCATAGTGCTTTATTGTCATGGAAAGCGCCTTCAGCCGTTCTTCCTCCGAGGCCATCTGTGCGGCGTCACAGCGGTATTCGAGAATCATATATCCGTCCGTGTCAAACAATCCTTCACCGAAGCAGGATTCATAGAGCGTCACTCGCTCCTGCTCCACGCTGTCAGGAAATAAGGCAAGATTGCTGTCCAGGTCGCCGCCGTATTTTGTGATATAATACGATTTGTCATAATGCTCCGCGCCGCTGATTTTTTCCGATTGGCAGCCTGTCAATACGAACGCCATTGCCAATGCCGCTGCCGCCGCAGTGAATTGTCTGATCCATCTGCTCATACTAATCGCCTCCCTGCAATTGGATTTATTATAGCCTGCTTATTATTGTTTGTCAAGCTTTATTTATCGAAATTCAATGAATTTATTTTGAATAACATTATTATTCTATTTCTTATACTAATTTTCGGTTGAAAGTAGACAATTATTTGCGAGGATATTTTGTGTCC
>CAMHJC010000022.1 GCA_946185345.1 uncultured Clostridia bacterium
GACGGCATTGCGTCGAGATACGAATACGAAAAACTGGCGCGGGTGTTCTTTCCCGACCAGAAAATGAATGAAGCCGAGGCGGACGATCCTCAGGCTCTGCGGATTGAAGTGCGCTGGCACGGCAGACGGCTTTCGTCAAAGCTGCGGCTGGACGGCCGGGAATTGTTTGATGAAACGCTTGCGCCGGAAAACATGTCCGAAGACAAAAATTACTGCGAGCTTACCGTGGCGCAGCTTCTTTGCAGGCAATTGATCAGTCTGACCGGATTCAATCCTCCCTGGGGACTGCTGACCGGCATCCGTCCCATGAAGCTGCTCCGCATGCTTACCCGGGAATACGGCAGGGAAGAGGCCGAGCGCCGCTTCCGTGAGGATTACCTTGTGTCGGAGAAAAAGCTGGCGCTCAGCAGGCGGACCATTGTCGGCGAGGATAAGATTCTGTCGCTCTCGCGGGACAATTCATTCAGCCTGTACATTTCGGTGCCGTTCTGTCCTTCGAGGTGCAGCTATTGTTCCTTTGTGTCGCAGTCGGTGGAGCATGCGGCAAAGCTCATTCCGCAATACACCGAGCTGCTTGTCAGGGAGCTGAAAAAGACCGCCGAAATCGCCGCTTCGCTGGGACTTCACCTGGAATCGGTCTATATGGGCGGCGGCACGCCCACTACCCTTTCGGCGGAGCAGTTGGAAAGAGTGCTGACGGCGACAGCCGACTATTTTGACATGAGCGGAATTCACGAATTCACCGTGGAAGCAGGCCGACCCGACACCATCACGCCCGAGAAGCTGGCGGCCATCAGGCGCAGCGGCGTTGGCAGAATCAGCATCAACCCCCAGACGCTCAACGACGAAATTCTCCGCTCGATAGGCCGCCGGCACACGGTGGAGCAGGTTTACAAGGCAATGGATATGGCCAAGGCGGCAGGCTTTGACAATATCAACATGGATCTGATTGCGGGACTCCAGGGCGATACCTTTGAATCCTACGTGCGCACGATTGACGGAGTGATTGCGATGGAGCCGGCTTCCATTACGGTGCATACACTTGCCATGAAACGATCGGCAAGCATGGTCACGGGCCATATTGCCGAGTATAATTCCGAGGGAGAGACCGCCTCCCGCATGCTCGATTACGGCGAGAAGCGGCTGACCGAGAGCGGCTACGATCCTTATTACCTCTACCGTCAGTCCGGAATGGTCGGCAATCTGGAGAATGTCGGCTGGGCAAAGCCGGGCTTTGAAGGGGTCTACAATGTGTTCATCATGGACGAAACGCACACGATTCTGGCGGTCGGCGGAGGAGCGGTCACCAAGCTCAAGCAGCCTCATGTCAACAATATCGAGCGCATCTTCAACTACAAATATCCTTACGAATATATTTCACGCTTTGATGAAATGACTGATAGAAAGAAGGGCATCAAGGAATTCTATGATAAATTTTGTTGATTATTATATTCACTACACCGAGCGCCTGCGGCATATCAACAACGCGGTGCTGAATTCGCCTGCGGAGCTGATCCGTCAGATGGAGGAGCAGTATGCCAAGCGGATCAATGAGATAGCCGATTTTGTGATGTCTACAGGCGAAGGACGCAAGCTGATCATGATGTCCGGGCCTTCGAGTTCGGGCAAGACCACCACCGCCAATATGCTTGTCAGCCGTGTGAAGGCTTCCGGCGCCAATGCGGTCTGTCTGTCGCTGGACGATTTCTTCAAAGGGGAAGGCAAGGCGCCTCAGCTGCCCAACGGCGTGTATGATTACGAATCGGTCTATGCGCTGGATATCGACCTGATGAGGGAATGTCTGACCGACCTGCTTGAAAAGGGCCGCTGCATGATGCCCCGCTTTGATTTTGCGGCCAAAAGTCCTGCCCCTGAACGCTATCCGCTCGAAGTGGGCGAGAATGACGTCATCATCGTGGAAGGAATCCACGCCCTCAATCCGATTATTACCGACTGCCTTCCGTCCGAAAAAATGGTCAAGATATACATCAGTGTCAAGCAGGGCATCAAGGAAGGAGACGACACCGTCATTTCGGCGCATCAGATCAGATTTCTGCGCCGACTGGTGCGTGACTACCAGTTCCGCAGCAGTCCTTCCAGCCGCACGTTCGAGATGTGGCCGCAGGTGCTCCGGGGCGAAAAGCTCTATATTTCGGCCTACAAGCGGCTTGCTACCGTCACCATCAATTCCATTCATATCTATGAGGTTAACGCCATTGCCGACAAGGCGATAGAGATTCTGGGCGGCATTCCGGATGACAGCCCGTACTACGCCGAGGCGCAGGAATATATCAGACGGCTTGCGCTGTTTGAAAATCTGGACGAGGGACTGATTCCCGAGAATTCCCTCATCAGGGAATTCATCGGACAGGGCAGACTGTCGGATAAGCCGTCGTCGGCACAATAACAGTTTATTTGGAGAGCGAAGATTATGAACGAACAAAAAAAGAAAAACGCCAATATTCCCGCATCACCCAAAGCCGCCAAAAAACCCGTTCCCAAAGGGCAGCCGGTTAATCGGACCGGAAAAAAAGAGTACGGCTACAAGAACGTCAATGCCAGAGCGAACATCACCGCCGCGCTTAACAAACAGGAATTCCTGGGTGCGCTCAAAGCGCTGGTTACTACCATCAACAAAACCAACGGACAACCAAACAACGCCGCCCTGGTGATTTATCAGCCTCTGGTGACAAAGGTGTTAAAGGTGTTCTTTGATAATTTCCACACGAAATACAAGGTAATCTCGGGCGATGATTACGGTACGCTCTATGAAAACTGGAAGATGCTGTGCAAATTCGTGGACGAACCTTCGCTTCTGAGCGAAGCCAAGAGGAAAAAATTTCATGATGAGGCCAATACATGGACGCTCGAGATGAATAGGTACGCCAATCTTCAGAAGCATGAATTAGGGGCGAAATTTACATACGATTATCAGACGCACATCATAAAGCCGTATAACGTACTGCTTGAGACACTGGATAATCTGCTGGAAGAAAAAAATCTTTTCACCCGTTATACGCTGAGCGGCGATCCGAAATCCGGCATCTGGTACGGAGATCAGCCGCCGCTCTATCTTAAAGCCAACAGCTTTGAAATCCGCACTGCGCCGGATGACAACGAGCCTGCCTTCCTGCTGTATTTTGATATAGATAAAAAATCCGGCTTTTTCGAGAGGGAGATGAGGCGCAATCTGCGCGGCGTGTCCATCAAGCAGAGTGTGTTCAGTGTCCGGTACCAGCTGGATTACAAATCCTTCGCCTTCAAAAATGTGGAGCAGGGACTGGTGACGGAAGTAGTGGGCGTATATTGCCGGGTTGACAGGAATCATCCGAAAAACGATGTTTTGATGCCGCCTTACACGGGGAACAATTCACAGCACAATCCGGGCGGCAACGTGTGGGAAGTTAAAGTAGGAGAAAAGGACAGCAGAGATAAAAACAAGTACTATGTCAAGCTGAGAGTCACCTATAAGGACAAAAGACTCAAAGGCAAAAAAATTCAGCAGGAACTCGGCGTGACCTGGAACGGTCAGCGCATTGATGATGTCAAATAGACGCTTTGGGGAGGAATCAAACAATGTCGTTCGCGGTTGTCAACAGCCTCGGCTGTCTGGGAATAGATGCCTACGGCGTCAAGGTGGAGGCTGACACCGACGACAGCTTCCCGGGATTTGATGTGGTGGGACTGCCTGACGCGTCGGTAAGGGAATCGCGTGACCGTGTCCGGGCGGCCGTTCACAACTGCGGATTTGAATTTCCTCAGTCGAGAGTCACCATCAATCTCGCCCCGGCGGATATCCGCAAGGAAGGTCCTCTTTACGATTTGCCGATTTTCATTGCGGTGCTGCTGGCTTCCCATCAGCTCGATACCGTTCCGGAGGGAAGCTTTTTCATCGGGGAGCTTTCGCTTGGCGGCGAAGTGCGTCCCGTCAAAGGCGTACTGGCTATGGCGCTCAAAGCACGGGAGCTGGGCTGCCAGTCGCTTTACATTCCGAGAGCCAACGCCGCCGAAGCCTCGGTGGTCTCTGAAATCACCGTCTACGCCGTGGAAAATGTCGGGGAAATCATCAGCCACATCACGGGCAGGACGGTTCTAAGTCCGATAAGCTCCGATGACTTTCCGGAATCTCCGTCCGATGCGCCGGCGCTGGATTTTTCCGATGTACGGGGACAGGAGGCGGCCAAGCGCGCACTGGAAGTGGCCGCCGCAGGAGGACACAATGTCCTGCTCATCGGGCCGCCCGGTTCCGGCAAGAGCATGCTCGCGCGGCGTCTGCCCTCTATTCTGCCCGATATGACATTTGAAGAAGCGATAGAGGCCACCAAAATTCATTCGGTTGCGGGAGTGCTTCCGCCGAATGTGCAGCTGATCCGCACACGTCCCTTCCGCTCGCCGCATCACAGCGCCTCATCGGTGGCGCTTGCGGGAGGAGGCCGGATGCCGAGTCCCGGCGAAGTGTCGCTTGCCCACAACGGAGTGCTTTTTCTGGACGAGCTGCCGGAATTTGACAATCAGACGCTTGAAATTCTGCGGCAGCCGCTGGAGGATCATCAGATCACCATTTCCAGAAGCAGCGGACGCATCACCTATCCCTGCGATTTTCAGATGATAGCGGCGATGAATCCCTGCCGGTGCGGCTATTTCGGACATCCGACCAGACAATGCACATGCAGGAAGGGAGCGGTTGAAAAGTACCTGGGCAAAATTTCCGGGCCGCTGCTCGACCGCATGGATATTCATGTGGAGGTGCCGCCTGTGGAATACAAGGAGCTTTCACGCGCGACGCCTTCCGAAAGCTCGCAGAGCATCAGGGAGCGAGTCAATAAGACACGGCTTATTCAGCAGCGGCGTTTTGAAGGCACGGGAATCAGCTGCAATGCCAGAATTACGCCGGCGCTGCTGCACGAATTCTGTCCCATGACCGAAGAAGCTTCCAGGGTGCTGCAAATGGCGTTTGACCGGCTGAAGCTCTCCGGCCGTGCCTACGACCGCATTGTCAAAGTGGCCAGAACGGTGGCGGATATGGACGCCGCCGAAGTGATAGACGCCCGTCACGTTATGGAGGCCATTCATTACCGGACGCTCGACCGTGAATACTGGCGCAACTGAATAATTCATCCGTCAATTGATCCCCATACCGCAAAAAAATCCGCGGCGTGGGGATTTTTTTGCCGGTCGTCACAATAATAACACCTTCAGCGACATTTTTTGCGCATATTCCGCACTGACGGCATAATATATTAATAGGTAGCCGGTGTGACAGCCCGGCGGATTACCTGAATAACGCCTGATTTCATCGGACTGTGAAATTTTGATAAACAACATTGCGAATGTGATTATATGCGCCCGTGAGGGTAAAAATATCATTGCGGGGGAAAAAGAGTCTTCCCGCAGTACGAAGTTGAAAACAGAGAGGACGATGACGACTGAGATGAATGTAAGAAGAGGAGATATATATTACGCAGACTTAAGTCCCGTTGTAGGATCGGAGCAGGGCGGCGTTCGGCCTGTACTTATCGTGCAGAACGATGTGGGCAACCGATTCAGTCCCACGGTGATAGCCGCCGCCATTACCAGCCAGACCGAAAAATCCCATCTGCCGACGCATATTTACGTGCAGTCGATGGAGTGCGGCCTTCACAAGGATTCCGTGGTGCTGCTCGAGCAGATCCGCACCCTCGACAAGCGCAGGCTCAAGGAATGTATGGGAAGGCTGGAGGACAGCACGATGGATAAAGTTGATCACGCCATATCCATCAGCTTCGGCCTGGGACAGGACGACCGTGATATCCGCAAGGCCAATTAACCGGCCGTCTGATAAGTGAAAGCTCCGCTTTGCGACACTTCAACGGGAGCAAAGCGGAGCGTACATATTGTTTTCGCAGGTTAAAAAAGCTTCATGATTTCGGTCGGATGCAGATGCGGCTGCAAAGCGCCGTTGACCGCCGCTGCGATAAATCTCGCTGCGCGGTCGGTGAGCATGTCGATTTCACGGGGCGTTATCATCATTTCCTTGCCGGCTTCGGCGCTGTCGGCCGGGCGAAGCTCGGCGACAGTGGGAACTCCCATCGAGATCACCCGGGTGCCGAGGTAGGCGCTGTCGATGCAGGGTCGGTCGTTGCCTACACCGGAACCGGGAGATATGCCGCTGTCACAGATCTGAAGCGTGCGTCCAAGCCGTGAAAGGCTGCGCGCCGCCATGGCGTCGATGACTATGACGGCCGACGGCTTCAGACCGCCGCAGAGCCATCTGATGTGCTCGGCCGCCTCAATGCCTGTCTGGCCAAGCACTCCCGGCGCTATCACTGCGGTCTGGCGAAGCGGAGCAAGTCCGCATTTTTCCGCCAGTTCGCCCGAAATGTGACGTGTGGCAAGTATTCTGCCGGCCGCCTTCGGGCCGATGGAATCGGGCGTAACGGAGGCATTGCCCAGTCCTGCCGTCAGTACGCAGCCGTGTTCGGGCAGAAGTTCCCGCAGAATGTCCGATGCGGCCTCAAAACACTCGTCAGGTTCAAAAGCCGCCTCTCCGAACGGCAGCATTTCCAGCGTGTAATAGCGGCCCTGCGGTCTGCCGATGCGATCGGCCGCCGAAGGGTCGCTTATGACGGTGCGTGTGATGGTCACTCCGTCACGCACGTTCACCTCGGAGGATACGCCGGGGATTCCGTCGGTTCCCTCGGCCAGCTCAATTGTCAGGTCGGTACGGTAATTCATCTTTCAAATTGCTCCCCTCGCTAATCGGTTTCGTGTTATTATGCCCGTATACGAAGCAATTATACATAATTACAGAGCGGATTTCGGGCCGGGATATGTTCAAATATCACATTACTGAATAAATTTTGAAAAAAATTAAAAAATATGTTGCATTTTAAATTGATTCATGTTAAAATTGGTATATGCGACTGAACCCGAATAAGGAGGTGTTTATTGTGCCCAACATTAAGTCCGCAAAGAAGAGAGTGCTTGTTTCCGCAAGTAAGACTGCCCGCAACAAGGCTGTAAAGTCCAACCTCAAGACCACCATCAAGAAGGCTGAGGCTGCTATCGCAGAGGGCGGCGACAGCCAGGAGGCAATCCGTCAGGCTATCAAGAGAATTGACCAGGCTCAGGCAAAGGGCATTCTCCACAAGAATACCGCCGCAAGAAGAAAGTCCAAGCTCGTCCGCAAGCTCAATAACGCATAATTGAGTGTTTTACGGGCGTTGGTCCGGCTCGTCCTTCCGGATGCTAGCCGGGAAGACTGACCTTCTTTCTGTGCAATTGTCAGAATTCGGCCGTGAGGTAATTGGCCGTCGAAAGTGAAATGACATGCCTGTGCGATTGGCAGGCGTGTTGTTTCGCTTTTATTTTTTGCTTTTTTGTCCAACTGATGAATGTTGTGTAAATTGTACCAAATAATAATTGACAAATGCGATAAATACGTGTAAAATAATTCGTAGTGAATTATATTGCCGCTTGTCCCGGATGATTCCGGCAGACGGGTATTGTTTGCTTCAGTACAATCTATTATTTAAGGAGAGTTGTTTTATGGATAAGAAACATGATTCTTTGAGCCTTTGGACGATTATCGGCCTGATTGCCGCTGTCGCAGCTGTTGTCGCTTCGATCACCACGGCTATGATTATCATCAAAAAGAAGGAAAAGGAAAAGGAAGACCGTGAGCTTCAGGAGTATCTCGATTATTCCATTCAGTAATGAGCCGGGGCTTGCCCGACATATTCAGCCTTGTTCTTTTTGGATTATTCACTTTAAAAAAATAGACAGCGGGATTTTGTCATTTTGATCTGACGGATTCCCGCCGTTTGTTTTGTGAGCTTTGTGATGAAACCGGATCAGGACGAACAAGGCAATGGCAGGGGGCTTGATTGGTAATGAGCAAGTTATTAATTATAGAGGACAGCGCCGACATCAATTTGCTGCTCGCCGAAACTCTCCGTTCTGCGGGATTTGAAACCGAATCCGCCTATGACGGGTTGAACGGCCAGAGGGCCGCTTTTTCAGGCCGGTTTGACCTGATTATCACGGACATTATGCTGCCGTATGTCTGCGGAGACGAAATTCTGCGCAGTCTGCGTCAGAAAAGCAACGTGCCGGTAATTGTGATATCCGCCAAGGACATGGTAAGCACCAAGATCGACCTGCTCAAAATGGGTGCGGACGATTACATCACCAAGCCGTTTGATCTGGGAGAAGTGGTGGCACGGGTGGAGAACGCCCTTCGCAGATCGGGCGGTGCTGCGGCACAGTTGGGTGAAGTGCTCAGGTACAAGGATATCGAGCTGGACTGCTCTGACATGAGAATTACGGTTGCCGGCAAGGAACTCAAATGCACCGCCAAGGAGACGCAGATTCTCGAAATGCTCATGCGCAATCCCAATAAGTTTTTTACCAAGTCCAACATCTACGAGTCTGTCTGGCAGGAGGAATATCTGGGGGACGACAACGCCGTCAAGACCCACATGAGCAACCTTCGCAGCAAGCTGGAAAAGCTCAGCCCGGGCAGCCAGTACATTGAAACCGTCTGGGGTCTGGGATACAGACTCTATAAAGTGAATTAAGAACCTGAGCATTTGAAACATATATTTAGAATTGAGATAAATTGAAATGATAGCCGGAAATCCCGACAAGTTTGCCTTTCTGATAGACAGGGTCGGAGAATGGCAGTCCGGAGCAATTGTCAACGGTCTGCTGTATATTTACATGAACGGAAAAATCTATCCCGGCAAGCTGCGCACCACGACGCTCAGCACCGACCTTTGGGAACTTTTGGACGAGAAAACCTCCGCCTTTGTCCGCCCGAAGGTCAGCCGCAAGCTCTACGCCATGAAGGGCAAAAAGCTCTTCAAGCGCATAAGGAAGCTCAGATACCCGGCGTACTATTCCGACAAGCCCGAAACAGAGGAAGATTACCGCTTTGACGTGACGCTCAATGAGATGGCCGATGCAGGATATCATTTGTTTGTCGTGACAGACGGCAAAAACGTCAGACTCCTGCTGGGTCGATGGAAGCCCAGGAGAAAGGCGGAAAAATTAAAATTTATTGACGACGTCGAGCTTACCGCAGTGGAATATCAGAGCATTATCAGGCGGGTGTATTTTTATTACCGCAACGGAATGATGCCCGTCTCCGCTCAGAAACCGGCGGATCAGTGACTTTGAAAAAACCGTATTCTGAAAAAAGCAGGAATACGGTTTTTTGTGTCTCGGAATATTTGCATTTTCGGGGATTGTGTGCTATAATAATATCCCTGTCGGAAAAGGAGTGGAGGAGTATTGGAATACGGTGTGAATATGGGAAAATGGAATTCGGTCTTTGCCGTGCCGACCTGCGCCGTGGACGAGCATATGAAGCTGGCCGGCGCGGCACAGCTCAAAGTGCTGCTTTACATGCTGCGTCATGCGGGAGAAGAAGTGACGATAGACAAACTCGCCTTCGCCATCGGCCAGAAGCCGTCCGACACACAGGACGCGCTGGATTACTGGATCAACTGCGGAATGTTGGGAAGGACGGATTCCGAGACAAAGGAGCAGCCGGAACCGCAGAAAGCGGAAGCCATGCAGACAAGCGAAGCGGCGCCGGTTCCGGAAGCCGCCGTCAACAATGCGCTCGGAAAGGCTCCCGAGCTGAAGGCGCCGGTCACCAGGGAAAAGATACGCTATCCGTTTGACGAATGTATGAGATACGTTGCCGACGACGAGCATCTCAAGAATATGCTGACCGCCGTGGAAGCCTCCATGGGCAAACAGCTGACGCATACCGAAGTGTCCTGCTTTGTGACGCTGGTCAAATGGCACGGACTGCCCTGCACGGTGGTGCCGATGCTCGTGCAGTACTGCAAGTCGATCGGCAAATCGAGCATGTCCTACATAGAAGCCACGGGAATCGGCTGGGCGGCCGAGGAAGTGGACAATTTTGAAAAAGCCGAGAAGAAGATTTCTGCGCTGACGGCACGCCGCCGCGCGTGGAATACCGTGCGTTCCGCACTGGAGATACCCGAACGCAAGGCCACTGACAGCGAGCTGAAATTCTGCGATTTATGGATCAATAACCAGCATATAGAGGTGGATCTGATCCGCCATGCCTACGACAAATGCATCAACAAAAACGGCAAGATCAGCTTCGGTTACATGAACGGCATTATCAAGCGTTATTTTGAGCAGGGTGTTACCGACCTGACTTCCGCGTTGAAGCTGGACGAGCAGAACAGGGCAGCCATGGAGGCCAGACGGCAGGCCAAGGGAGAGTCCTCTGCCGGCCGAGGAGACAGGCAGAGCGGACGCTACGGGGAGACATACTCCACCGAGGATATAGAGGTCATTCTCAATGAGGAATGGGCAAAGGAAATCGCTGCGAGCAGCGGAGATTACAATTACGACGACTGACGTCAACACAAAGGAGCTGTGATGAATGGCATATTCAAGAGAGATATACGACCGGGCGAAATTCCTGCTGGATTCCTATCACAGGCAGGCGGTCAATGAGAACGACGAGCGCCGCAAGGCATTTCTGTCGGCCAATCCCGAATACGCCGAGCTGGAGCGAGAGATTGCCCAGACCTCCATACGCCTCACACGGGTAATGCTGAGCGGACAGAAGGATATTTCCCAGACGGTTGCCGAGATACGTGACCGCAATCTCGCCATGCAGCAGCGTCAGCTGGAAATACTGCGTGAAAAAGGCTGTCCGGACGACTATCTTGAACCCAAATTCCACTGCCGTGACTGCAAAGACACAGGATTTGTCGACGGCAAGATGTGCGGCTGCTTCAAGGAGATACTTCGCAAGATCGCCTACGAGGAACTGAACCGTTCCACTCCTCTGGAGCTGTGTTCCTTCCAGAGCTTTTCACTGGATTTTTATCCCGAAAAGGCGCTTAATTCCAATCTTTCGCCTCGTCAGATCATGGAAGGCGTCAAGCGCCACTGCTGGGAATACGCCAACGGCTTCACCCGTCAGTCGGCGAGCCTGCTCTTTCAGGGGGGAGTCGGTCTGGGCAAGACGCACATGTCGCTTGCCATCGCCGGACGGGTTATCAGCAAGGGCTACGGCGTTGTCTACGGTTCGGCGCAGAATTTCTTTAATACAATAGAAAGCGAGCATTTCGGCAGGGGAGAGGACAAGCAGTACACGCTCGATCTTCTCAAATCCTGCGATCTGCTGATACTCGACGATATCGGCACGGAATTTGTCACCCAGTTTACCACGGCTGTATTCTATGACATCATCAACACCCGTTTGCTGCGTCGCAGACCCACCATCATCAGCACCAATCTGAATCTCGACGGACTCAAGAGCCGCTATGACGACCGCATTACGTCCCGTCTTTCGGGCAGCTACACCAGAATTCAGTTTGTCGGCAGCGATATCAGAATTGAGGTAAAAAAGAAGGTTGTCAGAAATTCCTGATGCGTTCGGCGGAATAGAGTCCGGTCAAAAACAGGCCGCGCCCTTCTCACCGAAAACACTCATTGCGGCAGATCCTTGCATCTGCCTGATTCGGAAATAAATGATCAGAGCCTGCCGGGCATCTTGAAGTACCGCAAGATGCCCGGCAGGCTCTTTGTCTGATGACCGGCTGAAAGCGAAGGAGGTCTGTATTTCATATACAGATCAAGCCGGATGAAACGCAATCCGCCTTTCACCCGGCTCTTTTTGCATGTAACACAATGCACCGACAGCGGCGGATATCAGAAATTTTTTTTGCTGTAAATTCTGATGCTCACCAAAATCGACAGAGCGTAGAAGCAGACCGCTGCGACGGTAACGCCTGTTGCGACGGGAACCGCCGAAAGGGCGGAAAGCGAGTCGATTATACCGGTCAACAGGAACGAATCCTCACTGCCGGAGTTGGCCATCAACATTCCGAATGCGGCTATCAGCATGGAGGGCAGAATCATAACCGCAATCACGATGAAGCGGCTCTTCTGCACGCCGAATTGGTAGATGATGGGAATCATTATCGCAATGTAGATGAGAGAAAACACGATGGGGAGGAGATAAGCCGCAATGCCGGAAGCCTCACCTCCGAATGCGGCAAAAAGGATATTGCCGGCCAGCATCACCAGTGTCGTAAAGGCAATTACCAGGAGATTGACGATATAGCGGCAGATAACGATCTGTTTTCTGCTCACGGGCAGCGAAGCGCCGAACTGATCCCAGCCGCACTGCTCGTCATATCCTGCGCAGGAAAGCGGCACCATGACGTTGATCACCAAAGCCATGACGGATAAATAACCCATGCCGCCTCCGGACGAATTCATACCCATAAATCCGAGAAACAGATAAAACACCATCAGCAGACCCATGGTAAGCGCAACCTGCCTCAGTCCGAGCAGGTCTTTGGTAATGATTCCTTTCATCATTCATTATCTCCCTTCGTTCTTGATAATCATCAGCATAATGTCCTCAATGCCGGCCTTGGCCGAAACAAAGCCCTCCGGCACCTTTTCGGAGAGCATGAGCAGCTCCGCTCCGAAGGTATTGGTGCGTCTGCCGACAATGTCGGCGGCGTTTATCGCATCAAGCTCTTCATTGCCGCACTTGACAATGCGGTATTTTTCCATCAGGGCGTCCTTTTCCTCACAAAAGACAATTCTTCCGTTGTTGATAAAGGTGACATAATCGGCGGCCTTTTCGATGTCGCTGATGATGTGGGACGACGCCAGAATGGTGTGTTCCTCGTCCTGAATGAAATCCAGGAAGATGTCGAGTATCTCGTCACGCACCACAGGATCAATGCCGCTGGTGGCTTCATCGAGAATGAGCAGCTTCGGGTGATGCGCCAGAGCGGCCGCCAGCGAAAGCTTCATCTTCATGCCGCGGGAGAATTCCTTGATCTTCTTTTTGAGCGGCAGCTTGAACTGTCCGATGTATTGGTCGTACAGCGCATCGTCCCAGTTTTTGTACACGCCTTTGAGCACCGTGCGCACGTCTCCGGCGGTAAATATCTGCGGAAATTTGATCTCATCGAACACAACGCCGATGTCCTCACGCACCGCAGGAATTTTGTTGCTCTCGCCGTTGACGGTGATTTCTCCGCTTTCGGTTCTGATCAGGTCGAGAATAGACTTGATCATCGTGGATTTTCCGGCGCCGTTGGAACCGACCAGTCCCATAATGCAGCCCTTCGGAATGTCCAGTGATTCAATTGAGAGCGTGAAGTCGTCGTAGCTTTTGACCAGATTTTTGATTTCGATAGCGTTTGCCATATCTTTCATGTTTTCACCTGTAGCCTTTCCCTTTGAATTATGTTGTCGATGGGTGATTCAATGAACCGGTTATTCGCCGTCGTAGAGCATTCCGAGCGTGTCCATCAGTTCCTCTTTGGAAATGCCGGCCGACTTTGCTGCGTCCACGGCCTGCTGCAAATGCTCCTCCGCCATGCGAAGATGCTCTTCACGTATGAATTCCGTGTTCATGCCGGAGACGAAGCTGCCCTTGCCCGCCACCGTTTCAATGAAGCCTCCCCGTTCCAGTTCCTCATAAGCCCGTTTGGTGGTGATCACGCTGATTCTCAGCTCCTTCGCCAGAAAACGCATGGAAGGCAGAGCGTCACCCGGCTTCAGCTCGCCGCTGATGATCAGGTTTTTGATGCGGGCGGTGATCTGCTCGTAGATCGGTCTTGGATCGGAATTGGATATGATGATTTTCAATCCGCACATGCCCCCTTTTTATCTGTCCTGTAGAATAGTGTTTCGCTGAGTCAGTATTCCACAGTGCGGAAGCACACTGTGTATATCCGCTTCAATCATCTATACTGTATATACTTATTATACACAGTATAACATAAATGTCAAGCCCTTTTTCAAAAATATTTTCGATAAAACAAAAAAATCGGCTCCCTGCCGATGACATCGACAAAGAGCCGGATTCTTTTCTGTGTGATTCATTTGTGTTCGCAGGACGTCCCTGCGTGAGGAACACTGCGAAACAACGGCTTACATGGCTGCCTGCGATGAATCAGATGAATTACATGGCAATGGCAAGCAGTCTGCTTCTTTCAAGCTCAAGAGCGTTGAGAGAATCCTTCAACTCGGCGATACGTGTCTGGATATAATCCTTAACGGCGTCACTGGCCGTAGACAGATTCCCGGAAAGCGCCTTGTACTCCTCGTTGACAGCGATCAGCTTGTCGTCGATCTGCAAAATGCGCTCTCGCTGGGAATGATTACGTATGACCGCAAAATTGCCTGTTTGATTGTCTGAAGAAAGATAAGGCGATTCTATGCCGTTGTATTCTCCGCTTCTTACGCAGTTGGGAGTACCCGAGATGGTAACACCGTAATTGTTATACATAATCATACCTCCATTTGGTGAATTTGTCATTCCTTGCTTTTCCAGAATGAATGGCTGAAGCGTGTTGGCCGCAAAACAGCGTTGCTGACACAGAATTTTTCATTGCGTATTGCGGACGCTCCGCAGCAGTCTCAATAAATTTACTATATAATCTCTCTCAATATGACTAAATTCCGAAAAAAACACAGTCAAAAATCAACTATCTCTGCAATGAAAACAGTCTCTGAGCGAACGAAAACCGCCAATTGACGCCCTCTGAGAAGGCTTCACAAGCGGCGTGCCAAAATCAAGCACAAATTCCACAAAAACAATAAACAACTTCTATTTATATTATATCATTGCTTTGATTACAACTATGAATTTATTGTTAACAAACCATTAATTTTTGTCACAATCCACAATTTTGTTCAAATCATTTTTATTATTGCGAAAATCTCACAATTTTATCATGTTGGAATTCAGCGAATTATTCAGGAGTTTTCTACCGCGGAATCCGACATTTTTATCAAATATCAAAAAATTCAGGTTGAATTGGACACTGTAATGTGGTAAAATTGATGATATATATAGAATGAAATGAAATTGCGACAAACTTCGGGTGATGCGGTTGGAAAAACTTGGAAAATTACAGACGCTGGAGCATTATTTCGGCTACACGAGTTTCCGTGAAGGACAGGAGCCGATCATAGACGCCCTGCTCTCGGGCAGCGATGTGGTGGGAATTATGCCGACCGGCGCAGGCAAATCCATATGCTATCAGGTGCCGGCTCTCATGCGGGAGGGAATCACGCTGGTGATTTCTCCCCTGATTTCTCTGATGAAGGACCAGGTCAGCGCACTGGTGCAGTCCGGCGTGAGCGCCGCCTTCATCAACAGCACACTTACCCCCAGACAAAGCGAGTTGGCGCTGTACCGTGCGGAAAACGGCATTTACAGGATCATTTATGTCGCTCCCGAAAGGCTGACGACGCCGTCATTCCTCCAGTTTGCCATGAATGCCGATATCTCAATGGTGATTGTGGACGAAGCGCACTGCGTTTCTCAATGGGGACAGAATTTCCGGCCCAGCTATCTGAAAATTGCGGAATTCATAGGTTCGCTGCCAAAGCGTCCGGTTGCGGCGGCCTTCACGGCCACGGCGACCAGAAGGGTACGGGAGGACATTGTGAATCTCTTAGGACTTGACCGCCCGATGGTCACGACTACGGGATTCGACCGTCCCAATCTGTACTTTGAAGTGATCAAACCGAAGGACAAATTCACCGCGCTGACTTCCTTTCTTTCACTGAACCGAGGCAAAAGCGGCATTGTCTACTGCGCCACACGCAAGCTGGTGGAGGAAGTCTCCGACCGTCTGACGCAGGAAGGCTGGAACGCCGGCAGGTACCACGCCGGATTGGCTGACGCCGAACGCAACAGCGCACAGGAGCTTTTTATCAGGGACGAATGTCCCATCATGGTCGCCACCAACGCATTCGGCATGGGCATCGACAAATCCAACGTCGCCTTCGTGGTGCATTACAACATGCCCAAGAACATGGAGAGCTATTATCAGGAAGCCGGCAGAGCCGGACGTGACGGACAGCCTGCCGAGTGTGTTCTATTGTACAGCGGCAGGGACGTGCGGTTGAATACTTTTCTGATCGAAAAGAGCTTTGAAGAAAATACCGAGCTTGATGAGGAAACCGCCGAAGCGCTCAAGGCAAACGAGCTGGAGCTTCTCAAGCAGATGACCTTTTACTGCACCTCAAAGTACTGCTACAGAAAATTCATCTTAAAATATTTCGGAGAATACCCTGATTTTGAAAACTGCGGCAACTGCTCCAACTGCACCCAGTCGCACACGGATTTTGAATCCAGGGATATCACCACCGAAGCCCAGAAGATTCTCTCCTGCATCAAGCGCATGAATGAATCACAGACCAAGTGGGTGATCATCGACATACTTCGGGGGACGCTCAACAACCGTGTGGAGCTGTGCGGAGGCAGCCGACAGTCCACCTTCGGCATCATGAAGGACAGCGGCTCCCGTGAAATCGACAGAATGATCGACTCCATGATCGCCGACAAGTACATCTCCGAAGCGCCGGACGGCGTACTCAGCTGGGGAAACGGCGCCAGGGGCGTCATCTACAGCGGAATGAGAGTAACCGTGAAGGAGCATGCTTCATCCGGCGACGAAGGCAGACGCAGGGAGGATCAGATCGGTCTCAATGCCGACCCGGAGCTTCTCAGCCGCCTGCGCTCTCTGCGTGCCAAGGTGGCCGGATTAAAGGGCGTGCCGGCTTACGTGATATTCACCGATGCGTCCCTGCGTGATATGGCGGAGAAAATGCCTGCCAGCGAAGCGCAATTCAAGGCGATTTACGGCGTGGGAGGCGTCAAGACCGAAAAATTCGGGCGCCAGTTTATGGATGAGATAGCAGAATTCCTCTCGGAGAGAGGTTTGGCGCCAAAGCCCGACCCGGAACTTCCGCAGAAGCCCGACAGGAAGAAATCCGCTCGCACACGCCGCAGCGCCGCTCCCAACAAGCCGGACATTCACCTCACCAAGGATCTCAACGGAAAGTATATTCTTCCGCCCGAAGCCGACAGCGACTTGTTTGCATTGCTCAGAACGCTGCGCGCCGATCTTTCGTCCGACTACTGCATACAGTCCAATGTCTTTGCCGGCACCGACGCGCTTGCGCAGCTCTGCGTCGACAGGCCGGTTACCCTTGAAAAGCTGCGCGGCATGGGAATTTTGCCGCCGCTCACGGTGGAATACTGCGGCAGCGAAATCATTTACACCATCAGGAAACATCTCGCCGCAAAAGGAATGACCGTTGACCAAGCCGCCGATGACTGCGGGATATATCCCGATTACGATCTGCTCCGGCAGCTCCGGACCATCCGCAAAGGCTTGTCCCAAACAATCCACACGCCGGAAAACCGCATCATCAGCGACATGACGCTGGAAAAAATGAGCGAAATCAAACCCGTCACACGCTTTCAGCTCATGGAGAAAAACCACATCGGCAATTCCAAATGCCTTGTGTTCGGGCGGATTTTTATCGGAGCCATTCGGCAATACACGGGGAATTGCGATGAGCCGGACGGATTTGAGGGTGCGCCGGATATCGACAGGGAGCTTTTTGCGCGGCTGGCTGAGCTGAGACATTCCTTTGCGGTCAGGGAAGACAAGACCGATCTCAGCGTGATGAGCGATTACACCCTTTTTGACATCTGCGCAAAGCTTCCGCAGAATGACGAGGACTTCCGCAGCGTCTACGGCATAGGCGAATTCAAGTCGGACAAGTATGCTTCCGAAGTGATTGCCTGCGTGGCGGATTATCTGAAAAATAAACAGAGCATTTGAGAGGACGACAATGGATATCAATTTCAACCCGCAAAGCGATCCCGACGAAAGATTCATGCGGCTTGCGATGGAGCAGGCGATGATTTCGGCAGGCGAAGGAGAAGTGCCGGTGGGAGCCGTCGTGGTGAAGGACGGAGAAGTGATTTCCACCGGACGCAACCGCCGTGAGCTTGGCAAAAACGCCCTGGCGCACGCCGAGCTGGAAGCCATTGACGGAGCGTGCAGGGCGCTTGGCGGCTGGCGGCTGTGGCAGTGCGAACTGTATGTGACGCTGGAGCCGTGTCCCATGTGTACCGGAGCGATTATCAATTCACGCATACGCCGTCTGGTTTACGGAGCTTCCGACCGCAAGGCAGGCTCCTGCGGTTCGGTGGTCAATCTGTTTGACCTGCCCTACAATCACCGGCCGGAAGTGGTCGCCGGATTCCTCGGCGAAGAATGTGGTCAGATGCTGACGGATTTCTTTCGTCAGCTGAGAGAAAAAAGAAAGGAAGGCAAGCCATGAACCATCTGAATATCCTTGCCATATGGAAAAAGAAGATTCTTTTCGGATATTATTATTACCCTGCCTATGAGTATCCCGAAATGACCGACGCCGGATTTTCGGTGCGGCTTTTCGCCAACGGCCGGCTGATCTGTCAGACCTATTCCCTTAACCGTCACAAAGAGCCTGTCACCAAACAATCCTGCTCGGCTGACTTGAGCGAGAATACGGTGGGCAAAATCAGCCGGATCCTCGCCGGCTACGCCAAAGAAATCGACGCGCTTCCCGAAATGACCTCAAACGGTTCCTGCGAAGGTGCGTTCAATGACTTTGCCTTCTGCGGCCAATACGTCAGCTGCATCAATATCACACGGACGGACCCTGAGAAAGTCAGACGCACCGACCCCAGACACTACCGGATGTATCAATTTGACATGGCTGACGAGAATACCGTTCTCGATATCTTTACTAGAATCTGCGAAGCGATGCGGTCTGACGGCGTCAGACTTTACCTGCGTCATCTTTATCTGGCAGACGAAGCGTTTTATTGATTGATTGAAAAAAAAAAGACCGCTTGCATTCTCACCGAAAGGGTGAAAAACGCAAGCGGTTTATTATTTGATTACGCAATAACAATCAGTTGACAGCCTTCTCGATTTCATCGGCGGCGGATTCCATATAGTCGCCCTCGAAGAGTTCGATGAGTCCGTTGTCGCAGTAACCCGCAAGTACCGGATCGAGCGGCAGCTTTGCGAGCACCTTGAGACCGAATTCGGCGGCGACCGCGTCGGTCTTGCTTTCACCGAATACATTGATTTTCCGGCCGCAGTCGGGACATTCCACATAGCTCATGTTCTCCACAATGCCGAGAATCGGAATATCCATCAGCTTAGCCATATTGACAGCCTTTGTCACGATCATGGAAACAAGCTCCTGCGGCGAGGTGACAATGACAATGCCGTCCAGCGGAAGCGACTGGAATACAGTGAGCGGCACATCGCCTGTTCCGGGAGGCATATCGACAAACATATAGTCTACGTCCTTCCAGATGACGTCTGTCCAGAACTGCTTGACGGTGCCGGCGATGACCGGGCCTCTCCAGACAACGGGATCGGTTTCGTTGTCGAGCAGCAGATTGACCGAGATCATCTGAATACCCGTCTTGGTCATGGCTGGAATGATGTACTGCTCAGTGCCGTGCGCCTTTTCCTTTACGCCGAATGCCTTGGGGATGGAAGGTCCTGTCACGTCTGCGTCAAGAATGGCGGTATTGAAATGGCGGCGGTTAAATGTCACCGCAAGCATCGAGGTGACAAGGGATTTGCCGACGCCGCCCTTGCCGCTGACAACGCCGATGACCTTTTTGACGCTGCTCAGATCGTTGAGCTTCTCGAGGAAGTCCTCTTTGGAGGGCTGACGGCTGGAACAGTTGGCCGAGCATGTGCTGCAATCGTGTGTACATTCACTCATGGTTGATTATCTCCTAAACAAAATGATGGTAAATACTATTATAACACAAACAGAACAAATTATCAATATTTTTTTTCAACCAAAATAGCAAGGCTTACCCTCAAAATGACAAAATTGACGAAGGGTTTAGCCTTGCTCTGGATTATTTAAGGATTAATTCATGCGTGGAAGCGGACGAATATGAAACATCACATACATTCGTGGGCCGAACGTGCAATAACGTCAAGCTGCTGCTCGGGAGTAAGGTCGATGAATTTGACCGCATATCCAGACACACGGATTGTGAAGTTGGCGTATTCGGGTTTTTCGGGGTGTTCCATGCAGTCTCTGAGCTTGTCCACGCCGAATACATTGACGTTGAGGTGATGGGCGCCTTTGTCGAAGTAGCCGTCCAACACATGCCAGAGGTTGTTGATGCGTTCCTCCTCGGTGTGGCCGAGAGCGTCCGGACTGATGGTCTGGGTGTTGGAAATGCCGTCAAGAGCGTATTCATAAGGCAGCTTGGCAACCGAATTGAGGGAGGCAAGCAGGCCGTTCTTTTCCGAGCCGTAAGCCGGATTGGCGCCGGGAGCGAAGGGTGTGAATGCCTTGCGTCCGTCCGGCGTTGCGCCGGTTGCCTTGCCGTAGACGACATTGGAAGTGATGGTCAGAATGGAAGTGGTCGGTTCCGAATCACGGTAGGTGTGGCAGCCCTTGACCTTGTTGATGAAGGTCTTGAGCAGCCAGATGGCAATTTCATCGGCACGGTCGTCGTCGTTGCCGTAACGGGGGAAGTCTCCCTCGGTCTCAAAATCCACGATCAGTCCGTCCTCGTCCCTGATCGGCTTGACGGTGGCGTATTTAATGGCGCAGAGCGAATCTACCACATGCGAGAATCCCGCAATGCCGGTGGCGAAGGTACGGCGCACATCGGTGTCGATCAGCGCCATTTCGGCGGCTTCGTAGTAGTATTTGTCGTGCATGTAGTGAATGAGGTTGAGGGTGTTGACATACAGCTCCACCAGCCAGTCCATCATGGCGTCAAATTTTTCGATGACCTCGCCGTAATTCAGCACGTCGCCTGTAATGGGGAGATATTTCGGGCCGATCTGCTCCTTGGATTTTGCGTCAATGCCGCCGTTGAGGGCGTAGAGCAGGCACTTGGCGAGGTTGGCTCTTGCGCCGAAGAACTGCATTTCCTTGCCGGTCTGTGTGGCGGAAACACAGCAGCAGATGCTGTAGTCGTCGCCCCAGACAGGACGCATGACGCAGTCGTTTTCATACTGAATGGAGGAAGTGTCGATGGAAATCTTGGCTGCGTACTTCTTGAAATTCTCGGGAAGCCGGGAGGAATACAGCACCGTCAGATTCGGTTCGGGAGACGGGCCCATATTTTCCAGCGTGTGGAGGAAGCGGTAGTCGTTCTTGGTGACCATGTGTCTGCCGTCCACGCCGATTCCGGCCATTTCGAGGGTAGCCCAAACCGGATCGCCCGAGAAAAGGGCGTTGTATGACGGAATACGGGCGAATTTGACCATGCGGAATTTCAGCACCAGATGGTCGATCAGCTCCTGGGCTTCCTTCTCGGTGATGGCGCCTTCCCGGAGGTCACGCTGAATGTAGATGTCGAGGAAGGTGGAAATTCTGCCGACGCTCATCGCAGCGCCGTTCTGGGTCTTGATGGCGGCGAGGTATCCGAAGTAGAGCCACTGAACGGCCTCCTGGGCGTTCTCGGCAGGACGGGAGATGTCGAAGCCGTAGATTCTCGCCATCTTCTTCATGCCTCTGAGCGCACGCAGCTGCTCGGCGATTTCCTCACGCAGGCGAATGAATTTGTCTATCATATTTCCGCCGCCGCAGTGTGAAAGGTCGTTTTCCTTCTTCTCAATAAGATAATCAATACCGTAAAGGGCCACACGTCTGTAATCGCCGACAATTCTTCCTCTGCCGTAGGTGTCGGGAAGGCCGGTGATGATGTGGCTGTGGCGTGCGAGCTTCATCTCGGGCGTATAAGCGTCAAAGACGGCCTGATTGTGCGTCTTGTGGTACTGGGTGAATATTTTAACCAGTTCGGGATTGATTGTATAGCCGTAGGTGGCGGCCGCCTGCTCGGCCATTTTGATGCCTCCGTAAGGCATGAAGGCACGCTTGAGCGGCTTGTCGGTCTGGAGTCCGACGATCTTTTCGAGATCCTTCATGGATTCGTCGATATAGCCCGGGCCGTATGCGTTCATTCTGGAAACGATCTCGGTTTCACACTCCAGCACGCCGCCCTTGGCTCTTTCTTCCTTCTGAAGCTCCTGAAGTCTGCCCCAGAGCTTGTCTGTCGCCTCGGTCGGCCCTTCAAGGAAGCTCTCGTCTCCGTCGTAGGGCGTGTAATTGGCTTGAATGAAGTCCCTTACGTTTACGTCCTCTTTCCAGACTCTGCCTTTAAAGTTTCTCCATGCGTTGTTGCTCATCGGATCATTTCCTTTCCAGCAAATAGTATTATAGTCAAGCCTGCAATATTCGCAGGGCGTTTGCCACTCTGTCTTTGCCCGGCGGCTGTGTATCAGCCAGTGAATAGGGGATGCCGAGCATTTCCCACTTGTATATACCGAACGAATGATATGGTAACACTTCGATTTTCCGCACGTTGCTCAGCGTGTGGATGAATTCCGCGGTGCGCCTGAGAAACACATCGTCGTCGGTGATGCCCGGGACAAGCACCTGGCGGATCCAGACCGGCTTGCCGATCTCCGAGAGAAAGCGCAGCATATCGAGGATATTGTCGTTTGTCTTTCCTGTCAGTGCGATGTGCCGCTGCCCGTCAATGTGCTTGATGTCCACGATGAAAAGGTCGGTGACGCCGCACAGCTCCCTGAACTTTGAGAAATAAGGTTCTTCCCTGGTAAAGGGCTGTCCGGCAGTGTCGATGCAGGTGTTGATGCCCCGCTGCCTTGCCTTCTGAAACAGCTCGAGCAGGAAGTCGATTTGCAGCAGCGGTTCGCCTCCGCTCACGGTAATGCCGCCTTCGCTGCCCCAGTAGCTGCGGTATCGCTCCGCCGCGTCGAGCAGCTCGTCCGCCGACTGCATCCTGCCGCCTTCGTCGGTTTTCCATGTGTCGGGATTGTGGCAGTACCGGCAGCGCAGCCGACACCCCTGCGTAAAGATGACAAACCTCACGCCCGGGCCGTCCACGGAGCCGAATGATTCTGTAGAATGAATCCTTCCCAATACCATAATAAACTATCTCTCCCTCAATTTCAATGGATAATTTATGACTTTATGATAATCTGCCTTATCCACATTAGCGATTGTCTTTTATTGTTCTTTTTGTTTATTTTTATGGGCGCAAACTTCCGGCCTGTCGGTGCGGAAGCAGCCTGCCGGAAGAATTTTTCCCTGTGTCTTTTGCGGAGGCCAGGCTGAATCAGCCGTCGGTTCCGCGCCGGGAGGACACGCCTTTGAGCGGAGCGGGAATCGGCTTATTCTTCGAATTCCTCCGGCATCGGCTGAGCCTGCCGGTCAAGTTCTCCGTAAATATCGCTCAATGCCCATGCCAGCGGATCGGAACAGCCTTGGGCATCATATTGCAGCACCAGCTTTTCCAGCTCGTCCAGCCGGCTTTCACTGAGCGCCTCCACATCATTCTGAATATACCCCCGCATATCCTCCTGTGAACGGCAGAGATATCCGTTGAAAAATTCACGCATCTTTCTCTATTGCTCCTTTTTTGACATCGCCGGCCGGATTCTCGCAGAATCCGCTCAGCGGACAATGGCCGCACTTCGGCGAACGTGCGGTGCATGTATCTCTCCCGAAAAGCACAAATCTGTGACAGAGATCGCTGCCTTCCTGCGGTTCGACACATTCACGCAGCTGCTTTTCCACCTTCACCGGGTCTTTGGTGCCGTCGGTCAGACCGATTCTGCCCGAAATGCGGATGCAATGGGTGTCCGCCACAATGGCAGGCTTGCCGTAGACGTCGCCCAGAATGAGATTGGCGGTCTTGCGTCCTACTCCGGGCAGCTTCAGCAGTTTTTCCATGCTGTCGGGAACGCAGCCGGCGTATTGGTCCCGTATCATGAGTGCCAGCGCCTTGATATCTCTTGCCTTGGTGTTGAAAAGGCCGCACGGCTTGATAATCTCCCCGATGTCCTCCGCCGAAGCTTCGCAGAGCGAATCCAGCGTGGGATAGGCCGCAAAGAGCACCGGGGTGACCTTGTTGACCCTTGCGTCGGTGCATTGCGCCGAAAGCCGCACCGCAATCAGCAGCTCAACGGGATTGCGGTATGTCAGAGAACAAATGGCGTCGGGGTAGATTTTTTTGAGGGAGGCCACCGTCTGGGCGGCGAGGTCTTTTTTAGTCACTGTTCCATTCCTCCCTGAGAATGGCGTATTGCAGGGTGTCCTGCCACAGAGGATTGCCAAAGGAATCCTTCCTGTAATAGACATTCTTTTTGAATTCGGCTTCACGGCGCATGCCAAGGCGTTCCATGAGCTTATGGGAACGATAATTCAGAGCGTTGCACTCGGCAATAATGCGGTGTGCTTTGAGCGTGTCGAATGCGTAACGGAGCAGGGCGGCGGCGGCTTCGGTGGCATAGCCGCGCATCTGCCATTTGGTGTCAAAGACAAAGCCGAGTTCCATTGTATCAAACTGCCGTCTGCCGAGATAGAGGTTGCCGATCAGTCGGCTGTCCCTGTCCTCTTTCAGGGCGACGGCGAAGAATTCATCGGAATTGGAGCGGAATTCCGCCTCGCGTCTGGCCTCATACAGTGTGTAAGGCTCATAAGGCTCATAACGCACCACATTGATATCCGAAAGATAGTCATAAAGTGCGACGTAATCGCTGGGGCGGAATTTTCTGATGATGAGACGGTCGGTTTCTATTGGGCTGAATGTCATATAATCCCTCCTGGTATTTGCCGAAAAAAACAAAAAGCGCCACAATTAAGATACTGTGGCGCTTGCAGATGGAGCGGAATACGAGGCTCGAACTCGCTACCTCCACCTTGGCAAGGTGGCGCTCTACCAGATGAGCTAATTCCGCATACCGACTTGCGATTGCCTGATTATTATATCAAACGCAAACCGGTTTGTCAAGTGTTTTTTTGAGTTTTTTTGATTTCCGGCCTTTATTTTACGCCGAGGAAGGCGTTGATCTTCCGGTCAAGGTCGTCGATCTCTTTCCCGAAGAGCTTATCCTCCAGCCTTCCCACGGTCTGCTGCCGAATCAGATCAAGAATGACGCAGACCGCCATGATCAGAATACACGTTCCCAGCGCATGCAGAATCAGGAACCTGGAACCGGCAAATTGATCCGTGCGGAAGATGCCTGTCCAGATGAGCGGAATCATGGCCTTGTTGTCGTGAATCATGAAAATGCCGAGCGTAGTGGAGGCAATGACCTGAATGAACGGGTTGTGCTTCGGCTCAAGCTTCAGCACGCCGATGACCAGGGAAACGGTTGCGATCAGAATGAACAGGCTGTTGATATGCCTGAAATGCTCCGCCTTGCTGAGCGCAAATCTGAAATAATGAACGCCGACCCATGTCAGAACAAGCTCCGAGAGCCAGATCACGCCGAACGATCCGGCGCAGATGAGGAACATGGTCTTTGGGGAGTAATTGATTTTGTCGATGACCCGTCTGACGTATCCGGCGACCAGATACACATACATGTACCATGTGAAGGTGGACATGGCGAATTCGGCCTTCAGAAAGGTGGGAACCAGGCACCAGGTGAATCCGAGGAAAACCAGAAGCGCGAGGTGCTGCTTTTCGGTGAGCGCATAAATTAATTTGTTTGTCCAGAAGGAAAGGCACATCAGCATGAAATAGCAGGTGATAAACGGCCACTGTCCGAACGGAATGGCCGCCAGCGTCTTGATAATGCCCTTCATGCTCAGCGTGTGGAAGTAATACCCGATAAACGCAAAGATAATACTGTAAAAAATGACTTCCAGGACGAATTTTGAAATGTGTCGGAAATTCACCCTTTTGCTTGTGGAGGAATAATATCCGCTGATGAATATAAATAAATTCACGCCGAATTTGCCGCCCGAGTGAAGAAACTGAACGGTAAGTGCATTGAGCGAAAGGGGATTGTCAAACTCAAATCCGCCCAGCAGTGCGTAATGATTGATGATAACCAGAAAAATCGCCAACAGCCTGACGTATTCGATGTTGGTATTTCTGATTTTTTTGACTTTTTCCATATGGTTCCTCCCGACTTTGATGGAATTGATTTTTTTAATGTAGCACAAAGAGAATGCTTTGTCAAGGACGAAAAGAAGGCGGGCGCCGCTTTCATTGAATCAAAGAGAAGACGACGGATCAGACCTTTTTGATCTCCAGCACATCAATGACATTCAGCCCCCAGTTTTCGGCAATGGTGCGGCATTTGCGGACATCTGCGTCGTAGAGCAGCGAAGGATTGTGGCAGTCGGAGCTTATTATTACGTCGGCCTTGGCCTGGGCGACCTTCTCCCAGAATTTAAAGTGAGGGTACATGTAATGCTCCCCCAGATTGTCGGAAACAATGCCCCGGCGAACGCCGTTAGCGTTGATTTCCAGCGGCACATTGTTTTTGATCGCACTTTCCAGAATGATATCGGTCATTTCGTCCATATTTCTGTCCCAGTCGAGGCAGTTGACGCCGACGATATCCGGGTGCGCCAGCAGTGAATAATAGCCCGTGTCGAGCGCTTCGCTGACGCTGCGGGCGTAGGTGATACATTCCGCCGTATCGGAGATGCCGTAGGCACCTTGCCACCTGCCGCCTATATCGTAAAAATGCTGCCCCAGCACGAGATATTCCACGCCGTATTCTGTGAGCAGCTCCTCATAATAATCACGCTGTGAACGCAGATATTCGCTCTCAAAGCCGAGCAGCAACCGGAGTCTGCCGCGGAATTTTTCCTGCGCTTCACGCACCTCGTAAATGTAGTCCCATATCTCGGCAAAATCCATGCGGTAGCCGTAATCGTGATGCGGATAAGGCAGATGGTCGCTCATTCCCAGAATCGCAAGGCCGTCAATAATGGCCTGCTGTACGTAAACTTCGACCGAGCCTTCCGCGTGTTTGCAATGCTCGCAGTGTGTGTGGTAATTGGTAAGCATGTTTCACCGTCTCCTTGTGTAATGCCTTTTCTTTTTCTTTCATTTTATTATAAACTAAACGCAGCCAAAATGCAAGAAAACTGTCGCGCAGTTTAACTGTGAACAGCGTTATTAATTCGGCAATACAATATCTATCCATTTTTTCTTCAGCCGAGGGAAGGATTTTTTTGGT
>CAMHJC010000023.1 GCA_946185345.1 uncultured Clostridia bacterium
GCTGTGGGCTATTTTCTTTCTCTATACTTGCACGTTCATTTTACAACGCGCCAATTTTACCCGATAAAGTCTTGCCGCGTTTTCGGCGGTGATTTCGAGCAGTTCCTCTGTATCCATATGCTTCAGACCGGCTATCAATTCAGCCACATTCCGTATCATCCACGACTCGCTTCGACTGTATCGCTCCGGCTCCGAACGGTACCGTGATGGAATCAGGTATGGGGCATCGGTTTCCAGCACCAGCCGGTCGAGCGGCACATATTTGGCCACTTCCAAAGGCTTTACGGCGTTGGGCATCGTGATCGAGCCGCCCAGTCCGATATACATACCGAGCCTGACCGCTTCCCTGGCAGACTCCACACTGCCCGAAAAGCAGTGCAGGACACCCTCCGGTCTGTATTGCCGCAAAATGTCAAAAGTATCCCCGTGCGCTTCACGGTCATGAATGATCACCGGAAGTCCCATCTTCCTGGCAAGTTCCAGCTGCATCGTAAAAACCCGCTTCTGCTGTTCCCTGTTGTCCGACTTCCGGTAATAATCCAGTCCCATTTCGCCCAGAGCGACTACCTTTCCGCAGGACAGCAATTGTTCCAGACGACGCTCCGTGTCTTCACGCCATGTGTCGGCGTAATTCGGGTGAATTCCGACTGCGGCATAAACAAAATCATACTGCTCCGCTAGTTCCGCACACCTGACCGCACTCTGCACATTTTCTGAAGGACAGACGACGGCGCACACATCCTCCTCAAAGTGAAGCCGATTGAGAAGCTCATCACGGTCTTTGTCAAAAGCGGACGAATAATAATGGGCATGGCTGTCAAATATCAATTTCTTCACCTTCTTACTCAAAAACACTCAAAACAGAAAACAGGCACCGACCATAATGAGCCAATGCCTGTTTGACTTACATAAAATGACGCTGAATAAACCGTCAGCCCTTACCGGTGTTCGCCGTAGAAGAACAAAGCCAGAACGCCCGGGCCGGCGTGCGCTCCGATCACCGGGCCGATATTGCCCCTGATGATCTTCTTAATGCCCTTGACACGCTTTTTCACTTCTTCCTCAAGGTAATCTGCGTCCGCACGGCAGCCGCCCTGGCAGATCATAATCGTATCGTACTGATTGCTGTACGACTCGACCATCTTGTCTACCATGGCATTGATCGAAGCCTTGCGGCCTCTTACCTTTGTGATATTGATGAGGTGTCCTTCGTCATCAACGTGCAGAACAGGCTTAATGTTCAGCGCAGAGCCGACAATTGCCGTTGCTGCGGAAACTCTGCCGCCTCTTTTGAGATGATGCAGATCATCCACTGTGAACCAGTGGCACAGATGAAGGCGGTTGTCCTCCACCCACTTGGCAAGCTCCCGAATATCCATGCCCTTTTTCTTCTGCTGAGCGGCAAAATAGACCAGCAGTCCTTCGCCCATGGAGGCCGCAAGGGTATCAACGGAAATGATAATGCGATCGGGATATTTTGCCTTCAGTTCCTCAATGGCGATAAGAGAATTGTTGTAGGTGCCGCTGAGACCTGACGAAAAACAAAGGTAAAGCACATCCAGTCCTTTGTCCAGATATTCGCTGAAATATTCGCAGAAATCGCTCACGTTGATCTGTGATGTCTTGGGCATCTTGCCCGAACGCATGATATCGTAAAATTCGTCTGATTTCATCTCACGCTCGTCGGGGAAATTCCTGTATGTCAGACCGTCAAGTTCAAACTGCATGGGCCATACTTTTACATCTATCTCATCCGCCAATATCTGGGAGATGTCGGCTGTGGAATCGGTCAGGATTACATATTTACTCATAAATTATCACCGTCGCATACTCTGTATTTTCATTCTGGGGGAGCGATATAACAACTCCTCACTTGCGATTATATCACAAATAATCAGTGAAGTAAAGTAAATCGGCAAAAAAGATTGAGCGCTCAACTTACAAATTATTATCCACACATTTGTGTATTATTTCATTTGCAGGTCATTACCATTGACACTTTTCCGCGCAAATACGCACCATTTGCTTCATATCGTCAGGAATCAGATTGACCTCGTCAAAATAGCCGGCATAGATATTCGGACTGTCCTTGTACCGGGAGTAGGCCGGAGTGGTCATGTAGTACTCCAGCAGATTCGGCAGTTTGTCGCCCCTTTGTACCCGCTTGCGAATGGCCATGCACATGGCAAAATTGATCTCGTCAACGCTGCCGACACATTCAAAGGGCTTGGATTCATGCAGGCCGATGAGCTGCTCAAAGTATCCCTTCATCTTTTCGCTTTTGGAATTCAGGAGGTTGACTCGGAAAATGTCCTTTATTTCTTCGTCTGTGAGGAAAGGAGACAGAATCATCACCACAAACAGGCACTTGGAACAATCCAGACACCATGTGTCGAATTTTGTGCCGGCGTTTCCCGCGTTGCAGCTGCGGAATACCTGGTGATATTCCTTCAGTCCCGCAAAGACGGCGGCGATCTGTATCTCCGAAAGAGGACGCAGCAGGCTGAAATACTTTACGCCGCATGGAATGAATCTGTCCAGATAATCGGCAAAATCCTTCTCGAATTCAAAGCTCTTGGAATACTGATGGTTCACATCGCTTCCGGCGACCGATGCTTCGTTGGCGCTGGATTCATTGGAAAGCACCACATACTTCCTGCCGGAGATATAGGCCGCCATCGAAGCGGCAAATGCGATGAGCGCCGAAAGAGGCGTGTGTCCGTTGAGAAATCCCTGACTGTTCAGCTCGACGATTGTACGGTCCAGATATCGCCTGGGACGGTAAACGGAACCGGGTCGGTATCCCGCAAGCAGTGCCGAAGCAAAGGCGGAATTCCTGTGATTCATCATGAAACACATGTTGTTTTCGGTGCCGCCGTACATCGAAAGAATATGCAGCGTGACGATGGAGTCCTTGCCGCCTCCGACCGGAATCATACAGCCGCTCAGCTGCTTTTCCGCCCTGACGGAGCGCTTATGCTCCTCTCCAAGGGTTTCGATCCGCATGAAGCGGTCCATGTCGGTATCCACGCCGTTGGTGTAGAAAAATTCCCCGAGACCGTGGTAATAAAGCTTTTTCCACCACGCTTTCTGTTCATCGCTCAGATAACCGCATTCCACACGCACCAGCGGAGGACACGCGGCTTTCCAATAGCTGACAAGCTCCACCATGCCGAGCGAAAAGACAAATTCCTCAAAAACCGGGTCGGCTGTGTCGATTCCGTCCTTCGGCAGCTTCCAGCGAGGATGGAATTGAGTCAGGCCTGTTGTTTCAAAACGGTAGGTTATCTCAAAGCAATCCTCTTGCTCCGTAATGTCATACCCGTGATAAACAAATTCAGGGTATTTCTTTATCAGTTCATCGTATTTCAAGACAAGCTCTCCTTCGTATTTCGGCTTATAGGTGATTGTAAAATTACTAAAATGGCGTAAAACGGGGAATTTAAAGATTTGTATCAATCAGATTTTTCTCCGATTTTGGGCTAAGGCTGATTGGATAAATCACCACTATTCATGCGCCCGACATTGATTTATGTCGAAGAGCATTGCAGCGATGGGCTCTGCCCCTGACTTTTTGCCTTCGGCAAAAAGTACTACCCCGCAAGGGCGCTGCCCTTGACCTGCGAGAAGATCCAGCCCTCCTCAACTCCCACGCTCGCATTCGCTCGCTAATTACGAGCTTCGCTTTCCTTTTTTCTTTTTACTTTTACAATCGCCTGTTATTGGCTTTCAATTGTATTATATTCTTTTTCCTCCGTTATTTCAACACTTTAATTATAAAAACAGCATTAATGTAGGAATATGAAATAATTTTAAAAACTGATAAAAAATATGTCATGAATGGCTATTGAAAAAATGTGATTTTTACGTTAAAATATATTGGATATAGTGTAATGACAAAGAGGTGCTTTTTTCTGTCACGGGAAATCTATTTGGACAACAGCGCAACCACCAGACCCTGCGCTGAAGCAATTGCGGCAGCCAATGAAATGATGCTGCGGTTCTGGGGCAATCCCAGCTCCACTCACGCTAAAGGCAACGAGGCTGCGCAAAAAATCAAGGAAGCCCGCCACGCCGTCGCTTCCGCATTATCGGCGGCTCCGGAGGAATTATTCTTTACTTCCGGAGGCACAGAGGCCAACAACATCGCTGTTTTCGGCGCTGCCGCCAAAAACCGGAGAAACGGCAAGCGGATCGTCACATCCGCCATAGAACATTCCTCGGTGCTCGACAGCGTTTCCGAACTGGAAAAACAGGGCTTTGAGGTAATCCGGATTATGCCGGACAGCTCCGGCCACATTTCTTCCGACGCAATCGCCGAAGCTGTCAATTCCGACACGGTGCTGCTCACTCTGATGATGGTCAACAACGAGATCGGCAGTCTGCTTCCCGTGGAGGCGGCGGTGAAGGCTGCCAGAAAAAAGGCTCCCCGGGCCATCGTCCACTGCGACTGCGTGCAGGCATTCGGTAAAATTCCCATCAATGTCAAAAAACTGGGAGCGGACATGGTAACCGTTTCAGCACATAAGATTTATTCGCCCAAAGGAGTCGGAGCGCTTTACAAACGCAAGGGACTGATGATTCCGCCCCTGACTCACGGAGGTCATCAGGAGGATTCCTTCCGCCCAGGCACCGAAGCCGCTCCACTGATTGCGGCATTCGGCACGGCGGCATCCATTGCCTGCGACAGGGCGGCAATGAGCAAAAGATATGCCGCCGTTCAGTCACTGAGGGATTACATCATTGAAAAACTCGCGGCAATCAACGGCGTTGTGATCAACAGCCCCGATGACGCTCTGCCCTACATTGTGAATTTCAGCACGAAATGCGTTAAAGCGGAAACAATGCTCAACTACCTCTCTGACCGAGGCATTTACGTTTCCGGAGGCTCCGCCTGTGCGAAGGGAGAACCAAGCCACGTCATCAAAGCGCTCCGTCTTCCTCATGACGTCGCTGACAGCGCAATCCGCGTGAGCCTGAACGCAGACAATACCAAAGAGGAAATAGACATTCTGGCCGACTGTGTGGCGCAGGGCATTGCTTCTTTGGCGCATTTTAAATAAGCGAGGGATGAAAGATGTTTGACAAGGTTGATCTCACGGATTTCTGGGACGACTCGGAATACGCTTTGGAAGAATACGTTTCCGAGCCGCCGACCGATGAGCTTATTCATGAAACAGAGGAGGAACTCGGCTACAAGCTGCCGGAGTCCTATATTTACATGATGAAGCGGCACAACGGCGGCATGCCGAAAAAAACATTCTGTCCTGCCTGCGACGGCTCCTTTCCGATAACCATCGAAGGATTCTACGGCATTGGCCGTGAAAAATCAAACACACTCTGCGGCGAAATGGGAACTTCATTCTGGCTGGAGGAATGGGAATACCCGGCCATCGGCGTGGTGATCTGCGACACGGTTTCGGCCGGTCACGATATGATATTCCTCGATTACACCCAGTGCGGCCGCCGCGGCGAGCCGTGCGTGGTGGATGTGGATCAGGAGGCCGATTACCGGAAAACCCTGCTGGCCGATACATTTGAGGAATTCATCGAAAAACTCTGCACCGCCAAGGAAGCCGGTCTGGAATAGGATTTAAAGAATATCAGGCGATTGTAAAAGTAAAAGAACAAGCAAGCGCAGCTCATGAACTAGCCGCCAAGGGCGGCGTGGGAGTTCAGGGGGAAATTGTTCCTCCTGGCAGGTCAAGGGCAGCGCCCCTCGCTGCAACGCACCACGATAAGCAACAGACCCGGGCGCAGCAGATGCAGTGTGAAACCAAGATTAGCCATGCCCCGAATAGAGAAAAGTCTGTGTTTTCAAATACTGTTAAGCTCCCGATTTACGCTATTCTTACACTTTTACAATCGGCAAATTTAATGAATTATTTTGGGAGGAAGATTATTTGAAAGAAATCATACTTATCAAAAACGGCGAGCTTGCCCTCAAAGGCCTCAACAGAAAAGGCTTTGAGGAGACACTTGCCAAAAACATACAGAAAGCAGCTGCTCCGTTCGGAGGAGTAAAAGTCTGGCGCTCACAGTCAACCATGTTTGTCACGCCGCTTGAAGGCACCGATATCGAGGACGCTGTGGACGCCATTTCCAAGGTGTTCGGCATAGCCGCTCTCAGCCGTGCGACGGAAGTGCCGAAGGACATGAATTCAATTCTTCCCGCCGTCTGCGAATACCTCAGCGAGGAATTAGAGGAGGCAAAGACCTTCAAGGTCAACGCCAAGCGCGCAGACAAGAAATTCCCCCTCAAAAGTCCCGAAATCTGCGCTCAGACAGGCGAATATATCCTCGACAAATTTCCCCATCTGACGGTCGATGTGCATGAGCCTGATCTGGTGGTCACGGTGGAAATCAGAGATACCTCCGCCTATATCCACAAACAGCCCATCAGGGGCGCCGGAGGACTTCCGGTCGGCACCGGTGGAAGAGCCTGCGTGATGATTTCGGGCGGCATTGATTCACCCGTGGCTTCCTGGATGATGGCCAAACGCGGTCTGGAGCTGTCGGCGGTCAACTTCGCTTCTCCTCCCTACACCAGCCTGAGAGCCGAAGAAAAGGTAAAAGACCTGCTCGCAAAGGTCTCCGAATGGGCGGGCGAGATCCGCCTGCACATTGTCCCCTTCACGGAAATACAGGAAGCCATCAGGGATTACTGCCCCGAGGATCTGCTCACAGTCATTATGCGCAGATATATGATCAAGATCGCCCAGGTCATCGCCCGAAAGGACGGAGCGCTTGCTCTGGTCAGCGGCGAAAGCGTTGGCCAGGTCGCCAGCCAGACGCTCCGTGCGCTGGAATGTACCGATGCCGCCGCCGACATGCCGATTCTCCGTCCGGTAATCGGTATGGACAAGGAGGAAATCGTCACTATCGCGCGCAAAATCAATACATTTGACATTTCCATACTTCCCTTTGAGGATTGCTGCACGGTATTCACTCCCAAGCATCCAAAGACAAAGCCGGTTCTGGAAAAAATCATTCAGGCGGAAAAGGCGCTGGAATCTGATGAGATCAATGTGGCGGAAATGATTGAACGCGCCATCAGCGGCACCAGGCTTTCCGTCATCTCGCCCGGAAAATAAGGAGGCACCGCACTTTATGACACAGCTTGAATTATCCGCCGCTCTGGTGGCGGCACTCAAAAAACGCGGCATGAAAATAGCTTCGGTCGAATCCTGCACCGCCGGTCTCATTTCAAAAATTATCACCGACGCTCCCGGTTCATCCGAAGTATTCGATCTGGGCATCACCACTTACTCCAACGAAATGAAAACCAGGATGGTCGGCGTGCCTGAGGAAATCCTGGCGGCGCACGGAGCGGTATCTCCCGAAACCGCAAGCGCCATGGCGGAAGGGATCCGCCGTGTATCGGGCGCCGACATCGGCGTAGCCACTACGGGAATTGCCGGCCCGGGCGGAGGCACACCGGATAAGCCTGTCGGACTGGTGTATACCGCCATTGCCTGCTCCGAAGGAGTCAGCGTAACACGTCTGATGATAGACAAACCCGGCGCAGACAGGCATTACATCAGAACAACAGCCGCAGAGAAAGTGCTCTCAGATGTGCTGCTTCTTCTGGAACGGCTTTGATCAGTATTCTATTCGATAAGAAAGGCGGAATCATATGGCGAAAAATAACAACAAAACAAAGAGAAAAAACAGAAAAAAAATGGACCCGGTAAGCAGAATCATTCTCTTCATTTCGGTTATCGTATTTCTCGGCTCCGGCGGTTATCTTGTATACAAATACTTCGGGGAGCCATTGCTTGAGCAGATGGAGCTTTCCTCCTACAAAAAGGACTACAAGAGCGAAGAACCGTCTACTGCCGATGACGGCGTGTGGAACAATGAGGAACCCAAAAAAGAGGAGGAACGTCTTGAGGACGGCACCCTCGCCTCCTTCAAAGTCATTCGTGAACTCAACAGCGATGTTGTGGGCTGGATCACCATTCCCAATACCCAGATAGATTATCCTGTGGTGCAGGCCGCCGACAATTATTTTTATCTCAGACACAACATCAACAAGGAATACAATTATTCCGGCTGTCCGTTTCTCGACTTCAGAAACAGCGTAAAGCCCGGCTCCGGTACAAGAAACTTCATTATTTACGGTCATCACCGCCGCAACGGCACGATGTTCGCCAAGCTTACCAACTACAACGACATCGAATTCTACAAAGAAAATCCCGTCATCCGCTTTGACACCATTTACGAGCGTTCTGAGTGGGTCGTCTTTTCCAACTTCCGTGCCACCACCTCATGGGCCACCGGCACGCCCTTCAACTACATTCAGACCGATTTCAAGGACGACGCGGACTATCTTAAACTCATTGACGAGATCAAGAAGCGTTCCCTGATAACCACTCCGGTTGACATTGCCGCCGACGATCAGATTCTTCTGCTCTCCACATGCTCTTACGAGAAATCAAACTGGCGCATGGTCATCGCCGCCAGACGCGTGCGTGACGGAGAAAGCAAAATTGACGTAAGTTCGGCTGTTATGGCATTCCGGCCGCTCATGCCATGAGTCAAGGCGGTGATCGGATTGTCAGCCGGAATCATATGGTATAAAATTCAGCCGGAAGGCAAAACCTTTGACGCCGTCAGCGATTTGCTCGGGGATTATTGCGGTTCTGTCAAAAGCCATGACATCACCGTCCATCCCCAGCGTATTGCGCAGGCCATCGGCAATATTCTGCTCCGGTGCGATAATGTCATTATCATCGGCGGTCTGGAGTGCCAGCGGCAGGATGACAATATGGTTTTTATCCTTTCCCGCACTCTTGGAATTCCACTGGAAACGGGATACAGAAGCCGCTCCCGCTTCTGCTTCGACAAGCTGAGAGGAACACGGCTTCCGTCGCTTTCCGGAGCGGTGCTCTTCCCTGCCCGAGGTTCCGGCCCTGAGGGGATATTGCTTACGGCAGGTGCGCAGAGCATTATCGTCCTTCCCGCCAGCTATCGCCGTACGGTTTCTTCCGCCGTTGCCATGAGAGAATACTTTATTCCCGAGGTGGCGAGGCGCAAACATGCCGCCGCTCTGAAAGAAGAGCCTGAAACCGCACAGAAGGATTACGAAAAATTCAAGCGAAGCACCAAACAACGTCCTGTCACCCGTGAGTACAATGAATATCAGCTGATTGAAACAATGGAGAGAGCCGCAAGGAGAGCCGCTGAGGATTCCGATGACAACACGGCTTTTGATTACATGTACGACGACCAGAACCGGGGATATTCCTGAAAAAAACGCCGCTTTTCTGTCAGCATTTCATATTTTTAGCTTGAAAAACCGTATGTTTTATGCTATCATTTTCCATATACATGATAAGTCCTCTTCCGAAACAGAATGAACATAGATGAGTTTGCTCGAATTTAAAATTCGTTCATAATTTGAGCGATACTTTTTGTGCCGTTCAGACGTTTACTATATGGATACTAAAAATATATTGAAAAAAGGTGGACTTATTATGCAAGTAGATCAGAACGATATCCAACAGCTCAAAAAGGTGCTTCCTCAGATTAATCAGTGGCTAGCGATAAAGCAGAGAATCAGCGATCTCAACCAGGCGCTGAATTTGCAGTTTCTCTCCAACCGCGAGTACATTAATCAGAATATTCCAGAGTCAACCTTTCTGGTCGTTCCTTTGTGGTTTTTATGCGGTTACATCATTTATGAATCAACTGCATTTTTCTACAGGCTTTTTGGGATTCAGTTTTTTAACAAAGAATACCCCAATAACACCATCAGCTCTTCAGCCTTTATATTAATCACTTTTTTTGTTTCTCTTTTTCTTACCATTTTTATTTCCAGAAAAGTTCGGATTTTATTTATCCGCAAAGCTTATAAAGAATACCGGGATACCCGAGATTACTATCTGTCAAACAGAGAGAATTTTCAGTCCCAGCTGGAGGAACTTACAGCCAAATCCCAGCGGATTGCTCAAAACCTGACAAACAATTCCGAATGTAAGCTTCCCGCGAAGTTCTGGCCGTACGCCAATCGCATCCTTGAATTGCTGCAGACAGGCAGAGCGGCCGATACCGGTTACGCTATGAACCTTGTCAGTCAGGAAATACGCATTCAGGAGCTTCAGAATCAGGTTGTCTCATCGCAGCAGCAGATGTCTCAGCAGATGTCCCGGCAAATGATCGATCTTGAAAACAGACTCTCCAGAAGAATTGACGATATCAATGTAACAGTATACAGGTATTATTGAGCAGTCGCTCAGATGTTATGATTCGGGCAGGTGATTTACAATGTACAACAAACAAAAGACATGGGTCAGAATTATGGCGATTGTCCTTGCGGGATTGATGGTCGTAGGTATCTTGGCCAGCGCACTCTACAGCATCTTCTGATATCGGCCGCTTTTACACTTATAAACTTGAAGGAACACAGCATTAAGGCCGATTAATTGTAAAAATATAATGAATTTTTGGTGAACTTATTTACCAACACTGGAAAATCGACATTTTTTTAAGTATAATGTTTCTTAGTACTTATATGTACGAATTTATAATCTTTGTTATATTTTATTTGTTATCAGGTGGTGCTATTATGTTGTTAAATCAAAGATTAAAGTTATTCAGAACCGCTTCCGGATTGACTCAGCAACAGGTTGCGGACGTGCTCGGTCTTGATCGTTCAACCTACGCTTACTATGAATCCGGCAAGACCACTCCGGACATCAAGTCCGTCAACAAGCTGCTCAAAATTTTCAACATCAGCTATTATCAGCTTGTCGACGAAATGGATCCTACCGAGGTGACTGTCAACGATCCTGCCGCTGAGAGAGATGAGGATGAAATGCACATCTACGAGCTTTCCAAGGCGGAGAAAAGACTTGTCATCTATTACAGAGTGCTCTCCCCCAATCAGCAGAAGGATTTGCTGCAGTCCATCAGCCCTGAGGCTTTTGAAGGCCGCAAAAAGCGTCGCAAGGGTTCAGAGGAAGAAGAAAACTGATCTCTTTCCCTTGTCCTTACGTGTGATCAAAGCTTTTTGTCAGACAAATTTTTCAATCAGACAACTAAAAGCGGATGGAGCCTAATCTCCACCCGCTTTTTATCTTTCATTTCACTTTAACGCCCTCGGCGGCGACATATTGACGCAGACCTCGCAGCGCAAGATTGACCACCATGCCGTTCAAAAATCCCGTCAGCGTTCCGACTGCCGCCAGCACAGGAAGCAGCATAAGCACCTGAGTCGCCGATGTGACACATGCGGCTACCATCACCTGAGCAGCCATATGTGCCGCTCCTCCGGCGCAGCTTATTCCGGCAGCCGACAGCTTTTGGCAGCGACGTGCCGCCGCCATCACCGTCAGGCTGAATACGCCCCCGGCCAGCGAATAGGCAAAGCCTCCGATACCCGAAAACAACAGCGCCGTCAATGTGACCTTGGTCAGCATGATTCCGCCGGCCAGTGCGTCCGACTTCAGCAGCAGCATGGCGGCAAGCACCGCAATATTGCCCAATCCCAGCTTGATGCCGGCAATCGGAGGAACCACGGGGATCAGAAATTCAACATAACCGAGCAATATGGCAAATGCAGCCAGAAGGGCCGCGACTGCGGTATTATTCGACCTGCCCACGATAAGTCATTCCTACTTTCTTTTGTTCTATTCCTTAAGAGTATTTTAAACCATTCTGCACCGAATTGCAATGATCGAGGCGATATTTTTGATGTTACTCAAAAACAAAAAAGTGATTCTATGCGCCGCCGCCGGAATCATTATCATCATTTCCGCCATAACGGCTCTGATGTCAGGCGCACAGAAGCAGCCGGTTTCGGAAACCAGATTTATGCTGGACACCGTCTGCACCGTCACCCTTTACCAATGGGACGGCGATGAAAACGAAATTATCAACGGCGCCTTTGAGCTTTGCGGCAGATATGACAGACTGCTCAGCACCACCGTCAGCGGGAGCGATATTTACAGAATCAATCACAGCCATGGCCAGCCGGTCACCGTTTCGCCTGAAACAGCTGAATTAATCACCGACGCATTGAATTACTGCGAAATGAGCGGCGGCGAATTTGACATTACGATTTATCCCGTGAAAACGCTCTGGGATTTCTCGGGAGAGAGTGCCGTGCTGCCTGACAGCCGGAAGCTGTCGGCCGCCGCCGCTATGGTGGATTACACAAAAGTGAACGTCTGCGGCACCACCGTCACTATTCCCAAAGGATCCGGCATAGATCTCGGCGCCATCGCCAAGGGCTATATCGCCGACAGATTGGTGGAATATCTGAAAACAGGCAACGTCACTTCCGCCATTGTCGATCTCGGAGGAAATATCTACGCAATAGGAAGCAAGCCGGACGGCGACAGCTGGCGTGTCGGCATCAGACAGCCATTCGGAAGCGGTGAAGCCGACATCGCAGAAATAACCGATGCCTCTGTGGTCACATCAGGCGTTTATCAAAGGTATTTTGAGCTGGACGGCAGAATTTTTCATCACATACTCCGTTCATCGGACGGAATGCCCTGCGACACCGGGCTGTATTCCGTCACCGTGATTTCAAAAAAATCCGAGCAGTGCGATGCATTATCCACGGTATGCATGCTGCTCGGATATGAAAAATCCATTGAAATGCTTGACGATACGGACGGAATAAAGGCCGTATTCATCACATCCGACAACCAGATCATGTATTACGGATAACAAAAAGCCGCAGGCATCTCACATAGATACCTGCGGTTGACGCATCATAATCCAACGATGCCAATAACCACAATTCAATTATCATCACAATCCGAACAATAACCACACAATCCAACCATTTACCGCCGACTCAGCAGGCGTCCTGTACATCCGCCTCTATTTCAACCGAATAAAGCTCGTCGATGGGAATCCCGAGTACATCGGCAAAAATCTGAACCTCATAGTCGTAAACCGAACGAAGCTGATTTTCGATCTTGCTGATCGTAGCCACAGAGCGCTTGACACCCTTTTCTCCGCAGAGTCTGCTGAATTCCGTCTGGGAAATATTCCTGCCGTTTCTCAGACTCTTGAGTTTTGGCCCCACCACATTTAAAACGCCGCATCCATCCTTATAATACATAAAACCCATCCTTTCTTGTTTGTAAGTAGTTGTAGGATAAATTAAAAGAATGACGTTAAGACACAAAAAGAACAAACATCTCGATTTTCCAATACAGAAATAATTTGTAGACGTTGGCTTTTATTTGTTTTAATTTTAACATTTTTCTCTGAATAAGTCAATAGGTTTCTTAAAAAAAAAGATGTTTTGAGACTAAGTTAATAAAATTCTTGAACAATTTTTTACATGCATTTATTTTTTTATTACAATTTCATCACAATCGGTGTTTTTGATTTGCCATTTATCAGCCGGGGGCAGCCCGCACGGCTTTCTCAAAAATTCAGCTTGATTATGAGTGAGATATTTGATATAATGAATAGCAGTATTATTTTCCAAAGAAGGTATTTGAATGACGCTGATGAATGTTGCCGGGTTGGAGCTTTCCTTCGGCGCACAGAATATATTGGGCGATGTGAGCTTTTTGATCGATGAACGTGACCACGTAGGTCTGGTCGGAGTGAACGGATGCGGCAAGACCAGCATGTTCAAGGTGCTCACGGGCGAATATTCCCCTGACGCAGGCACCTGCGGCAAAAGCAAGCTGACCCGTATCGGCTACGTGGAACAGTTCGCCATCAACGGCAGCCGCACTGTTCTTGACGAGGTTCTCACCGTTTTTGACGACCTGAAAGCCATTGACCGCAGACTCGGCGAAATTAACGCTTTATTATCCGACAATAATGGCAGCATGGAGGCTCTCATTGAAGAACAGCACAGGCTGACCGAGGAATACAATGACCGCGGAGGACTTACCTATCAGAGCCGGGCACGCTCTTCCCTGCTTGGACTCGGATTCACCGAGCAGCAGCTTTCTCAGGGCGTTTACACACTGAGCGGCGGTCAGCGTTCAAAAGTTCAGCTCTGCAAAATGCTTCTCTCAGGGGCCAATCTGCTGCTCCTCGACGAACCGACCAACCATCTGGACATCTCGTCGGTGGAGTGGCTGGAGGATTTCCTGCGCACCTTCAGAGGCGCTTACATCGTCATTTCCCACGACAGATATTTTCTTGACCGTGTGACAAACAAGACATTTGAACTGGAAAATCACAAACTTACCGTCTATGGCGGAAATTACAGCTATTACATCGACAAAAAAGCCGAGAACCGTGAAATCGCCATCCGGCATTTCGAGAACACGCAGCGGGAAATCAAACGTATTGAAGGCATTGTGGAACAGCAGCGGCGGTGGAACCGTGAAAAGAACATCCGGACCGCCGAGAGCAAGCTCAAGCAGATCGAGCGGCTTAAAAAGACCCTTGTCGCCGTCGACCGGCTGCCGGAGGATTTCAGCTTTCACTTCCCGGTGAAAAACGAAAGCGGCAACGACGTGCTCAAAGGATCCGACCTGGCCTTTGCCTACGGAGCAAAGGAAATTTTCCGCGGGGTGAACATTGACATAAAAAAAGGAGAGCGTGTGTTCCTTCTCGGCCCGAACGGCTGCGGAAAAACGACCCTTTTCAAGATGCTCTGTTCAAGGCTCGGCGGCACCAAGGGATACATTTCTCTCGGATCCAATGTGGATATAGGCTATTACGACCAGACGCAGGAATCTCTCCACAACGGCAAGAACGTGCTCTATGAGGTCTGGGACGAATATCCCCGTATGACTGAGACGGAAGTGCGTTCCTCTCTGGCGGCATTCCTCTTCAAAGGGGACGATGTGTTCAAGAACATAGGTGATCTGAGCGGCGGAGAACGCGCAAGGGTGGCTATTCTCAAGCTGATGCTTTCGCGCTGCAATCTGCTTTTCCTGGACGAGCCGACCAACCATCTGGACATTATTTCACGTGAAGCACTTGAAATGGCGCTTACCTGCTACGAAGGCACCATATTCATGGTGTCCCACGACAGATATTTCATCAACCGGCTCGCCGACCGCATTTATTATATGGAAAACGGCTCCGTCACTGAATATGCCGGCAATTACGATGATTTTACGGCTTATCGCGCGGCTCACATGCAGCAGCCGGATTCCTCCTCCGCTCCCGTCAATGAGGAAAAGGAAAAGCGGGTCAACGATTACAAACAGCGCAAGGAAGCTGCCGCCGCCGAACGAAAACGGCTGAAACAGATAGAGAATTCCGAGAACGAAATAGAACGTCTGGAAGCCGAGCTGGCGGAACTCAACGAGCGCATGACGCTTCCCGAAATCAGCTCCGATTACGGTAAAATAATGGAGCTGACAAAGCAGGCCGCCGAAACGCAGGAAAAAATCGACGGACTTTATGCTTTACTGGATGAACTGTACGATTAAACAACCGAAATGAGGTTTTGATATCAATTGAAAGCAGGAATAGCGACACTTGGCTGTAAGGTCAATCAGTATGAATCGCAGGTAATGATGGACATGCTCTGCTCCCACGGCTTTGAACAGGTCTCAGAAGGACAGCAGGCGGATGTATTCATCGTCAACAGCTGCACCGTCACGGCAACCGGCGACAAGAAGGTACGCCAGACGGTACGGCGTGCGAGACGGGAACATCCAGGTGCGGTGATTATTCTCACTGGATGCATGCCGCAGGCATTTCCTCAGGAATGTGAAGCCATTGAGGAAGCCGACATTATCATAGGCAATTCCAACCGCAGCAGTCTGCTGGATTATATAGACAGTTTTCTGCACACTCACCAGCGGATTATCGACATTAAGCCGCACGGCAGACAGTACGGCAGCGAATCCTCCATAAGCGGCATGAACGAACGCACCAGGGCTTATATCAAAATAGAGGACGGCTGCAACCGATTCTGCACCTACTGCATTATTCCCTATGCCAGAGGACGTGTGCGCAGCAGATCTGTCCGGGAGATTCACGAAGAATCGCAGCGCATAGGAAAAAAATACCGTGAAGTGGTGCTTGTGGGAATCAATCTCTCGGCATACGGCAGCGACATCGGCACCGACCTGCTGGAAGCCGTCAAAGCGGCTGCTTCGGCGGAAGGCATCGAGCGCGTTCGTCTCGGTTCACTCGAACCTGACCTTACTCCCGATGAGCTGATAGAAGGTCTTGCAAAGGAGCCGAAATTCTGCCCCCAGTTCCATCTGGCCATCCAGAGCGGCTGCGACGCAACCTTAAAGCGCATGAACCGGCATTATGACACTGCGCAGTTCCGGCACATCTGCGAAAAAATCCGCTCCACATTTGACAATCCCTCCATCACAACCGACATTATGGTCGGATTTGCAGGAGAGACAGAGGAAGAATTCGCCCGTTCGCTTGCCTTTGCCAGGGAAATCGGATTTGCCAGAGCGCATGTATTCGCCTATTCCCGCCGCAAAGGCACCCGTGCGGATACATTCCCTCACCAGGTGGACGAACACGTCAAAAGCCTTCGCAGCGAGGCTATGATTCAAGCAACAGACGATTCCGCCGCCCTGTTCCTTGCTTCTCAGGTCGGCAAAAAAGTCAGGATTCTTGCCGAAAGGGAGATTCAGCCGGGCGTATTTGAAGGCTACACCGAGAATTACACCCCTGCCCACATTGACGGAAACGTCTTAGGCGGCCAGATTATCGACGCGGTTGTCACCGAAGTCGGCGATGGATTTGTGATTTGCAGGGCAATATGATGAATTTTGGGTTCAATTTTTTACAGTTCTGACATTATTATAAAAAATCATTAAAAATCTATTGTTATTTTGAGTATGATATGGTATAATTAGTTAAATGAATGTTGAATTATTTAATTCACCGCCGGATCATTCGCCGCGGTCATACATCAACATATTATTTTTCAGGAGGTAAATATCATGGCAAAGAAACAGGTTCAGCAGGATCCCGTACTTATCAAGGAGCGCAAGAGACGCACATTTTTCGCTCTGCCCTTCTCGTTCACCACTTACTCCATCACAGCTAAGAAGCTCATCTACAAAAAGGGCTTCCTCAGCACCTACGAGGACGAGATTCTTCTTTACAGAGTGCAGGACATCAGCGTTAAGCGCACACTCGGTCAGAAGCTCTTTGGTCTCGGCACGATTGAGGTTCATTCTCAGGATAAGACCTGCCCGATGCTTGAAATAAAGAACATTAAGCATTCCGGCGAATTCAGAAATATTCTCTCTGAAAATGTCGAAAAGGAAAAGACTCGCCGCGGCTTCCGCAGCACCGAAATTCTCGACAGCGACGGAGACTTCAGCGATCACTTCCAGGGCTGATCTTATTTTTCAACACATCCATTTCTAAATCAACTGCCGATGCGTTTTTACAATGTATCGGCAGTTTTTTTTAGAATTTTTCGGTCATTTTTGTAACGAATCCCTTTTGAAAAAGACTAATATAACGGAAGGACGGAAAGGAGTCGAGCGGAAGGCCCATGGACTTTGAAAAAATTTACGGCATGTACAAACAGGATGTTTTCAATTATCTATACAGTCTCACGGGTGCCGATGATACGGCGGAGGAACTGCTTGCCGAGACGTTTTTCAGGGCCTTCATCGGCATGTACGCCTTTCGGGGAGAATCCAGTGTCAAGACCTGGCTATTTTCGATAGCACGCCATGTGTTTTACCAATATCTGAAAAAGAACAAGCGGGCTATCCCCACTGAGGACGAAACACTTGCGCTGCTCTGCACCCAGTCGGGCATGATTCAGCCTGATGCCGGCGACAGCGCCGCCCTTTTCGAGCTGGTCAATCAATTGCTCCGACAGAAGGACGAACGGAGCCGCAAAGTTTTCAGGCTGCGTCTGGAGGGATATTCATTCAGGGAGATAGGTGAAATGACAGGTATTTCGGAAAATTCGGCCCGTGTGCTGGAATACAGGACACGGCTCTATCTGCAAAAAGAACTGAGAAAGGAGGGCTACGGCAATGGCTGATATTTTTAACAATACCGATGTGATTACCTGTGACGTAATGAGAGATTTAATGCCTCTCGCAGCCGACGGCGTGGCTTCGGAGGACAGCGTCAGGCTTCTGGAACGGCATACAGAACACTGCGGCGAATGCAGAGCGTTGTATGCCGAAATGTGCAGTTCAAAGGCTGCTCCGCCGATTGACGCCGCAACCGACGACAAAAAGATCATGTCCTGCATTCGCAAGCGTTATGTATTATTTGTTGCCCTGATAATGGTGATCGGCGCTGTTGTCGGAGTACTGTTCATCGACACGGCGTTTATTGTGCAAAATATTTTGCTCATGCCGCTGGTTGGCGCTCTTTCGTATGCGGGCTTTAAGTCCAAGGGCTGGATTATGGCAGGTGTGGTCATGCTTCTGAGCATGTTCAGGGGGGCGATTTTCCTGCTTTCACCCGAACCGGATATGGCGGCAGGTTCGGCTGAATTCGGATTCATCATGGCACTGTTTGTACTAATGGGATATGCCGCCGCCTGGCTGCTGGCATTTGCCTTTCGCAGAGAAAAGCCGGGAAAAGAAAAGTTAACTGACGAAGGGAAGGTATTAAAATGACAAAAAAAACTAAATTGATTCTCAAAATTCTTGCTGCTGTAGCGGCGTTGATGATCATCGGATTTATTTTTCTGTTGTACAACGCCTTCAACGGCAATTTCATCAGCGGAATGTATTACAAGGCAAAGGTCGACAAATACATTGCAGAGACTTATCCCGACAAAAATTACACCGTGTCGGATTACAGCTACGATTTCAAAACCGGAAACTATTATTTTGCCGTCACAGACCCGGACAGTGAGGACGGCTGCTTCAGAGCGTATTACAGCGATTATGAAGGAAAAGTAGTGGACACCTACGGGGAGGTATTGAATCTGAGCAACACGCTGCTCAGGCTGGAGCATGAATTTCGTGAGATCGATCCGCTGATCGAAAAGCACCTCGACACAAAGGAGAAAGTCATCAACGGCGAATTCATAAGCGGCGAATTCGGATATGCCACCTGCATGATCGGAGACTGCGATTATGAGTACCTCAAAGACAAGCTCTATCTGGATATGCCGGCTGACCCCCAAAATATGCCCCTGCCGACAGAGGTCGTTCTCGTATTGAACAGTGACGGCAATGAAAGCTTAAGACGAATCAGGGAAATGGCAGCGGAATTAAAACAACTCGGCTACCGCATAGATTATTACGATTTCAGCACAAGTGACAAGCCGTATGAAATGGTGCCGGTCGGCAGACTTCTTGCCGCTCAGAGCATTGACGAGCTGGAGGAATTCGTGATGCCGGATTACGATCTGCCCAAGGATGAATATCCGGAAAATCAGCCCACAACCACCTATCCGACCTTCTCGACCGACGCAACTGCGCCGGCCGATTCCGAATAACAGCGCCAAATGACAAACCGCATGCGAAGTCCTCTGAAAGGCTCCTCGCATGCGGTTTTAATGTGTTTTCTTAATAATTTTGGATGGAGTGATTACCAATACACTTCCTCGTCGGGTGAATAATAAATCACATCGTCATATCGGTGGTATTCCTTTACCTTTTTCCAGTAGAAGAAGGGATGCTTGTAATCACTTTCTTTTTTACCGCCGGTCCATTTGTCCTCGATGTTGGACGAATGTTTGAATTCACAGCCCTTCGGCAGGCCCTTTTCAAGAGCCACAACGGTTTTAGTGGGCAGACCGACACTCGAAATATGCAGACGCTCCATTTTTTTGCAGGCAACCAGCAATTCCGCGTTTTTAAGAGGATTGTTGCCAATGGCTAGATATTCCAGTTTCTGAAGATTGGTCAGCGGCGATACATCGGAGATATTGTTGCGGCGCAGGTCGATATACATCAGATCGGTCAATTCTCCGAGCGGAGTAATATCCTCAATCTTGCAGCCGTAAAATATGAGAACCTGAAGTTTTTTCAGATTACGGATGGCACTGATGTCACGAATATCCCAGTGTCCCAGATCCAACGCTCTGAGCTCCGTGCAGTATTTGAAAATGGGACTGAAGGTATTTTCATCGCCGGTGTATGACCAGTTTAATGTCACCAGCGTGGAAAAACACTGAACATCTGTGCGGATCCTGTATTTGAGTATGTAAAGCATCCATGTGAATTTGATTTCGGGATAATCCTCACGAAGCTGACCCATGACATCATCACTGATGCCGCAGTCACACATCTCATAGGAAGTGATATTGGGGAAAAGATCGATGACCGTCCTCAGAGAATCCACATTGTCAACGGGGATATTATTCAGACAAAGAAAATCCATCGAACTGTTGACCGGCACGCCGTAAAAGACAGTATCACATTCAAAGGCCGCATCGGGATTGTTTTCTTTGACAGCCTGTACCATCTCGTTGAGCTTTTCCACAGAAGAATAACCGGCCGCTTTGACTTTCTTCAGGTTTTTGAAATAAGATAAAGCTTCTTTTTCGGCATCGAAGGTGTTTTCCGGAATTGAAAGTTCTTCCACGTCACACGGATATTTGCTGTTGTCAAAAGGTACGTCCCATAAAACTGCGGTTTTTTGATCGAGATTGGAACATATTGTATTATACTTCTCAATCGAAACATCCAGACCTCTGAGATCGAGCGTCTCGAGATCGGTAAATTCTTTCAAAAAAGAATAATCTTCATACTCAGTGAATGCCGGATTTGAAATAACGACATTCTTCGTAAGGCAATCGTATTTATCATCACCAATAGTAACGGATTGATTGCCTGTCAGAGCGATCATCACTATGATACAGGACAAAACCAACACGGAAAGACAGATAACAATCAAACTTTTTACATTCATTATCTTTTTCATAAACAACCTCACTGATGTATGATTCATAAAGTATTTATAGATTATAGCATAAATTTTCAATAATTCAATAAACGATATGTTAATTCTTTGATATCCGCCGTAAAAACAAGAGCCTTTCGGTCTTTCTTTCAAAGGAAAACCAAAAGGCTCCATGGCAGGCTTTATTTTACGGGTGTAACAATAATATCGGAAAGCTCAGCGCCTGTCTGCGATGTGATGATTTCGGTGACGACTGAAACCTTGTCGGCTGTCAGACCGTCCGATTCCGGCAGCAGCACCGATACCTTGCCGCCGTTGATCAGAACAAGGCAGTCGCTGAATCCCTTGGCCTTGATCAGCGTTTCGGCCGTGTTTTCTGTCTGAATGTTTTTCACATGCTGCGTTCTCGCCTCCAGCGCCTGCGCACGTGTATTGGAATCGGCAGATGTATCTTTCAGCTGCTTCTCCAGTTCGTCGAGAACCTTATCGCGTGCGGTCTGTCTGTTGAGACGGCTCTCCGCAAGCACGCTGCTCTGGCTGGCGCCGGTATTGGCTTCCGCCGAGACAAATTCCGCTCTGCCCAGATCCGAACGACTCACTGACGAGCGTGCCGGTGTCACAAAGCTCTCGGACGGCGCAAAATGCCAATTGAGATATACCGCCGATCCCAGAGCCAGTACCAGTCCCGCAAGGATCACATGTCTTTTTCCTACTTTCATAAACCATTCCTCCGTATGATGAACATAATGTCACTTCATTTAAAAAATTATTATCCCATTCGTGTGACGCACACTCTGTTTGAGCTTGTACCCAGCGCAGTGGTCACAACATCAATGATCTGCTGTCTGACGTTAACGTCATCCGCTCCGCTGCACAGCACTACCACTCCGGCCACAGTCGGCGTGATCTCTTTGAGAATCAGGGGTTCCTCTCCCCTGCCCGCGTCAATCAATATCAGACTTTCTTCGCCGCTGCGTTTCTCGTCACGGCTGCTTCTGCCATTCCGGTCTGAGCTTTCCGAGATGGCCGATGTGGATTTCTGCTGGCTGGCATAAACGTATTCCGTGCCGCATTCCAGCGTAATCATTACCTTGGCTCTGCCGGCTCCGTCTACCGAGGTGATTAATTCGGTAAGCCTTCGTTCCAGCTGGGCGGTGTATTCCTCATAATCATTGGCTGTCACAGAATACGCGGCGGCGTCTGCTGAGGCGTCCTTTGCGCCGGATTCACCGCATTCCGATAGAAACAGCAGCGCAATGGCCGCTATTCCGACGGCCAGCAGGAGCCTGACCCTCAGATCGGATTTTTCGGGTGAAAAAATCAGCTCCGCAAGACTGCCTTTCTGCATCGTTTGCTTTAGCTTTTTGATATTTTCCAGATCATTCACTTCCTTTCTGGTCGCAGGCTCTCACTACAGGGTCAAAACCGATGTAGCCGCGCAGAACCCTTTTTATTGTCTCGGTCCTGTCTACGTCCTCATTTTTTACGATCACCTCCACCTGTCCAATTGATATGCAGCCGTCCTCCGAATTATCCATCCTCACTTCAACACTTTCGTAAGAAATATCGGCTCCGTCCAGCACCCGCATCAGATTTTGCTCCAAATAGGACGAATAGACGCTCTTTGCTCCCTGCTGCACCTCTGCTTCAAGCTCGGTATTTTCATACTGTGAAACGTCAAATGAGTAATTCTTTATGTTCAGCGCCACTTCCTTCAATGAGATAACCGGCTTCAGCAGCACACAAATCACCATCAGGGATATGATCATTCCCGGCATTTTTCTGCCGCTGCCCTCCTGAAATACCATCGAAAGCATGGCGGCGATCACACACGCGCAGCTCACCGCCGCAGCCCATTCTCTGACATTTTCCATCCTTTTTTCCTCCTACTGTCAACGCAGAATGACGATGATGCTGCCGAGAGTGAGCAGAAAAACGGTGAAAACCAGCACTCCCAGCATGAGCGAAAGCATTGACGAAAGCGAAGCGATCAGCCTGCGAATCTTATCCAGCTGCAGCGTTTCACACACCGCTCCGCCGATACCCACCACAAAGCTCCACAGCACGGTGCGGATCAACACAGGCAGAAATACATAGGCAATGCCGATAATGCCGAATGATCCGACTGAATTGCGCAGCATCGCCATTCCGCTTTTGATGGAAAGATAGGCGTCACTCACGGCGCCTCCTACCACCGGCACCGAGCCGGATATCACGAATTTGGCCGTGCGTGAGGCTACGCTGTCCGCCGAAGCCGATAGTATTCCGCTTATGCTCAGCACGGTGGATATGATGACCGCAAGAAATCCGAGCAGCCATTTGGCGTATTTTTCAAAAAAACCGATAACCGCATCTATCCTTACGCTGTCGGACAGAGCCGACACACACGAAAGCGCGAGGAATATCCTGAGCATCGGCATGATTACTTCGCTCACACAGACCGAAGCCGCTTCTATCGCTCCGAATAAAAAGGAACTGTACCCGGCAGCGGAAACGGTTTGTCCGTTGGCAATCAGAATTCCCGCAAAGACGGCCCCGAAGGATTCGGCAAACCGGCAGGCGGCTTCCACCGAATCACCCGCCGAATTGACAAGTGACAGCATCGGCGTAACCAGTGCCATGCCGACGGCAAGCGAATTGACCACTCCCAGAGAGGATGACAATGAGGAATTCAGCGACGACTCTCCGCTTCTGCTGATCGAGGCAAACAGCAGCAGGGCAATCATCACCCCCAAAGCGGCAATTGGCGTGGTGATTTCGTTTCCCGCGACCTCAATCATTGAATTCAGCACACCGACGGTGTCGATGGAAGTGAACGATGAAAGGTCGTTTGACCCGATGCCGGCCCGGCTCATTCCGTCGGCCGCATAATCCGGCAACTCATCCATCAATCTGTCCGCTCCGCTGGCTTCATACTGTGACTTCCAATCAAAGCCTTCCGCCTCATACTCGCCCGAAGCATACGCCTTCAGCGAACAGCAGAACAGCGCAGGAATCAGGCAAATTACGAGCGCAGCCATTCTTTTTTTGACAAATCCTTTGTTAATATTCATTTTCCCATTATCTCCAATGAAAGCGACAAAAGCCGGTTGAAAAGCGGAAGCGCCACCAACAGAAGCGCCAGTCTTCCACCCATTTCCAGCTTTGACGCAAGGGCAGACTGTCCCGCGTCACGGCATACGTCAGAAGCAATCTGCACGGCAACACATATTCCGACAGATTTCAGTGCGATCTCAATGAAGTCGGATTCTATCCCTCCGGCTTCGCCGATGGATGAAATCCCGTCAATCAGCGGAATGACATACGATATCAGAAAGAAGGTAAGTGTCACTCCGCACGCAATCATCAGCAACAACGACATTTCGGGCTTGACCTGACCGACAGTGACAATGATCACACACATCAGCATGGTAATTCCGATAAAAGAAAAAATATTCATAGCACCGTTACAGACCGAAGGTGGTCTTGACTGTCTCAAAAAGCGTACTAATGCGGGAAATCATCATCATCAGCACCACAATGATTCCGGCCAATGTGGTCATCATGGCCTGTTCCTCTCTACCTGCCCTTATCAACACCTGATTAAGGACAGCAACTATTATGCCTATCGCTGCAATTTTAAAAATAAAATCCACGTCAATCATTTCAGCTTGTCCTTTCACGTTTAATCAGAATAAAATCAACGCCGCAATGGCTCCCACTGAAATCCCTAATGTCAGATCAATCTTTCCTTCGGTTTCACATTTCCGCTCAGCGTCAGAAATCAGAAAAGACAATTGCTCATCCGCATAACTCAGGCAGGATAGCGCTTCATCCAGATCATAACACCCGAGTTGCTTTACCAGGGAAGCCATCAGATCAATATCGCTGTCGGTCAGACAAAACGCCCTTCGTGTATCGCCGAGCGCATGCAAAAAAGAATAATAAAAAGGCTCATGTTGGATATATTCCCGTATTTTAAGCGAAATATTGTCCGAGGAATTCCTTTCGTCAAGCCTCACGGCAATATCCTCCAGGCTCATTCCTGTATGAGAAATACACGACTTTACATTTTTGAGGTAGTCCCTAATCATCACGAGGCTTTTTACTCTGACGAATGTTTTTCTGCGAAATTCAAACCCCAATAATCCGCCGCATGAGATGATCAGAAGCGCAGCCAATATCCTGATTGTCATTTTTGTTCAACCTCAACAACGGAGTCAAGCACACATCGGCTGCTGCCGCCTCTCAATACAACAATCTTCTCAAAAGCCCCTGAATTCAGGAGTTTTTTAATCATTTCACGTCTGTAAAGTTCATCAACATTACAAGCATGAACCGACGAAATGACCGTCACTCCGGTATTCAGCACATTCAGAAGGGCCTCCACATCCTCTTTATTCCCTATTTCGTCGCAAATGATGATATCCGGAGAAAGTGCTCTCACCGCATTCAGGATTCCTTCTGCTTTCGGATATCCGCAAAGGACATCACAAAAATCTCCCAGCGTATTCTGCGGTACGCCACGGTACATTCCCGCAAGTTCATTGCGCTCGTCCACCATCGCCACTTTTTTGAAATAAGGCCTTGATGAAAGTTTCAATGCGATATCTTTTAGTAAAGTCGTTTTTCCACTGCAAGGCGGCCCCGCAATCAAGACACCGCAAACATGATCCGAAAAAACCTGATTCATCAGCATCGTTGAACACCCCGGATGCTCACTGGCTATGCGAATATTGACGGATGAAATGTACCTGATTGTCCGGGTGCCGTTTTTATCTGATGAAGCAGTTCCACAGACGCCTACCCTGTGTCCTCCCTGAACAGTAATATACCCCTGTGCCAGTTCCGCCTGATGACTGTATACAGAATAGTCGCAGATTTTTTCATAAACGGCGTTGATTTCAGTTTGCGAAAGAAATCTGTCAGGACAGATTGTTTGATGATCATCCGAGAGCATTACAACAGCCGGCCTCCCGACTCTTAATCTGATCTCATTCACGCTTCCGCCAAATCTATCAAATATTTTTTCGATAGGTGGAATGATGTATTCCGGCAGATACTTCAATATTACTTTGCAGTTCTTGTCTGAACGATCACACATTTTCAACTTCCTCCTTTGATGAATGTATATTCTGTGTGAAAATATTTTATTCCAAAGAAGGCAAAATAATTTAAAATCATGTTTCACATGAAACAATTTTTATTTGATACTTTATAGAATAATAAATTATCAATAATATTCACTAAGTTGTATGTCACACTTAATTCACAATTATATGATAGAATAATAGTATCATTATTTTCATCCCGGTTTTGAAGGAGACAGGTTCATTGAAACAGATAGTCATCAACAAAAACGACGCAGGACAGCGGCTTAACAAATTCATTGAAAAAACCTTTCCGGCCAATCCCTCGTCACTTATGTACAAGAGCATACGTACCAAAAACATTAAAATCAACCGAAAACGCTGCACACCAGACCAAAAGCTATGTGAAGGCGATTTACTTGACATATGGCTGAAAGACGAATTTTTCG
>CAMHJC010000024.1 GCA_946185345.1 uncultured Clostridia bacterium
GCTGCGCTTGCTTTTTTCTTTTTATTATCAATATTTAGTTGCCGGAGTAATAATTTACAGCCCGGCGCTGAGCTGATCAAAGCGCTCGAGCATTTCGTCCGTTGCGGTGAATGAGCCGAGAGGGCAGCATTCATGTGACTGACAGAAATAGCCGTGAAAATCCGTGCCGCCTGTCAGAATCAGGCCGTGCCGCTCGGCCGCCTGCCGGATGATCTCCATGTGTTCGGGCGTATTGCGGGGATGATTCAGCTCGATGCCGTGAATTCCCGCCCTGATAAGATCGCCCAGCGAAGTGATGCTGCCGTAGACCGATGGATGCGCCATCACTATCACTCCGCCCGATTCCCGCAGATAATCCATGGCTTCCAGCGAATCCGGCTGCTTCACCGGCACAAAGCAGCTTCCGCTTCTGGCGTTGAATAACTCACGGAAGAGTTCACCGTACATTTCGTTGGTATAGCCGGCCTTCATCAGCGCAAGCATGATGTGCTGCTTGCCGATAAATCCGGAATCGCTCACGCCTTCCATGACCATTTCCTCTGTAATCGGGTAGATTCTGGAAACCCTGTCAATCATAGCGAGCGTTGCTTCCGTCCTGGCTCTGGTCACACGTCCCAGAAGCTCCGCAACTGCGTCGGGCCGCTTGATGTTGTAGCACAGAATGTGGACCTTGTGGCTGCGTGAGTAGTCGTAAGTAGAACACTCCACTCCGTTAATCACCCGGAGTCCTATGCTCTTTCCGAATTCCACAGCGCCGTCGTCCGGATAACAATCGTGATCAGTGAGGGCAAGCGCCGAAAGACCTTTTGCCTTTGCCAGCCTGATTACGAATTCCGGTGAATCCGAGCCGTCAGAACGGTTGGTGTGGCAATGCATATCCGCTGCCATAAAACCACTTCCAAAAAATAGTATAAGCGTCAAAGGAATATTCCAGCCGACGCTTATCATTATACACTATATATACAGCAAAAACAAGAACAAATTGAGAAAATATATTAAATATCACAATTTTTTTGAAGAAAAAGCGTTTACTTTACCTCGTATTCCTGCCTGACGGGTATCTCTTTGGGAAGTGTGAATATGAATCTCACGCCGTCCGGGGTATTTTCCGCCCGGCAGCTTCCTCCGTGAAGATTGATGATAGAGCTGACAATCTTGAGTCCCAGTCCGGAACCGCCGTATTTGCGCGTCCTGGCCTTGTCCACCTTGTAGAAGCTCTCCCAGATGCGCTCGAGGCTCTCCTCGGGAATATGGCTGCCGGAATTATACACGCAGCAGCTCACCTTGTCCCCTTCATCTGTCACTTCGACCGAAATATGGCCCCCGTCGGGTGTGTGGTGCTGCGCATTGGAGAGAAGGTTGTTGATGACTTCTTCGATTCTGCCGTAATCGCCGTTGACGAGACAGCTGCCGGCGCTCTTGAAGCCGGTGGAAATATCATGCTCCGAAAATATGTAGGATATGGTCTTCAGACGTTCCTCCGCCAGTTCCGCAAGGCTGAATTCGGAAATATCCATTTCCACGCCGGATTCCAGCTCGGCAAGATTGAGCAGACGCGCCGCGATATTGTTGAGCTTGACGGCTTCATCGGAAATAACGCTGCAATAGTAATCCTTTTCCTCATTGTTGATGTTGAGCTGCAGTCCTTCGCAGTAGCCCATGATGATGGCCAGCGGCGTTTTGAATTCGTGGGAGATATTGGAAATCATTTCACGGCGCATGAGGTCGATTTTCTCTTTCTCCTCTATATCCCTTTTGAGCTGCTTATTGGCGATGCTCAGCTGTCCTATTTTGGTCTCCAGCTCGGAGGAAAGGTGATTGATGCTTTCCGCCAGCTGTCCCAGCTCATCCTTTGAACTGACGTCAAGCTTGACGCTGAAATCCATATCCGCAAGCTGTTTGGTGGCCTGATTGATGCGGAGAATAGGCCGGACAAAATTGGAGCACAGCACCACCGAAACCAGGCCGCTTATCATCATGGCAAACAATCCCAGCGCCAGCGCATAGTCATTGAAAGCCGATACGGCATCTTCTATGGCCGAAAGGGAAGTGTTCATCAGGATATGGTAATAGGCCGTCTCGCCGTCCACGGAGGAAGGAATCACCGAGTAAAGGCTGAGGTACAGGGTGTCGGTCTTGGGATTGCGGCGGGTGCTTATGGCGGGAGACGAAAGGGTCCCTTCGCCCTTGTACTCCTTCTCCGACATCTCAAAGAGGCTGTTGAAAAACTGCCTTGCGCCGTCAAAGCGGTCGGGACTTCTTGCGCCAACCAATCCCTCTCCGTCATAATAGATGATATCGAGGTCGTCATTGAGCAGGATCAGCACAATGTTGCCCTCTTCTTCCAGCGATTTGAGCTGCATCGAAAGCCTGTCCGAGGCATATCCCTGCTCATCGGTGTCGCTCAGATCGAGTGAGGAAATCTTCAGCAGCGTGGAGGTCAGCTTCTTTTCCTTCATGTAATGATAGTAGGGCTTGAGCAGAAAGGTATTGGTAAGAAAGATGATTCCAAGAAAAAGCAGCAGCACGCCGAATGTAATCAGAAAAAGGCGTACACGGAGAGGAAGATTGCCGGTACGCCTGCTGACTGTGTTGAATTTTTCACGCAAAGATGCTATCGGGGACAATTACTTCACCTCAAGTCTGTATCCCACGCCTCTGACGGTGACGATCATGTTGCCCGATTCGCCGAGCTTGGAACGCAGCTGCTTGACATGTGTGTCAACCGTGCGCAGATCGCCGAAGTAATCGTAGTTCCACACGCCGTTAAGTATTTTTTCGCGTGAAAGAGCCACGCCCTTATTTTCCAGAAAATAGAGCAGGAGATTGTATTCTTTTGGAGTGAGTTCAAGCGGTTTGTCCTTGACATAGGCCACATGCGCCACATCGTCAATGCTGATGTCACCGCAGACCCGGCGGTTTTCGTTGATCTTTCCGCCTCTTTTGAGCAGCGCTTCCACTCTTGCCACCAGCAGGCTGGGTGAGAAGGGCTTGGTGATATAATCGTCTGCGCCGAGACGGAATCCGCCCAGCTGATCGTTCTCAGTGCTCTTGGCGGTCAGGAGAATGATCGGCACGTTGCTGCTGCGGCGTATCTCGGAAAGAACCGTCCATCCGTCCACCACGGGCATCATCACGTCGAGGATGATGAGATCCGGCGCGGGATCCTGCCCCGCCAGCTTCAGAGCCTCTCCGCCGTCGGCCGCCTCGATGATCTCGTATCCCTTGCGGTAGAGAAAATCACCGACCAGCTTTCTTATCCTGTCCTCATCGTCTGCTACAAGTATCCTCAATGTATTACCGGTCGTGCTTGTATTGCTCATAAAAAACACCTCATATGTATGCATAAAAAATCTTAATCTCAAAATCACAAACTGCCTGTCTTTTCGACAAAATCTTTATGTGCAGCGAAAGGCGCTGCACATTCACTTCTATTATACATCAGAATAATGTGTTAAAGTTAATTTGTATATGAATTTTTGATTATTTTTTTGTGATATATTAGTGATGGACAGTTAACCAAGCGCCGAATTCAGCGGCTTTGCGCAATATTTCCCCTTCTGTTTCGGATCGGGTGAACGGATGGTCTGTGCCGAATAGTACAATTCGGCTGACCAATTCGCAGTTGGTTACGGTGAAAATTCTCTCCAGCTGACGGGAAGCCGTCTCGCCGTCCTCCTCCTCCGAACCTGCCGAAAGCAGAAGGGCAACCGGGCGGCGTTTGACAATCGGGGGACGCTTGCCCAGAAAAAATCTGGCGCTGTAATACCGCTGCATTCTGTCGAGAATGGCCTTCATAGGTGCGGGAAAGGACATATTGTAAACCGGTGAGGCTATCACAATGCCATCGACAGCTTCAAAATCCGCAAAAAATCCGTCCATATCGTCCATGGCGCAGCCTTCAAACTGCCGGCAGGCCCGGCAGTCGGTGCAGGGTGCGAATCCACTGTCGTAGGCGCTGTATTCCACCAGTCGCACGTCAAGCTCTCGTGTGAAACGACGCAGCATACCGGCCGAATCGCCCTCCTTCCGGGGACCGCCGGTGATGGTCATGATTACCGGTTTCATGCCGTCAGTGATGCTCACAATAGGCGCAGACCTTGCCCTTGGGGGTGTCGATGGACATGGGCGGCAGATAGGTCTCCAGCTGGGTAATGCATTTGGGATTGCGGCAGACAAAGCCGCTGTCAACGGACGGCTTCTCCGGCTGGCAGCTCTCGTGCTCGGAGGTGAGCCGGATAATAAGCGCCATGCGTCCGTACATGCCGTAGAGCGTCTGTTTGAAATAATAGGCTCTCGGGTCATCGTCCACTTCGTAGGAAATCTCGTCCACTCTCGGCAGAGGATGAAGCACACACAGATCTGGCTTGCCGAGACTCATTTTTTTGCCGTCCAGCACATAAACGCCCTTCTGCGCCTGATATTCCTCTTCGCTGGTAAAGCGTTCACGCTGGATCCGTGTCATATACAACACATCGAGGTAAGGGATCGCTTCCTCGATGGTGCGCACTTCGGAGTATTGACAGTCGCAGGCGGTGACGTAATCCTTGATGTATTCCGGCATGGCAAGCGCCTTTGTGGAGATAAACACAAAGGAATTGCCGCCGTAGCGTGCCATGCACTTGCAGAGCGAATGAACCGTTCTGCCATTGGCAAGGTCTCCGCACATTCCGATCACCAGATTGTCGGTTCTTCCCGCCACATTACGCAGCGTGACCACGTCGGTCAGCGTCTGGGTCGGGTGCAAATGTCCGCCATCGCCAGCGTTGACTACCGGAACGCTGGAATAAAGCGAAGCCGCCATAGCGGCGCCTTCCACCGGGTGACGGATGGTGAGGATATCGGTGTAGCCGCTGAGCACCGTCACGGTGTCCTTCAGGCTCTCGCCCTTGGCCACGGAAGTGGAACCGGGATTGTCAAAGCCGATAATCTTGCCGCCCAGTCGGAGCATCGCCGACTGAAACGACATCTGGGTGCGTGTGGAAGGCTCGTAAAACAGGGTGGCCATCAGCTTGTCCCGGCACGCACTGCTGTAGTGCGAAGGGTGGCGGCTGATTCTGCACGCCATATCCACTATATCGTCCAGCTCCTCCAGTGAGAGCTGATTTAAATCAATTAGATTTCGTGTTGTCATTTCACAATAACTCCTTGATCTGATCTTCTCTCCTATTATATCATCAAAAGTCAATAAAGGCAACCTATTTTTGCGAATAAATCAGCCGTATTCCATGGGTCGATCTGCAAAAAACCTGTTGCATTCTTACGAAAAATATGCGAGAATAAAATTACAGAAAAAACACCAACCAAATTGTCAGTTCAAAGGTTGTATTTACAGGTGGGAAGTGATGGTCAATGTCCATACCCGACAGTGTTTATCCGGGCGAAAGGCTGAGTCAACTAGACGCCGACCGGCTTATCCTTCATATTGCCTCCGGCGATATGTCCTCCCTTGAATCGCTCTACAACGCTATGTACCGTGAGATTTACGGATATCTTTACTCCATGCTCGGCGGCGACAGGCAGAGCGCCGAGGATATCGCACAGGACACCTTTATCAGGGTTTACAAATACGCCCCGAAATTTGCCGCCGAAGGACACGGGCGTTCTTGGGTCTACCGCATCGCCGGCAGGCTTGCTTTTACACATCTGGCCAAAAATTCCGTCCCTGCCGCCGAGCTTGACGAACACCTCTCCGACGGCACCGACGTGGAATCAAGCGCGCTGGATTCACAGGCCGTCGGAGAAGCGATGGCTTCCCTTTCCCCCGAGGAAAGGCAGGTTGTCTCGCTTCACGCCGTTTCCGGACTGACGCTCAGGGAAATATCCGAAGTGCTGGGACAGCCTCTCGGAACGGTCAAATGGCGGCACGCCGAAGCGGTCAGGAAGCTCAGGGCAATGCTTGACGACAGCAGTCACTGAAAGGAGGCGGACGATTTGAACAACAGCGAAAAGCTTTATGACGTGGAAAAAAGAATCGGCGCGGCGGTTTACTGCCATCCGGAACCGAATCATCCTCCCGCTTTCGGCACCATTTCCGAAAGAATTGCCGCCGGTGAGCCGGCCGAGAGCTTTGAGGAATTCTTCGCAGGGGAAATGATCCCTGCCGAGACGTTCCCAGCCGGGTCGAAAAAGACAAAAGCCTTCCGGCCTGCGATGGCCGCAGGAATCGCAGCGGCTACATTTGCGGTGATCATCGGAGGCGCCGCCCTGACTGCCGTCATCGGATCATCCGACGCCTCTAAGGCAAAATCGGATGCGGCCTATGATTCGGCCGGATATGCCGATGAGTACACAGCCGAAGAAAACGCCGCGGAATGTGTTGAAACCGGATGCGTGTCAGACTCCGATTTTTTCGACCGAAACGCAGAAGATTCCGCCAACCAGCCGTCATCGGACAATCTGACTGATTAAATCAAGAACGGAGCTGCACGCAAAATGAAAATGATGATTGCCTCTGACATTCACGGTTCGGCTTACTACTGCGATCTTTTGCTGAAAGCCTTTGCCGATGAGCATGCCGACCGTCTCCTGCTGCTGGGCGACATTCTCTACCACGGCCCGAGAAACGACCTTCCCAGGGACTACTCACCCAAACAGGTCATACGGCAGCTCTCTCCCCTGAGCGACAGCATCTTCTGCGTGAGGGGCAACTGCGACACCGAAGTGGATCAGATGGTGCTTCCTTTCCCGATCATGGCGGATTACGCCCTTCTTACGCTTGGAAACCGCATCATGTACGCCACGCACGGACATATTTTTCATCCGGAACATCTGCCGCCGCTACGGAAGGGAGATATTCTGCTGTTCGGCCACACCCATGTGCCGGAATTACGAAAAGCAGGCGGCTGTCTCTGCCTGAATCCCGGCTCGGTCTCCATCCCCAAAGAAGCAAGCTGCCACAGCTGCATTGTGCTGGAGGAAGGCTCTTTCCTCTGGAAAGACATTGAAACGGGAGAATACTACAGGCATTACAACGCCGATTCCGCCGGATTGTCTGAAGGCGGAGCTGGAATACCGTAATCATTGTAATAAAACAAACGCCCCGGTAATAGAATATATTACTGAATGATTGGCAGCAGCCGAAAATTAGTATTAGTATCATATCTGTTAACGGGGGTTTATTTTAGTGAAAAAAAACAAAGGAATCATTCGTGTCAGAGCCTGTCACTGGTTCTTGCTTTTCGCTGTCACACTGCTGGGACTCTCTATGCTTTTTGTCCGAAAGGATCACTCCTTACCGGCCTCCGAAAGCATCACTCCCGATCAGGACAACAGCCGCCTGATCGTGATTGACCCGGGTCACGGAGGCTTCGACGGCGGCGCTGTCGGAGTGAACGGCACCATCGAAAAGGACGTCAATCTCGCCATTTCGCTCAAGCTGCGTGATATGCTCACCGACGCCGGATTCAAAGTCGTCATGACACGGGACACCGATACGGCGCTCAGCGACACCCAGGACACAACCGTCAGACGCAGAAAAATCAGCGACATGCGCAACCGGCTGAATCTGACCAATCTATATCCCGGCTCCGTGCTGATCAGCATCCATCAGAATAAACTCGCCGGAAACAGCAGCGTGCATGGCGGTCAGATTTTCTACTCGCCCAACGAACCGGGCAGCAAGGAGCTTGCCGGATACATTCAGGCGGAATTCAACACGAATATCCAGCCCGAAAAGCCGAGGGAGATTGTCAGGACGGGCAAGAATCTCTACCTCTTTTACAATGCGAAGAACACCGCCGTGCTGTGCGAGTGCGGCTTTCTCTCCAATCCCGATGAGGAGCGGCTTCTCTGCACCGACGAATATCAGTACCGGATCGCTTACTGCATATTCGGCGGACTTCTCGAGTGGTACGACGGCAGAAACCGGTAAATCATTCAGAAAATTCATAGTTTCGGCATATCTTTTCGACCCGAATGATGATATAATGTATTTAAAGCTGTATCATTGAGTATAAAGAGGTGAGTCATCATGCCTGCCGGAAAAGAATGGTCTCATGAAGACGGGATGCATCAGAAGGCGGCGCTCCTGCTCACTTTACAAGGCATAGCGGCTGACATTTCCCCGCATCCGCTCCGGAGCCGTAAAGTGCCGGTTGACTGAAAGACAAAGGAATGATCATTTTGACGGCTGATTTTTTGCTTGTTTCCGATGACAAATATGTTAAGAATCTCGGCATATGCACCTATTCGGTCATGCACAATATGTGTCCCGAAGCGGATAAGGTCAGGCTGTTTGTCATGGACTGCGGCATTACCGAACAGAACAAAGAAAAACTGCGCCATCAGGCGGCTCGTTTCGGCAATGCCGAGATGATATTTTACGATATAGACAAAAAGCTCGACGCTGTTATGCCAAAGGTCAAGACACGCTGGCACAGAGCCATCTACGGAAGGCTCTTTCTCAACGAGCTGCCGAACATTTACGGCGATATGGACAGGCTGGTCTATCTCGACTGCGACCTGCTGATGGACAGGCCGGTAACGGAGCTTTTCACGATGGATCTGGGCGGAAAATGCCTTGCCGCCGTCACCGACGCAGACAACGCTCCCCGCAAACAGGCGCTCGGCATTGCGCCGGAATGTAACTATATCAATTCCGGCGTGCTGGTGATCGACACAGCACGATGGATGGAGCTTGACGCCTCGCGCAGGATCATCGAGTACATCAACAGCTTCCCCGAAGCTTTGCTCTACCCCGATCAGGATGCAATCAATTACGTGCTGGGTCACGAAATTGTGATACTTCCGCCGGAGTACAATATGATGTGGATGATCTGCCAAAGGGACATTCCCAAAATGCTCAGCAGGATTCCCGACTTCTACTACACGGCCGAACAGGTGGAATATGCCCTGTATCACCCTTGTATTGTTCATTTTGCGGGGCATAATATGTGGTCGTTTGACGGAATCACACCGATTGCGACCGGCGTTTTCAAAAAGTACCGCCGGCTGTGCGACTGGCGGAACGAAAAAAGAAGCTTCCAATCTCCCGCAGTATTCTTCAAATGGTGCGCTATGTCGGTCAAGCGGGTATTATACGGCGATTACAAAAAGGCGAATGGGTAGGTATTTCAATCATTGTGATGTGGATGGGACTGAAAAAAAAATATGAATGCTGATTTCCTCTTGGTTTCCAACGATAATTATGTAAAGAATCTTGGCATTTGTAGCTATTCGATTTTGCACAACATGTGCCATGAAGTGGATAAGGTCAGGCTGTTTGTCATGGACTGCGGCATTACGGAACAGAACAGAAAGCGATTGAGGGAACAGACTTCCCGGTTTGACAATGCGGAAATCTTCTTCTGCGATATTTCGTTGCGCCTTGACGAGATTGTCCGCGGCAGCCATTTTTCATGGCATCCGTCTATTTTCGGGCGGCTGCTCGCCGGAGAAGTCCTGCCGATATGTCCCGATGTGACCCGGCTGGTGTATATGGACTGTGACGCCCTCATGGACAGGCCCGTGACGGAGCTTTTCACCGTGGACATGCAGGGCAGATGCCTTGCGGCGGTGGCAGATGCGGATGAGGACTGCCGCAAGCAGGCACTCGGTATGCCTGAAAACAGTGTCTATATCAATTCCGGTGTGCTGGTGATGGATATTAAAGCTTGGGTCGAGCGAAACGCTGAGCAGAGGATCATTGACTACGTCCGCAGCCGGAAGGAGCTTGCTTACCCCGACCAGGATGCCATCAGCTACGTTATGAGCGACGACATGATGATTCTTCCGCTGGAATACAATATGATGTGGATGATCTGCGACAGCGACATTCCGAAGCTGATCCGCAACATACGGCATCTCCCCTACTCCGAGGAGGAAATCAGAACCGCCCTGCACGGCATGAAAATTTGCCATTATTCCGGCCATGACATGTGGACCTTCTACGGAATAACGCCTATTCAGGCGAGAATATTTGAAAAGTACCATCGGCTCTGCGACTGGCGGAATGAAAAGCGTTCCTTCGAGACGCCCGTAAAATTCATCCTGTGGGTGATGAAGTCATTTAAGCGCTTCCTTCTGGGCGATCTGGCCGCCGAAAAACAGTAACATTAATTGATAACCAAAAAAGCTCCCTGTGCATCCACCGGACGTACAGGGAGCTTTTTTTGTGTGTGGGATGAAACATCAAGCCCGGAGAATGCGGCGGTACATTTCCAGCAGCAATTCACGGCTGAGAGCGACAGGGCAATTGCCGAGCCTTTGCGGATTGACCGAACCGGCAAGCTCGCTGAGTCTGTTTTCATCGTCGCAGGAGACTTTCTTCAGATTCAGCCCGGCCATCATACCGTTGAATTTTTCGAGAGCCTTCTCCGGCGTATCGACTCCGAAAGCGTCGGAAATCTCCCTCAGCACTTTGACGAGATGATCTTCTCCCCTGGGATCTCTGCATTCGGAGGTGTGTGACGCAATGTACCGCCACACTTCCGGAAGGCATAGCGCGGCCGCATGCCCGTGGGCGATGCCGAAGGTGGAGGTCAGCTTGTAGCTCATGGCGTGCGCAGCCGTGGTCTGGGATATATTAATCGCACGTCCGGCCAGGTTGGCTGCCGTCAGAACAGTTCCTGCCGCCGATTCATCGCCGGCAAGATAATCCCGGTAACTGGCGAAAATCATTCGTATGGCGGCTTTGGAATACTCCATGCTCTTTTCATCGGAATGGACCGACCACATGGATTCGACGGCATGACATAAAGCGTCAAGCATGGTGGCCTTTTTCTGATATTCGGGAAGTCCTTTGAGCAGTGAAGCGTCCATAACGGCAATGTCCGGAACAATGCTGTCGTCCGTGACCGACTGCTTTACGCCGTTGTAATAGATCACCGCAAACCGTGTGGATTCGCTCCCGGTGCCTGCCGTTGTGGGAACGGCAATGTGCTTTGTGGCGGAGAATCGATGCGGCTGGTCAATGTAAGGCTTACCGACGTCCATGGCGGAATAGAGCTTGACGCATTTGGCGACGTCGATGGCGCTTCCTCCGCCTATTGAAACAATGCAGTCGCAGCCGCTTTCACGGAATTGCCTTACGCCTTCGCAGACCTCGTTGTAATCGGGGTTGGGAGTAAATCCATCAAATATTACATAATTAAAACAAAATTCTCTTTCAAACAAGTCCTCAGGCACGCCGCACACTACAAAGGCCTTTTTCAGACCGTATTTCTTCATTATGTCGTTAACGCTAGAAATGCCTCCCGCAAATTCCTGCTCAGCAAAGTCGAAGCGGCGAATGTCGGAGGAAACTCTTTTGAGGTCATCGGGAGTGTCCACTTCGTCTACATAATACCGGCTGTAATCAAATTCCAGCACATGCATGTCCGCCAGAATTTCGTTCAGTGCGTTCTCGGCGTAGCACTGATCCTTCCCTTCCGAGATGAATTTCTCCACCTGCCTGACCCAGGCTGCCGTATCCTCCGCACACAGCTTGTAAAACGGCTGAAAGGCAAAGCAATTGTCGTCGAAGATTTTTACCGAGACTTCCTGAATGCAGCCGTGATCGATTCTCGCCTTGAAGTCCTTTTCGGGAAGCGGCTTTTTGCGGTTGACACAGCCGAGGGAGGCATACCGACTTTCCAGCACCGCCTTCACCAGCGCCTTGTCAAACACAAGGTCTCCATGCATAAAAAGCACGTCACCGGTGATGTATTCCCTGGCCAGGTACATGGAGTAGATATAATTTGTCTTGTCATAGACAGGATTTTCCACAAACGTGAATTGGCAGCGACTCAGATGCGCCGCCTTGCTTGCTTCAATGAGCTGTTCCTTGAACGGGCCGACCGTCACCACAAATTCATTGATGCCGCACTCGTGAAGCAGTCTGAGCTGGCGCTCAAAAATCGCCTCGCCGCTTTGCAGCCTGACCATTGATTTGTGATTGTGCAGGGTCAGCTCGCCCATTCGCTTGCCCAGCCCGGAATTGAATATGATTGCTTTCATTGATAAATGTCATTCCTTTATTTTTATTTGAAGCCTATGAACACTAATCTCTGAATCTTTCCATCATAGCCTTTTTATTATCAACGGGAGAAACCGTGGGTCTGCCGAGATCTTCTCGGGAGCCCTGATGCGTATAAATGATCAGCGCGCCCAGCTTCACTTCAGCCAGTCGCTTCATGGCGGCGGCGATTTCCTCCCCGGTCTGCGCCGTCATCACATGCTCAAAGCCGACTGCCCTCAGCACGGCGGGAATATCAATCTTAAATCCGACTGTCGGCTGACCGCCTACCGATTCGTGCGCACCGTTGTTGTTGAGAATGTACTTGAAATTCGCTCCCGCCTTGTCGGCGTTGATGGCAAAAGCGCCCATGTGCATAATGAAGGAGCCGTCGCCGTCGATACAGTAAACATTCCGGTCGGTGCCGAGCGACATGCCCAGCGCAATGGAAGAAGTGTGGCCCATTCCGCCGACCGTCAGAAAATCGCCCGAATGACTCTGACCGCACGCCTCCCTGATCTCAAATATCTCACGGGAAGTCTTGCCGGTGGTGGATACGATGAAATCCTGCTCCGGAATGCAGTCAAGCACACATTCCAGCGCCTGCTCACGGGACAGCGGATAATCCGCAACGTCCTTGTCCGCCTTGTACTCACTGAATGTTCCCTTGCGCACAACAATGGCGTAAGGCCTGCTCTGTGTGCGCATGTATTCCACGGCACGCTCTATCTGCGAAAGATAGTCGTCCTCCAATATCTCATAGGCAATGCCCATCGCCTCAAGCAGCGCAAGCGTCACCTTGCCCTGTTTTTTGTGCTGCGGCTCGTCCTTGGTGCCGGGTTCTCCCCGCCAGCCTATCATCAGCAGCAAAGGAATGGAATATACCTCTTCATCGGCAATGGAAAGCAGAGGATTGACGGCGTTGCCTTCGCCGCTGTTCTGCATATACACCACGCCGTACTGTCCGGTCGCTATATGGTAGCCGCAGGCGATTCCCACAGCGTTGCCTTCGTTGGCGGCAATGATGTTGCGGTTCTCAGGGGAATTCTGCCTGACGCAGGCGCAGAAATTCGCCAGCAGCGAATCAGGCACGCCTGTGAAGAAATCCATTTTTCGTGAGATGAGACAGTCGTAAAATTCTTTTGTGTCTATCATATGTCAAATAACCTTTCAATTTTTATTGGGAATGAGGGACAGCACTTCCTTGATGGAGAGACAGACGTCGTCCACTTCCTTGCTGCGTGAACATTCCAGAATCTTCCTGGCGGTGCTGGCCATGGCCGGATAGGCGCTGCGGAGAAGATGATTGGCGTAAATGATGATATTGGCTCCGGCCGCATGCAGCTCTTCCTCGGTGAACTGGTTGTAGGAGGTCGGCACGAGTATCACCGGCACCTCGGGAGAATAGGCCCTGAACCGGCGCAGGAATTCAAATATCTCAGAGCCGTCCTTTTCACGGCTGTGAATCATGATGCCGTCCGCTCCGCCTTCTTCTAGGTAAATCTTTGCCCGTTCCATGGCGTCGTCGATGCCCATACCGGCAATCAGACTCTCCAAACGGGCGAATATCATGAAATCCCGGGTCTGCTGCGCCTGCTTGCCTGCCCGGAGCTTGGCGGCGAATTCGTGCGGATCGTCCAGCACCTGCTTTGCCTCGGTGCCGAAGAGTGAATTCTGCTTGAGTCCGGTCTTGTCCTCTATGATGACTGCCGAAACGCCCAAACGCTCCAGCGTGCGCACATTAAAGAAGAAATGCTCCAGCTTGCCGCCCGTGTCTCCGTCCAGAATGATCGGCTTGGAGGTGACCTCCATGATTTCGTTGATGGTATTGATGCGGCTGGTCAGGTCGACCAGTTCGATGTCGGGTTTGCCCTTGAAGGTGGAGTCGCAGAGACTGCTCACCCACATGGCGTCGAATTCCCTGACGGTGGCGGTCTCGGCGTCTTCGATACGGGTCTTTTCCACGATCAGTCCCGAAAGGCCGTTGGAAGCCTCCATTACCCTGATCCAGGGCTTGATTTTCAGCATGCGGCGGAGCTTCGCTCTGCGCACATCGGGGGTATTATGGATGGAATTCAGGCTCTCTTCCAGCTGGGAGGTGCTGACTCCCTGTGTGTACGGAATTTCCACCAGTCGGCCGCCGTATTCGGCAAGCAGTTCGATGACTTCACGGCGGATGTTGCTCTGCACGCCGCTGGCCCAGTCGTCTCCGTGAACCACGTAATCAGGACGCAGACGGCGTATATTGTTGGCGTAGGAAAGCGTCTCCTGCCTCACCGTGCCGACTACACCCTTAATGCTGCCCAGAATGTTCGCCCGGGTTTCGTAATCCAGCAGCGGAAGCCTTTTGTATGTGGCGACCGCTTCGTCAGTCAGCACGCCGATCACCACGTCGCCCAGCTTTGCGCCTTCATTTATCACATTGATGTGTCCGCTGTGAATGATGTCCGCGGACATTGCTATATAGACTGTTTTTCTTTTTTCCAAAATAATTCAACCCCCTGATCAGTTATGCTCTTTTCATTATAGCACGGCAAATGAAAAAAAGCTATTGTATATCAAAAGATTATTTGAAAAAATAAGAAAAAACCTCCGCACATCTTACAACATGCGGAGGTCATCATGAATTGTAATGTTAAATCTGCCGCTGGCAGTACGCCGGAACGTCTATTAACCGTTGTTCTCAGCGGTGTCCTCAGTGGAGGATTCTCCCTCGGTTTCTCCGGTCTCATCGGAGGATTCCACCGTGGCCGGCTGGGTCGGCTGATTCCTAACCAGATACTCCTCGGGCGAAGGAGCGGCTACAAGAACCTCTACCTTCACAATTTCAACTGTCGTATACCCTTCGGCATTGGTCTTTAAGCCTGTGCTGGAGGTCATCTTCACCTTGGAACCGACAGTGATATCAAGAGCGGTGATAGGTTTGCCGTTCACATCATAAAATTCGCATCCGTCCGGGAGAAATGTAATGAACAGTTTGGAGGGATCAGCTGTATAAGCACCGTCGTTTTTATCGAAGTTTTCCATCTTTGCGGCGCCAGAACTGATGTACGACACATCTCCGATAATGTACGCTTCCGTGTTCCACTTGTTAAATGCGATTACCCCGACCACGATCAATGCAACTATGCCCATGATCCAGAATGCCTGCATTCTTCCTTTAATGTGCTCTTTAAAAATAACAATCGCTTCCTTTCAAGTTGATAATGATCTTTTCCAGATCAAGCTTACTATTTAATTATACTATAATTTTTAAAAAAATCAACACAAAAATGGAAGTTTTTATTTATTTTTTTACAAATCAAACATTTTTTTACAAAACAGCTTTCCTGTTTCGCTTACAAAAACATTTTCGTAGACTGATCTGATTTCCTCCTGCGACGCTCCCTCCTCGTAAAGATTCACCAGAAAATCAGCCTCCACCAGTATCTGATGATCCCAGCTGCGGATGTGACGGTAGGTATGATGATGCCCGACCAGCCAGCAGACACGCTCCGTGACACTCTCCTCAAATCCGAGTGCGGTGAGCATATCCTTGGCCAGATCAGGTCCCTCCTGTTCCTGCAGCTTTCCGTCACATCTGCCGTATTTCATCTCACACATGTGTATGCCGATGTCGTGTACCGAAGCGGCCGCCTCGAGCACATAAAGCGTATCGCTGTCAAGTCCTTCCAGTACTCCTATGGTGCGTGCCAGATCATGCACCTTGACAAAGTGCTGAATCCTTCGGGGATCGCCTCGGTAATAGGTGATCATTGCGCCAAGAAGCTGTGAAATCTCCGGCATGAATTAACATCCTCCCATAAAGTGCGGTTCGCTCACAAGATTTATGTCAATTATACCATTTTATTTCCTGTTTTGCAAGGCGTTTTTCACTCATTTGCCTATTTTTCGCGCTGATTCCTCTTTTCATTTTCGGCCATTTTGCGGTATTTCTCTTTTGTGGCATTTCCTCCCCTTATGTGACGTTCGGACTTATTCTGTTCCAGCACTTCCCTTACCTTCAGATAAAGCCCGTAGTCGGTTTCCCGAAGTCTCTGACTGACCTCCTTATGCACCGTCGATTTGGATATTCCCGTCGCGGCCGCCGCTGTGCGTACCGTGGCCCTGTGCTCAACAATATATTCACCGAGTGCCGCCGCTCTCATGCCGGCGTCAAGTGTATTCCCGTTCATGTTTTTCCCTCCGAATTCACTATTGATAAATAGTATTCAATTCGTCCGGAAAATATGAAGGTTTTTTTGAAGGTGAAAAAACCGGCTCCGGCAATGCTGCCGGAGTCGGTATTAATCTTTATGTCTTATCGTATATTTCGCAGAAGTTGCTCAGCCGCTTGAACACCCGTTCGTTTCTCTCCACACTGCAGCCCGATATGATCAGTATCAGCGCCAGCGACGTCTGAACTCCCAGTATCGGCACATCCGTCACGCCGTGAATAAGCGTGGCAAGACCGGCTATCATGATCATGCTGCGGATCTGGCTGTATATGACGCAGAACTGCGGCTTGTTGAGCACGCTGATGATTCTGCCGATCATGCAGCTGAAATAGGCAAGTCCCGCAACGCCGAAGTCGAGCATGATATTCAAAATAATGTTATGGGAATGCCAACGCACTTTAACACCGGTTCGGATGCATATTTCACGGTAGGAAGCCATGCCGTAGCCGAAAACCGGCTGGCGTCTGATCCAGTGAATGGCGTCTCCCCATATGTGCGAACGCTTATCCACGTCGTAATCGATAACATTGGCCGCGAATCTTCCCGTAAACATCGGCACCAGCAGTATCACGATAACCAGTCCGACAGTAATCAGCATGGTAATAACGACCCATTTGACATTGCGCTTGTAATGCACTGCGTAAAACAGCAGCGCCGCTCCCAATGCGGCCCAGGCCGTGCGGCAGTCACAGAGCAGTATACTTCCCAGATTGGCAAACAATATGACCAGGAACCACGGCGAGTGACGTTTTTCAAACCGATAGAGCGCCAGTATCACAAACAGTTCGAGCATATATCCGTAGTAATTGGGATTCCAAAAAACGGATGAAGTGCGCCCCAGCACGATAAACACCGTCATGTCACAGAAATGGTAAAGCAATCTGTCCGCCACACCAACCGCCATGGCGCCGATACTGAGAATGAGCATCAGATCAATCACATTGTTGTAGAAACGCACCCGCATTACCGTGAATAAGTAGAGCATGAAAACGAGCATCAGCCAGAGCACCGCGCCGCCCATCAGACCGAACCAGTTATGGAATACCATTGCCGGAAAAACGAAGATCGGCAGAGAAGCGTAGATATATCCCGATGAAGACACGGCAGTCATTCTGTGGCGGACTTCCGGACAAAACAGCGCTCGCATTACCGCAAACAGTCCCGGCACAGCCACGAGATGATACGGAAGGAAAAGCGCTATCACACAGACCGTAATGATCCTTTCGTCCGTATTGAACTCCGACCATCGCTGCAACGCCCTGCCGAATTTATATTTTATTTTTGCAGTCAAGCCGAGATCTACTCCTTTTGCTGAAAGAAATTCAATGGATATCTTATACTAATTTTCAGCTAAAATCAGACATTCTTTGCGGCCTATTTTGCGCCCTGCGGCGTCATCGTCCTAGGCAGGCGCCAGCCTGCCGTCGTCCTGCTGTCGACGAGTCGACAGCTATTCCTTGCAGAACACAAAATATTCTCGCAAATAATTGTCTACTTTCAACCGAAAATTAGTATTAAACATAGAAATAAAGCCGCTGTTTTTGGATGAATCGGAAAAAGTAATTAACAGCTACCTTTATTATAACATACATTAAGCCTGCTATCAACTATATTTTTTAAGAATTCACATTTTCCGCCTCTGTTTTTTTCATGGCTTAATCAATGACCTCAACAAAGCAGCCGGATTCCGAAAAAATATTCAGGAATATCCGGCTGCTTTGATTGAAACGAGTTATTCTATTGTGTTGGACTTATCCGACTGCCGCCTGCGTCGTGGTGGTTGACGTCTTCTGGGTAGTGGATTCCTCCGTTGTTTTTTCGGACGAGGTGGTCGACTGTGTGGTTGCGGTTGTCCGGAAGGAACTGGAATCCGAAAGCAGCGCGGTAAATGATTTGGTCAGCTGGCCGCCGCCGTGCAGAGGACAGATCGGCATGGATGAATTGCGTGAGTAGTAGCCTGTGGCTGTCGATGAGCAGCTTGCGCTGGCCAGACCGCCCGACACCGTGCAGTACTGTCGTGTAACGACGTTTTTGCTGAGTTCAAATTTCTTTGAGGGCAGTCCCTTGTGAGCGGCCCTCATGACATACATCCACGCCTGCGTAGCGTAGTTGACGCTGGCATATTCCAGCACCTTGTTGTCAGCGTAGCCGAACCAGCAGGCGCCGACATAATAGGGAGTGCCTCCGCAGAAATAACGGTCCTTGTTATCACTGGTGGTACCGGTCTTGCCGAATGTGTCAACACCGCTGATCTTGGCTCTCTTGGCCGTACCGTTCGCACCGTTGACCGGAGCGAGAAGCATGCGGTTCATGATGGACGCCGCTTCTTCACCCATGACACGCACGCCTCTGGCGGTGGTGTTTTCCAGCACGGTATTGCCCTGCTGGTCGGTGACAAGCGAATAAGTGGCCGGAGAATAATAGATGCCTCCGCTGCCGAACATAACATAGGCCGAAGCCATTTCAAGCACCGTGACGCCGTCAGTCAGAGCGCCGACCGCCATAGGAGCCAGGTTGTTGTCCTTCTCGTTGAGCTTGATGCAAAGACGCTCGGTCATGAATTTGTAGCTTTGCTGCGGAGTGATGTATCTGACGATTCGGGCGGCAACGCAGTTGGCGGAAACCTCCAGGCCCTTGACGACCGGAATGTTGCCCCTGTAGCGTCCGCCGGAATTTCTCGGCCATTTTCTGGTGGTGCCGTTGTCCTTGATGGTCATCTGTTCGTCGGTGACCGGGGTGGAATATTCAATGACCCCTAGTTCAACCGCAAGTCCGTAGGCACTCAGCGGCTTGATGGAAGAACCCGGCTGTCTGCGTGACTGCGATGCGTGGTTCTGAATACGGTTGGCGTTCTTTTCGCCTCTGGCGCCGACAATCGCCTTGACCTCACCGTTGTAATTGAGCACCGCTATGGCGCACTGAGGCTGCACCGACCGGGGGAATTTGCGCCAGTATTCGGTGTTGTTGCCTGTCTTGTTCTTATAGATGGCCTCCGCCTTGTTCTGAAGGTCAATGTCCACGTTGGCGTAGATATTGAAGCCGCCGTTGTACATCTGGAATCTTGCTTCGCTCTCGGTCAGACCGTTGCGCTTCTGCAGATCCTTGACCACGTCGGTGAAAATCTGCTCGGTGTACCAGCTCCAGTATTTGGTGACGGCGTTCTGGTTCTTGGCCGAAATGTTGAGTCTGGAGATGTAGTCGTCCGCCTTGGCTTCTTCATATTCATCCTTGGTGATGAAGCCGTTTTCGTACATTTTCTTCAGAACGTAGCGCTGACGCTTCTGATTCTCATCGGGATGATAGAAGGGATTGTATTTGGAAGGATACTTGGTAATGCCCACGATGGCGGCCGATTCCGCAAGCGTCAGATCCTTTGCGTTCTTGCCGAAATAAGTCTGCGAAGCGGTCTGTATGCCGTTGCAGCCGTTGCCCAGGGCGATGACGTTGAGGTAGGCTTCCAATATCTGGGGCTTGGTGTACTTCTTTTCCAGCTCCAGCGCCTTGAATATTTCCTTCAGCTTACGGTTGACGCTGTGGGCATCCTCCTGCGTGACGTTCTTAATGAGCTGCTGGGTGATAGTGGAACCGCCTCGGTCGGTTTTGGAGAGACCGAGGAACATATTGGCAAAGGCAAAGGTCGTGCTCTTCCAGTCCACGCCGTGATGCGACCAGAAACGCTCGTCCTCGACTGCCACGACGGCATCCTTGGTGTACTGCGTCATATCGTCGTAATCCACCCATTCACGGTTTTCGGTGCCGTGCATGGTTTCGTACTTGATGATATTCTGATTGCTGTCGTAGGCAAAAATGGTGGTGGTGTAATTCAGCTTGAGCTGCGTCAGGTCAATATCGCTCACGCTCTTGTCCAGAAAGGCCAGAACGTAAACCATCGCTGTGGCTCCGACGATACATGTGGTAATGACCATGATGAGCAGCAATGTGGCAAAGGTCTTGGCAAGATAGCTGCCTGCCCGCATCAGCATGGCCAGCCACGCCGGCTTGCCTGACTGACTCTCAGACGGTTTGCGCCCAGAAGACGCTCCGCCCTTTCCTCCGGAGCCTGATGAATACCTGCCTCGGGACTGGGCTGAGCCTTTTCTGCCGGACGAGCCGGCTCCTTTTTTGATGCTGTCAGCCGCCCTGCCGATGCCGTCTTTGATTTTTTTGGAAAAACTGTTAAACGAGTCCTGAAATCCCATTGAAAATATCGCCTCCCGATTCTATGGAAAAATGAGTTCGTTATCTTATTAATTATAACACATAAATCCGACAGTTGCACGCTTTTATTAAATATTTAATAATTTTGTAACCATGTAAAAAAATTAAACGGAAAACGCATTGATAATCAGTATTTTGCCAATAATATCAACGCAGTCATATGAAAACAGCCGTTGTATGCCGTCAATGAAAAACCGGTGCAGCGCATACTTTGACAACCGGCTGACACAGAAAACAAAAGGAGCAACCGAAAATGAAAAATACATCCTTCAAAAAATCCGCCGCCCTCGCTGCCGCCTTTGCCGCCTTCTGCGCGTCGGTCTATTCGCTGGCTTCGGCAGCGTCCTACCGGCCGGCTGCCGGGCCTGTCCAAATGAAGGTTTCAGACGCCGATCAAAGCCGCGTTTCCTCCGGTTCGGGCGAAGAAGACACCTTCCGCACCAGAGTGATCAGACTGTGGCAAGGCCGGGCCGCCGTTTTTGAAACAGGCGCAGAGACACCCGAGGAAATACTGCCTGCCGATACAAGCCAGCTGCCGGAGGACGTAATATCCCGTCTCAAAGAGGGCATTTTCATTTACAGCCAGGAACAGTATATCAACTATCTCGAGGATTTTTCCTGACTGTTTATATCATTATATAACAATCGTCCCTATTATTCAATCAGTAAAATTGTTAAATTATTATAACAACGCTGTCTGATAAAAACGGCAGAGAGCGAAACCCTGCGGGATTTTACTCTCTGCCGAACCGGATTATCGTGTTATATTTTCAAACGCTGAGAAAGCAAATGAACTCCTTATATTGGCCGTTCAATGCTGTAAATGCATAACGCTTTACAGCATTGGCGAATGCTTCAAATCCGTGAAGTTAATTTACTTTACGCTGTTTTCGTAAGCCTCGATCATCTTTTTGACCATCTGACCGCCGACACTGCCCGCTTCACGGGAAGTGAGATGGCCGTTGTAACCCTGCTTGAGGTTAACGCCGACTTCGTTGGCTGCTTCCATCTTAAATCTGTCGAGAGCTTCTCTTGCCTCGGGAACAACAATTCTGTTGCTGGTCTTGTTTGCCATGATATAGCACTCCTTCAATACAATCAGTGTAAAATGATATCCGTGCGCCGCAGTAATATTGTGTGCCCGGGCAGCGATTATATGAATGGAATTTTTTAGATGAAACGGACGGAGCGAGCGGTTTCCACTCAGAATTTCACCATGACATAGAGCTTGGGATATTCCCAGACAACAAGCTGTATCAGCAGCAGACCTGCCACCGCACACCATTCCATGACGCTCAGGGCCGTAAATCCCATCAGGGCGGCCACCCACGGCACCGCAATCATTACTGCCAGCGCGGCAGCCACGGTCAGCACTCCGAGCAGCAGCTTGTAATTGCGGAATATGCCCGCCGCGGCAATCGGCTTTTCCGAGCGTGAACAAAACGCGTGAAGCGCCAAACCAAGCGCCATGGCGGCAAATGCCATGGTAATGCCGGTTCTTTCTCCGCCCCGATTGAGCCTGAAAAATCCTGAGCCGATCATATAGGCGATCAACGAATTGAACACTATGTACACCCCCGCAATGACAGCCCGGTATCTTTCGAATTGTCCGATAAGAGCGCCGTCGTTCATTTCGGGCATTTTTTTCATGATGTCCGCATCGGCAGGCTCGTCGGCAAAACAGGGCTGCACAAAGAGGAATAAGAACAGATTGAGCACTGCCAGAGGAAGCAGACCGAGTATATTGATCCTGAACACGATGCCGCCCAGAATGATAAGCAATGTCTGGGCCACGGAGCATGTCACGCTGAATTCGGTAAGGTGTCTGAGATTCTTTCTGATGCGCCTGCCCTGCCTGATCATTGACAGAATGTTCAGAAAGCTGCTGCCGGAAAGTGTGACGTCTGCGGCATCCACCGCCACATCGGTGGCGGTTGCCTCGACCGAACAGCTGATGTCCGCCTTGTGAAGCGCCGGAGCGTCATTCATGCCGCCGGCCGTCATCAGAACGCAGGCGCCCCTTGCCTGCCAGCTTTTGATGATGCGCACCTTATCCTCCGGCGTAATACGCGCAAAGACGGAATACTGATCTATGCATTCCTTCAGCGTATCGTCCGACATGGCGGCAAGCCTGTCGCCGGTAATGACCAGTTCATCCTCGCCCAGAATATGCAGCCTGCGCGCAAGTGCGGCGGCCGTTTCGGGATGGTCGCCCGTGATCATGACCGTGCGGATTCCGGCCTCGGTGCAGATATCCACCGCTTCGCCCACATCTTCACGGCAAGGATCGTACAGTCCCAGCAGTCCCACAAAATCCAGATCGTACTCCAGTGATTCGGGAGTCAGCTTTTCGGGAAGCTGATTGAGCGTCTGAACCGCAACGGCAATGACCTTGAGTCCTTCGTCAAACATTTCGTTGGCCTGTCTTTCGATCTCGCCGTTGTCCACATTCACACACCGAGAAATAAGCACATCGGGAGCGCCTTTGGTAACGGTCATATACAGACCTTCCACGTCATAAACCACCGTCATGAGCCTTCGGGCGGAATCAAACGGCAATTCGGCGCAGCGCGGATATTTATCGAGCAGCTCGTCAATATCTCCGCCGTTGCTGGTGTAGGCCTTGATGATCGCCTCTTCGGTGCGGTCGCCTGTAATCTGGGCATCCTCGCCGCCGGAATTGTACATGATCTTGCGGTCGCAGCAGAGCGCAGAGCAGCGCATGAGATATTTGAGGTCTTCCGACCAGAAGCCTTCGCTCACATTGGCGGCGACGTCGCCTGCCGGCCACGCCTTGCGCACACTGAGACGGTCAAGGGTGAGTGTGCCGGACTTATCGGAACATATCACCGATGTGCTGCCTATCACCTCGGTCTTTTTGAAGCGGTGAAGCATGATGCCTTCCCTGCTCATGGACGCTATTCCTTTGGCGATGGAGCGCATGACATTCTGCGGCAGGCCGACCGGGACCGTGCAGAGCACCAGCGTGAGGAAAAAGAGTATTCCGTCAAACAGGGCGTCGTTTCGTGAATGTCCCTGCATCTCCTTGAGATAATCCGGAATCACCGCAAAATTCGACCTGACAAACTGCCTGATCTGCGCAAAGCCGATGGTCATGGTTTTGAGGTCAAGCCCGAGAGCGTACATGGTCAGCACCGAAATCATGGTGCAGAGTATCAGCCATGTGCCGAATGACTTGATGCTGATGGAATTCTTCACCAGCGGCGTGCGGTTGCTGATGAGACGTGGCCTTTTCCCGTGTTTCAGCGAAAGCTGCGTGCGAGTGCCGGTTTCCGTAATCAGCATGACGGCTCGGCCTGTCACCGCCACGGTGCCGGCGTAGGCCATGTTGCACCTCTGCTCTATGGGCGTTTCCTCGGGAAGCACCGCGTTGGAATCCTTCAGCGCCGGGGTATCGTCGCCCGTGATGACACGTTCATCGCACATAAACGAGCGTGTGATCAGAAGCCTGCCATCGGCAGGAATGATATCTCCCACTTCAATCTGGATGATGTCTCCGGGAACAAGCTCCTCCGTCAGTATCTCCTTGATAATGCCGTTTCTTCTCACACGCACAAAGGTCAGTGCGCTGCGCTTGATGTCGACAATCGTGCTGTTGGCCGAAAGTTCACGGACGGCGCTGACAATGTCCAGTATCAGCGCTGTCAGCAGAATCAGCCCGGCATAAACCAGATTGACCGTCAGCGGAGCAACACCGATCTCGCCGGCACGGTAATTTCCCAGATTGACCGCTGCGGAAAGCGTTGAGATGACGATCATCGTGACGCTCAGCGGAGAAAGCAGTTTGCCCATCAATACCGTAAAACCCGATCTTTTGCGGGTAGTGACCAATACGTTTTTGCCGAATGCCGAGCGGCGTACTCCCGCGTTAAGGTCGGTCAGGCCTTTTTTAGGCTGAGAATCCAGTTCTCTGGCAACATCTTCTTTATCAGCGTTGTGCCAAATCATATTGATAAAATCCTCCTTCAGAAGATTGTTGAGTTCCGTCTTAAATCAGATGAAACGATAATTTATATTTTATCAAATCAATCAGGATATTTCAAGTATATTATTGAAATCCCCCCTATTTATTATCAGTCATAGCCTGTTTAGTCTATATGACGCAAAAAGAGAGAAGTTTATTGTGCAAAATTAATGTGCAAAAAGCTTTGACATACTGGTTACAATCATGTTATACTTATTACATCGGTTGTCATTTTTCTGATAGCAATGACATCGTTTTTTAATCTGACTCATGGAGGAAATGTAATGAAAAAGAAAAAACCGGTATCTGTCGCAATTGTATTGGCTATGGCGATGCTGATCGTTATGTTCGGTACCGTTGCGCAAGTCAGTGCAACCGCTATGAGCAGCGCAGATGCACTGACTCCTTTTGTTTATCAAAAGGGAACCTATACCACGCTCGGAAAACTCACACTTTACACCGCCGCCCAGACCGGTTCGACTACCGGCAAGAGCGTTCCCAAGGGAACGGCGGTCAACGTGACTTCCGTGAGCGGCGAATTCGGCAAAATCAGTTACGACGGCAAAACCGGCTGGATTAACCTCGGCTATGCCTTTAATCCTCAGAACAAGGCGGATATCGCCGCACGGCTCAATATGCTCCGTAAGAAATTTCCCGAGGGAATGTACTGGAACCGTGAGACTCCCGACGTCAACAACGCCGACGGCTATACCGATCAGCCCTGTCCGAGAGGCCACACCGACAATAGGGACAATTATTTTGACGGCACATGCCAGTGTCACGGATTTGCCCTCAAACTGGGCTATGATGTTTTCGGTATTCACGCAAGATACTGGGAACGCCATTACGATCTCGACAAAGTCCGTGTCGGCGATCTTATCCGCTACCGCAGCAGACACACCGTTATGATCACAGGCGTTTATGACACGTATTTCACTGTCGCAGACTGCAACTGGTCCTACTCCTGCAATATCATGTGGGACCGTGTTATGAATAAGAGCAAATTCTCTTTTTACGAGAGCGATTCCAATGACGGCATCTACCATTGCCCGACAAACGGAGGCTATATTTTCACATCAGATAAAGAATCCGCCTCCACCACGGCTTCTTCCGCAACAACCAAAGCCACAACCACTACCACTGCCAAAGCGGTAGAATCTCCGCTGAAAATGAGCAGCGCCGGCCAATATGTCCTGACCACCAGACTTTCGGTCAACGCCAGCTGCACGGCTGTCCTGGCCAAGTCTTCCACGGAAACATATTTTGCCAAAGGCGTCACCAGCAATGGCGTTACCTCCTTTACATTTGAAGTCCCCGCCGGAACTTACCCGGAACTGGTCATTATCGCAGAAGGCTGCGAGGAATACTGCATCAGCAATTTCACTGTAGGCAAAGACAGTCTCCCCTCGGCATTGACTCTCAAAAAGGCGGAGATTCCTCTTCCCGAACTGAAAATCACACAGCAGCCGGCCAATGTTTCCGTGAAGGCCGGCAGAGACGTGACATTCACCGTCAAGGCGTCCGGCAGCGGTCTCAGATACCAGTGGTATTACAAGAAGGCTTCCGACACCTCCTGGAATGTGTGGAGCAGCCGCACTTCCGCCTCCACCACCGCCACTTCCAACGCCACATGGAACGGCATGCAGGTGCGCTGCAAGGTCTCCGATTCCTCGGGAGATGCGCTTTATTCCTCCGCTGCGAAGATCACCGTTCTTCCCGAACTGAAAATCACACAGCAGCCCGCCAACGTCTCGGTCAAGGCCGGCAGAGACGTGACATTCACCGTCAAGGCGTCCGGCAGCGGTCTCAGATACCAGTGGTATTACAAGA
>CAMHJC010000025.1 GCA_946185345.1 uncultured Clostridia bacterium
GTGGCCCCCTTGGATTCCCACGCTCGCAAGCTCGCTAGTTAGGGCGCTGCGCTTGTTTTTTTCTTTTTATTATCAATATTTAGTTGCCGGAGTAATAATTTTCGGCTAAAATCAGACATTCTTTGCGGCCTATTTTGCGCCCTGCGGCATCATCGTCCTAGGCAGGCGCCAGCCTGCCGTCGTCCTGCTGTCGACGAGTCGACAGCTATTCCTTGCAGGACACAAAATATCCTCGCAAATAATTGTCTACTTTCAACCGAAAATTAGTATAAAATGATTCCGGTGAGATACGGAAAGGAGATACTTTGGGATGGAAATAATCATTTGGATTGTCATTATGCTGCCGATATCGGTATTGTTCACGGGAATCGGCATATTTGCCTGGCGAAGCAGGAAGCCGATGTGGTTCTGGGCAGGAAGCACCGTCAAGGAGAGCGAGATCAGGGATATTCCGGCCTACAACAGAGCCAACGGCATCATGTGGCTTGCCTATTCATCGGTCTTCTGGATCAGCACCTTTCTGGGATTATTCGGCACCGCGCTGGCGGGAATCTTCATGATGGCAGGCTGTCTGGGCGGAATTCCGGCGCTGGTGTTCGCCTATCTCAAAATATACGATCATTACAGGAATTAGCGCCGCCTGCGCACGATTCACCTTCAACCAAACATCAACGCAACTGAATTGAGGTAATACCAATGAACCAAGCAAGACAATTTTTTGAAATTGACGAAAAGCTCATGGAGCTTGCCGGACAGACCGAGCAGGATATCCGTCCGGCCTTTGAGCGCATAGAAAGCAATGCGTTTCAGAACCAGCAGAAGGTGCTGGCCGCCTTCATTCACAACAATGTCGGAGAGAGCTGTTTTACTTCCTCCACAGGATACGGCTACGGCGACGTCGGCAGGGAAAAGCTGGAGCGTGTCTTTGCCGACGCCATGGAATGTGAGGACGCTTTGCTGCGGTACAATTTCATGTGCGGCACGCACGCACTGACCGTTGCGCTCTTCGGCGTGCTTCGCCCGAATGACACCATGCTCTGCGTCACGGGCATGCCTTACGACACCATTCAGTCGGTCATCGGCATCAGCAGGCAGCCGGCGAGCGGTTCGCTCAAGGAATTCGGCATTCATTTTGACAAGGTGGATCTGCTTCCGGACGGCAGTGTGGATATTCCTGCGGCGCTCGAAAAGCTGCGTTCTGACAAGTCAATCAAAATGGTCTATATCCAGCGCTCCAGAGGATATTCGCTGCGGCCTTCGCTCACGGTGGAGCAGATAGAGGAAATCTGCGGGGCGGTTCGTTCCGTCAGGCAGGAAGTCATCATCATGGTGGACAACTGCTACGGCGAATTCGTGCAGCTTACCGAACCCTGCTGCCACGGCGCCGATCTGATGGCAGGTTCGCTCATCAAGAATGCCGGAGGCGGCATTGCTCCGACAGGAGGATATATCGCAGGTCGTGCCGATCTGGTGGAGATGTGCTCCTACCGCCTTTCCACGCCGGGTACCGGCAGGGAAGTCGGCTGCACGCTGGGACATTCCAGAGAGATGTACATGGGTCTGTTTTCGGCGCCGCATGTCGTGGGCGAAGCGCTCAAGACGGCTGCCTTCTGCGCCGGACTGTTTTCACGTCTTGGCTACGGTGTGACGCCGCAGCCGAATGAAATCCGGGCCGACATCATTCAGTCGGTGATGCTGCGCAATCCCGAATCGCTTATCGCCTTCTGTCAGGGCATACAGAGCGGATCTCCGGTGGATTCCATGGCGCTTCCGGAGCCGTGGGACATGCCGGGCTACGACAACAAAATCATCATGGCGTCCGGCTCCTTTACGCTCGGTTCGTCCATCGAGCTTTCGGCCGACGCGCCGCTCCGTGAGCCTTATGCGGTCTGGATGCAGGGAGGATTGAATTACGCCGCCGGCAAGACGGGTATACTCATCGCTGCGCAGCGCATGCTCGACAAAGGTCTGCTGAAATTATAAACAGATTTCATAAAGAACGCCTACGGCTCCGGATAACGGGAAAATTAGTATGACTTTTGATCTATAAAATATTGGCGACAGTGGGCAGCTCGGTGCTTTTGAAATGATCGAGCGCATCGCTGAGTTCGTGCAGCGTGAGATACAGCTCGTCGAACTGCCGGCTGTCGTAGAGCGGACGAAGCCTCTGTACCGCCGAGGAAATACGCTCCAGTTCATCGTGACGTGAATAAGTGGAGACGACCGGCTCGTATTTTCCCCATTGAAGGATGATGCGGTCAATGCACGGCATGAGCTGCTCGGCGCCGGAGGAATGGCCTTCACGCACATCCAGCGTCAGCGCCTTTCCGGTCAGTTCCGCCATGGAATCACGCACATGCAGTGTGGTCAGCATAGCGGCACTGCAAAATGTGATCAGCAGCAGACAGAGAATAAGGGTGATTGTTTCACGGCTGAGGTTTGTTTTCAATGCGTTTTTTGTTTTCATTGCGGCACCTTCCTGATAATACTGAATTGGCCGTCCGTTCCGCCGTACATGATGAATACGTCGCTCAGGGAGACATTCCGGGAGCGAAGGGCGCTGCGGATGCTGCCTTCTGTCCAGCCGGCCAGGGAGGCGGCCTCGGTTTCGATTTCTCCGTCGCTGACGATCAGGACGTTCAGGCCGTCCCTGCCGTCGTCCTTTCCTGCCTGCGAAGCGGTCAGCGGAAGTTCTCCGCTCCTGAGCAGTACGCTGAGCACGCCGTCGGTTTCCACAATGGCGTATTCCACCGCTGCGGGGTCGAAGATGTCCTTCTTGCGCAATTCCTCGAATAAATCCTCGTTGCTCAGCCGCAGCGAACGCATCGCCGCCTGATTGATTTCTCCCTTTTCGATCACCACCACCGGCATACCCGAAATCAGCTGACGGAAGCGCCTGTTTTTGAGCATGAGATAAGACATGCCCATCTCGGTCACCACCAGTGTGATGATCGGAATGATGCCGGTGAAGATGGAGATGCCGACCTCCTGCATCGGCATGGCGGCAATGTTGGAAATCATCAGCGTGACAACGATTTCGGAGGCCTGCATTTCCTTGATCTGGCGTTTGCCCATTACACGCACGGCGAATATGACCACGGCGTAAAGAATCACCGTGCGAATCAGCGACACGAACATATCTTCCGTCACTCCTTGTAGTTTGGTCTTTCCAATATCCTTATTATTTCCTGGGAAGGAATAATTATCACCCCAAAATACAAAAAACCTTCTGCCGGTCTAATACTAATTTTCGGCTAAAATCAGACCTTCTTTGCGGCCTATTTTGCGCCCTGCGGCGTCATCGTCCTGGGCAGGCGCCAGCCTGCCGTCGTCCTGCTGTCGACGAGTCGACAGCTATTCCTTGCAGAACACAAAATATCCTCGCAAATAATTGTCTACTTTCAACCGAAAATTAGTATAAGCAGAAGGTTTTTTCTGTAAATCGCTGATTGATAGGAGAAACACATCATTCGCCCTGAGCTTCGTTGCCGCCGTCTTCCCATGGCCGGAGCGAACGGTCGTAATCAATCTTTTCCGAGGTGCCGACGTAGGCGCTGAGTATTTCGCCGTAAGGAATATCCGGCTCGTCAAAAGGCGAATGGGTATGGATGCAGGCATACAGCGGCTCTCCGTTTTCGCTTGCCAGCTCGTAATAATATTCAAACCAGGAGCAGTTGACGTATTTTCTCGAGGCGTTGGCCGTGCCGATGGTTTTCATCAGAGCCGGGTCGTCCAGTCTTTCATACGGAGCAAGCAGTTCCCGCATCTGGTCGGCGGTGAGCTTTGGCGTGTCGGTGGGAGTCCAGAGGAGCGGTTCACCGCCGATCAGACGTGCGCTCACTTCGCTGCTGCTTCTGATGTCGCACAGCAGATACACATCGCTGCCGTAATCCATGTTCCGGCTGTATTCGTCAAAGAATACGGCGGAGGCTTCCAGATTCATGATTTTGAAGTTCGTCACACCCACCTTGTCCGGCTCGTCGGTATTGTCGTAGCAGAATCCTATGCTGATGTAGTACCAATTCCCGTCGAGTGTGGTGTTGAAATGAGTGGAATAAGTCTTTACATTGTGTCCGGCGTTGTAGGAACCCGATCCGCCGCCGCTTTTGTCCTTTTGTTCGCAGCCGGAAAATCCCTTGGGATAGGCGGCGAAAAAGGCATTGACTGCCTGGTCAAAGCCGGCTTTGCTTTGAAGTTCCGGTGTGAAATTGCGGGAGAAGGCTTCACGGTCGCCGCTGTCTGCCGAGGAGAGCAGCGCCTGAATGATATCCTCCTCCGCCTGGGAATCCATCACCCATTCGTTTCTCCACCGGTCGGGTACACATTCGTACGTTGTACGTTGAAAAGCCGTCCCCGCACAGGAAGAGATCCCCCATATGCCGAGACCCGCCGCCGTGAAAACCGGCAGCGCAAGCAGCACCGCACCCAGTATTATGCAGACGGCAGGTGATTTCTTTCCAGCGTTTTTCGCCCTGACTTTTCCCACAATGCCGACAATGAGCAGAATCAGTCCCGCCATCAGCAGCAATCCGAGAATGACCGCCGCTATTACAATCCATACGATGACCATTGAAACAAATGCCATAGCTATTCCTCCCTGTCTGTTAAAAATCCTCCACATCCAACACACGGAATCCGTTTTCCGTCAGCAGCGAAGCAAACACGCCCGAGCCTTCGATGAGCCTGCCGGAAAAGGTTCCGTCGTAAATGTTTTTCACGCCGCAGGACGGACTTCTGGACTGCAATACCGCAAGGTCAATGTTTTCCCTTTCCGCTATGGCTAGGCATTTTTCTGCGCCGAGGCGGTATTCTCTGTCTCTGCTCTCGCCGGCGGTATTGATCACCTCGCCGTTTACGATTTCACATGGCAGGCGTGGAACCGACAATCCGCCCGCCACTTCGGGACAGACGGGAATGACCTCGTGTCCGGTTTGTAATGCGGCCACCTTCTCATTGAAATTGTCGCCGCCGTTGTATTTGCATTTCCGCCCGAGAAGGCAGGCGCTGACCAGTATTTTCATGGCATCTCACCTGACAATCAACAGACCCCGTGGTCCATATATTTCCAGTGACCGCCTTTGTTCCTCACCAAAATCCATTCCCAGTCATCGTAGGTGCTGTTTGGCTCTAACGAACCGTCTCCGCCGGTGAAATCGACGGTAAACGACGACGTCAGGACTATGCCCTCGTCTGCGTTATATAAGCTGGCCCAGTGCTGAAATTCCCTTGCGTTCTCGTCTCCGCTATAGTATATCTCGGTCAATGTGCAGCCGCTCCATTCCAAAGCAAACACTTTTATGATAACGTCGATTGCCTCGTCGATGTCGCTTTGCGTGTATAGATTCGATTCAACCACTTTTGTTTTGACGTTTCTGACATTTCCTCCGCAGGAAACAAAACACAATGTCATAAGAATACACATAATGATACAGACAGTCCTTTTCATAGTGATCAGCCACTCCTTACACAGATAAAACCTTTTTTATAATCCAAAATCTTGCGCCTTTTGGCAGCAGATCGAGCAGAATCAGGAGAATATTGCGGTTGACCGAGTAGTCGAATTTCGGCTTTTTTCTTGTGAATATGCGGTGCAGTCTGGCGGCGATTTTCGCGGGAGGAATTTTTCGGGCTTCCACGCTGTCCACGATCTGCCGGAATCGCCTGGCGTTCACGGCATAGAGCCTTGTGTGACGGCAGAAGCTGTCCAGCGCCTTTGTCGAAGCGCCGATCATGCCGGTGTCCACGGCGCCTGCACGAAGCACCGATACGCTGATTCCCATCAATTGCAGCTCCATGCGCAGCGAGTAGGCGTACTGGTCGAGCGCCGTCTTGGTTATTCCATAAAGACCCGTGAAGGGGAGAGGATCCCGCACCGCCAGTTCGCTTGTCAGCAGGATGATCTTTGCGCCTTGTTTCAGCAGCGGCAGGAAGGTGCGGTTGATGAGAAAGGCGCCGCCGAGATTGACGCGGAAGGCTCGCTCGAATTCCGAAGGCGGCATTTCCACCAGCGAATCCAGCATGTAAATTCCTGCCAGATGTATGATGCCGCACAGCTCCCGGGTTTCCGCTGACACGGCGGAAAACGCCGCCGCAACGCTGCTTTCGTCGGTGACGTCCGCCTGAATGGGAATGACGTTTTCGCGCGGCGCACATGCGTCCCTGTCGAGAGCGAAGACACGGAAGCCCTTTGATGTAAACAAATCGACTGTCGCTCTTCCCATGCCGCCGTTGGCGCCTGTAATCAGAATGTCTTTCATGTTGATGTTCCTTTACAAATCCGTCTTTTCAATCATTATATATCCAAATCATGAATAATTCAATCATCGGATGAATAAAAAAACCTCTCCTGTCTTGATGACAAAAGAGGCTTTCGGATAAGAATAACTGGCCAGAGCTTTTTGCGTTACTTCTGCGAAACGGTGAAGAGGGAATAGAAATACCCCTTTTTGTCCATCAGCTCGCTGAAGGTTCCCTGTTCGGAAAGCGCTCCCTTTCTGAGCGTGAAGATGCCTGTGCAGCGGCGGAGAATATTCTCGTCGAGATCGTGGGTGACGATCACTCTGGTGTAGCCGTCGAGACCCAGAATCGCGTCCAGCACCTCAAAGGAGGTTTCGTTGTCGAGCGAAGCGGTGGCTTCATCGATCAACAGCACGGGGGTATTTCTCAGAAGCGCCCGGGCGATGGAAACTCTCTGACGTTCGCCGCCGGAAAGTCCCGAGCCGTTTTCGCCGCAGAGATAATCCTCTCCCTTTTCCTCGATGAGTTTTTTCAGACCCGACATGCGGACCGCACGTTCGACGTCCTCGGCGGGAAATTCTGAGAACATCGTAATGTTGTTGCGGATGGTGCTGTTGAAGATAAAGACATTCTGCTGAATGACTGAGACGAGATCGTAAAGCGAGCTGGGCGAGACGGTTTTCAGTTCCTTGCCGTCATAGAGGATTTCTCCGCCGTAATCGCGGGAGCTTGCCATGAGAAGGTTCAGAATGGTCGACTTGCCGCTGCCGGAGCCGCCTACCAGCGCATAGCAGCCGCCGGCGGCAATTTCCATATCAATGCGGTTCAGTACGGGCTTGTTTTCTTCATAAGCAAAATCGAGACTGCGGATGGAAATGCCCTCGGTGAGCTTGGGCGCAATATGCTCGCCCTCGTCGGGAATATTCTGACTCAGAGCAACTGCCAGCTTTTCCATCAGACGGAGCGCTGACTGCCTGCCCGCAAAGAAATTCGGGAAGAGCTGGATGGGAGCTAACAGGTAATTCATGAGCTGAGCGAATACCAGAACGGTACCGACCGTGATGCCCTTGCCGGAGAGGGCGAACGCCGCTGCGACAAAGAACACGCCGAACTGTACGATATAGGAGGACAGGGTGGCGGAATAGCTGACAAGCACCGACGCCTTGTAGCGTTTATCGGTAGCGTCTGCCACATCGTTGTTTTTCTGCTCATGCAGGTTCGAGATGCTTTTTTCCGCCTTGAAGCTCTTGATGACCTTAAAGCCGGTGAGAGCGTCCTTTTGCACGTCTGTGTAGCTTTCCTTCTGATCGGAAACATTCTTTTCCGCGATAGCTGCCTTATTGCCGAAGATGACCGAAAAGATAATCGGCAGCAGCGAAAAGCCGATGGAAATGAGCGTCAGCAGGGGGCTGTACCACAGCATGAGTGCGAGTGCGCCGACAAAGGAAAGTCCCGCTTCGATGTTGGTTTGCAGGGGTCTGAGATACTCCTGCTCGATGGTGTTCACGTCGTTGGAAAGGGCGGAGATATAGAGCGATGTGTTCTCTTCGGAAAACGCCTGAATGCCCTTTTGCAGGATTTTGTCGAAGACAAAGGAACGGTACTGCTTCATTGCCTTGGAGCGGAATTTTGATAGAAAGTGGTGGTCAATCACACCGTCCAGCAAAAGCAGCAAAAGACAGAAGACAGCGATTGTCAGCAGTGTGGTCAGATCGAAGCGGCTGTCCCCCGCGACCAGATCCATGACTTCCTTCAGCATCCACGATCCTACGATAGCCGCCGCAGAACCCAACACCGTGGCGACAAGTGTCATGAAAAGGTTGAAATGATTTTTGTGAAACAGCGTGTGCTTGAACTGACGGCGTAATTTTTTCAGTTCTTTTTTGGTCAGTGCCTGTCCGTTGGTTTTGGTTTCTACGTTGGTTTTCTTACTCATTGCAGTTCCTCCTGTGCGGAAATGGATTTCCAAAGAGCGGTCAGCTCTTCATTCTGAAATTCGTCGATTAAATTCCGGATGACGTCCCCGGCGGTCGCACCGATGTCGTCGTGAACGCTGGCGCCTTCAATGCGTCCGATAAAGAGGATGTCGCTCTCGTCATAGCTGGGCGCACTGTCAAAGAATTCCGCAAGCTCTTTGGCTTTTTTCAAGGAAGCGCACGCTTCCGTCGGCTGCCCTGTCATTTGTTGCGACCAGGCAAGGCATGTGAGCAATGCACAGCTTATCTTGTCGAGGTAGTTCGGCTTGTTCTCCTTCCGCAGTCCGGAGAAGGAATCAAGCCCGAAGCGCAGGACTGCCTGACAGGAAGCGAAGTCGCCCCGGTTGGCGTAGACATTCATGTATCCGGTGACCGTATAGATCAGTTCGCTGACGATCTGCGCCATAGCTTCCGACAGAAAGGGTGCGGCTTCCTCGCTGCGTTCCCGCATGGCGAGAATCTGCCCGATCTTGTGATTGTAAAGACCGCCCGCGTTATGGGCTTTCCACAGTTCAATGGCTTTGTCGGTCTCGTCCAGTCCCAGATAGATAGTTGCCATTTTTCCGTAGAGCGTCTGCTCATTGATTTCCGGGTCGGTATTCTGCCCGAGCAGCGGCAGGCTCTGCTCCGTCAGCTCCAGCGCCCGGAGAAGATACTCTCGGTTCCCGCTTTCCAGCCCGAAACCGCTGTACAGCGAGGCGCACTCTTGGACGATTTTAAAGGAATGAGGGTATTTCTTCAGCGCTTTTTCCGCTTCGGCAAGCCCTTCCCGGTCCTTGCTCCGGCGGTACTCCCGAAGCCGCTGAACGGTTACTTCCAGGCGGTTATCCTTGAGTTCGTAGTCCAGCAGCACGTCCACGGAGGTGTCGAAGAAGTCCGCCATTTCCACGATCAGTTCCAGATCGGGTATCGACAGCCTTGCCTCCCATTTGTGAACGGCCCCGGTCGTCACGCCCAGCACTTCGGCGAGCTGCTCCTGCGTCAGCGACCTTTCCTTCCGAAAGGCACGGATATTCTCTGCGAGCTTCATTTCCATGTTTTTCACCGTCCTTGCTCTTATGGCACTATTATACCATATCCGGCGGAAAAGTGAAGGCACTAATCATACTAATCATAGATTAATTTATATACTGATAGTATAAAAACGGACATGAACAGCCTTTTGCCACTCATGCCCGTTTAATATTAGTTCTTTGCCTTTTCCAGCAGACGCGCTTTTTCGCGCTGCGCGTCTTGAAGTGCGGTTTCTTCGGTCATACCCCATTCGTCGCGGAGCAGGAAGATGATTCTGTCCCAGGTCGCCGCCGCGTTCGCATAATCGCCCATGATTTCATAAATTTCGGCGATTCCGTGCAGCTCGTCCTGAAAGCGCGGTCTGCGTTTTTCGTTTGCAAAGGAACGCTCGTAGCATTCGATGGCTTTCTGATAGTCGCATTTCATGGCGTTATACTGCGCCGCTTCAAACAGGCAAATGCTGTCGTCGGGATATTTCTCCGTCAATTCATCCATCATCCGGTCTGCTGCCGGTTCATCGAACCGGGCAAGGGCAATATAGGCGCGGTAGACCTGCGTGGTGATGGGATTGGCGCCTTCCAGCCCGCACAGCCTGTTGAGAACTTCCTCCGCTTCGTCGGTGCGGTGGTCGGCGATGAGGTTGTCGAGCAGATATGCGTAGGGCAGTCTGCTCTCGGGATTTGATTCCACAAGTCCCCGGTAAAAATCAATGGCTTTGGAATGGTTGGCGATATTCCAGTCCCAGACAGCGTGATTTTCCGCCATGTTCAACATCCACTGACAGCCCTTTTCGGAGGGCGAACGGCGTATCGCGTCCTTGGCGTAGCGGCGCACCTTCTTGGCAGCGGCGTTCATGCGGTGCCAGTAGAGATAGGCGATCAGTTCGGTGGCGCGTTTTTTGTACTGCTCACTGCCCAGTTGGAATTGCAGATAATCCTCGTATTCGCAGAACACATCGGGCGGAAGCTCCTCCTCCATGTCCATCCGGTTTTCAATGCGGTTGAGCCGCTGCTCGGTCGAAAGGTCGAAGAGATCGTCGATGCTGACTCCGAATATCTCCGCAAGCAGAGGAAGCGACGTAATATCCGGCATGGACACGGCGTTTTCCCATTTGGAGACCGACTGTGCGCCGATGCCCATTCTTTCCGCCAACTGTTCCTGCGTCAGTCCCGCCTTGAAGCGGAGCTGTCTGATTTTCTTTCCCAATTCCATATTTTTATAATCCTCCTGAATAGGTTGTTCTGTTTGTGCCTTCAATAGGATTGTAGCATTGCAGGGGCTGAATTTCAATAACGCAGACGGCAAGCAGTCTCGCCTGTCGGGAGATTTTTTATTTTCTTCACATCAAAAAACCTCTCCTGTCGTTAATGCGAAATGACAAAAGAGGTTTTTGTTAAATAATAAGCTGTTAAATTGTTTCCGGAATCAATCGCTTGATTTCATTCCATGATAGGCTTCCATGATGGTTGCCACCGATTCCTCTGCGCCGGAAAGAATGATCCGCACGTTGCCGTTGTTCCAGTCGAAGGTGAAAACAGCGTCCGAAACCGTTTCCATCTGCTTGCAGAAAAAATCAGAAAGCATTTTGCTCTCCTTCAGGGATACGGGAATATCCAGAATCACGCAGGCTCTCTTTGCCTGCTTGGACCTGTCGGCGAGAAAATCGAAGACAATACTGTTCCGTTTAATGCGGAGTCCCTCTTTGACAAAAGGCTCGGCAAAGAAGCGGTCAAGCTCCTCGGCGGTAAACTGCCACTTGCCGTCAGTTTTTTCTCCCTTCAAAATACCCTGCGTCAGGTAATTGCGCAAAGTACGGGTGGAAAAGCCTGTCATCAAAGCGATATCGTCCAAAGTGTAATTTCTGTCCATACTGCCATCTCCTGAAAAATATATTAGGATTGCTTCCTGTCTATATGATAGCAGTCAGGTAGTAGAAATTCAATTTGAAAATCGGCGACTTTTTCATATCAAAACTATCTCTTCTTGTAGAGAACAAGCTCGGGGTTGGCACCTTGTGCCTCGTAGGTGCAGACAAGTATAAAATCCATATTGGCAAGCACGCCAAAGCAGCGGTCTCCGCCGAATTCGCATTCCAATTGATTGCCGAGATAGGTGGTGCCGTCGTCGAGGAATCGGACCTTCTGTCCGCTGGGAAGCCGGTATTCCAGATTGACATAGCTGCCGACAAGGGCGTTGAGTTTTTCGACTTTGGGCATTCCTTCGATGGCAAGGGCGTTGATTTCGTCGATGAGCTGTTGCTTGAAGGCTTCAAACTCCCCGTTGTCGCTGAGTTCTTCGTATCTCTTCCAGTAGTCCAGCTGGGGCAGCTTCTGCTTCATGTAGGCACGCGCCTGTTCTTCGGTGAAATTCTCATTTACCATGTGTTTGACGCATACGTCAATCAGTTGGTCCATATCGCTGTAGGTGTAGGTTCCGTCGGCGTAGCACCATTTGCAATAGTTTTCATTGAGTGTTCCGTCCTGATCCCTGCCGATAATTTCGTCCTCCAGCGGCATGCCGCAGCACTGGCAGATCAGCTTTTGCGGTGAGCCGAGCAGGGTGTTGATGGAAACATTGAAAAGCTTGGACAGCAGTTTGAGCGTTTCTGTGTTCGGCACCGTTTCGCCGTTTTCCCAGCGCGACACCGCCTGCCGTGTGACGAATACCTTTTCCGCCAGCTCGTCCTGCGAAAAACCCTTTTTGGTTCTGAGTTCGTAAATGACATCCTTTGTGTTCATGCAAAAACACCTCCATGCTTTCATCTTACTCCGGAGAAGGAGAAATGGCAAGCAACCTGCTGTTGCTTTGAATTGCCTATAGCGTCTTGTACGTGGTCTTATTCGTGGTATTGTACGTGCTGCAGTCCCTTGATCATGATCATCTCCATCGGCTGCTCGTAGCCGGGAATGTCGACAATGAATCCGCCGCTGTCTTTGAAGCCGAGCTTGCGGTAGAAATGCTGCGCATCTTCGTCCACCTGCGTGGAAACCATCACCATTCCGCAGCCGGCTGCTTGCATGTCCTGTTTCCAGTGCTCCATGAGCTGCCTGCCGAATCCCCGACCGCGGTATTCGCTGTCGATCACAAGCAGCGTGCAGAAGGGGATGATGTCCCAGAAAAGGTTGTACCGGAGAAGGCCGATCATCTTTCTGTCCTCAATGCAGACATAGCCCTGCCGGTTGCGCACCTTTTCATCAAAGCCGGCTTCCGGAAGATGGCTGTCGAGCGTGTACCAGGCGGATTTATCATTGATTTCGGCGTATCTTATCATTTCCATTCTTCCTCTCCGGCTTTTTCGCCACAATCAAAAATCTGTGTATCGTGCCGGCAATTTTTCCTTCTCTTTCAATTGTTTCCTGCACTGTCAGAAGACTGTCAAAGCACCGGTCAACGGAAAAGCCGGGGAATTCCCATTGGATGACACGTGCGAACCATACCAGCGCGCCGACGTCGTAAAAGTGAATCGGACGGAATACCTCGTCCCCTTGCAGAATTTCAAATCCGGCATCCTCAAATGCCTTTTTCTGCTCCGGCAAATTGTTATGGGGAAAGGGCGGTAATGTTTCGGGAAGAACAGCCTCGACAAGTTCCCTGTCGTTGTCGGAGCCGACCTGCTGGGTGATGAATAATCCTCCCGGTCTGAGCAGGCGTTTCAGTTCAGCTGGATGGAAATCCCCGTGGCGGTTGATGATAATGTCGAAGGATTCATCCTCAAAGGGAATGTGCGAAGCGTCACTGCATTCGCGCAGGTCAATTCCCAGTGGCAGCAGTGTTTCCCTGCAGAGCTGCACATTCGGCGGGTAGCCTTCCGTGGCGGAGGTGTTTTCATACGGATGTCCCAGCGACAGCAGGAATTCTCCGCCGCCTGTGTCGTAATCCAGCAGCTTCATGTCGTCCCTGAGAAATGAGCGGATGATTTTCCCGTAATCCCACGGGAGATCGTCCTCCTCCTCATAGCGGCCGTGAATATGCGAGAAATCCCAGCCATTGATATAGGCGATGTCCTCCTCGCTTTCCATATGGCTTTTAATTCATCTTGTGTCATAGCGAAATTGCCTCATTATAAGCCTTTATAACGCAAAATGAAATAAATAACATAGATCCATCCCAGCAGACCGTGAATAATCGCCCATAAGATGGATTTCCATGTGGTGTAGCTGATCACCATGGCCAGTGCGCTGCCGAAAGAAATGCCCGATTTGACGGTTTTTTCGATGACTATTTTTTTGCTTGATTTTTTTTCTTCCATGATGTTGTCCTCCTGAAAAATAAGGTGAATGAGAAAGAGAGAATGAAAATGAATGATAGTCTTACATTATCATCTATCAATGACGCTGGTCTTGGAAGTCAGCTGATTGTGAAAATGATATATCGCTGTGCGATATGAATTATTCAATTCCCGTGAGATCAAAGCCGTTCAGCCACTCGGTGGCAGCCTCGCAGACTCCCTTCAGACACGCTTCATCGAAGGGAGTGACCAGTCCGGCATTCTCCAGAAGTTCGATGAAGGTGTGGCTTCCGCCCTGCACGGTGTAATCCATATAATGTTTCCACGCATCCCCGAAATCCTTTTGAATCATCGCCCAGAATTCCAGCGCCACTGTCTGCGCCAGACAGTAGTCGATGTAATAGAACGGCATCTGGTAAATGTGCGACTGGCGCTGCCAGCCTTCACCGTCGGCATAGAAGGGAATGTCGCCGTCGAGCTTCACCCACGGCATATAAATGCCGAGCAGGCGCTTCCATTCCGCATGCCGCTGCGCCGGGGTCATTTCCGGCTTTTCATAGACAATGTGCTGGAAGTGATCGACCATCGTGCCGTAGGGAATGAAGGTGATCGCACCGGCTAAATGGCTGTAAAGGAATTTCCTTGCGTCTTTGCCGAAGAAGCCTTCCGCATTTCTCCAGCCGAAGAATTCCATGCTCATGGAGTGAACCTCGCAGCCTTCCAGAGAAGGCCATGAGCACTCAATCGGAATGAGCTTGCGGTTCATCCAATAAGCGAAGGCGTGTCCTGCTTCATGGGTGACGACTTCCACATCGTGCTGCGTGCCGTTGAAGTTGGCAAAGATGAAGGGAACCTCATACTGCGGGAATTTGTTGCAGTAGCCGCCGCTCTGTTTGCCTTCGGTGGAAAGCACGTCCAGCAGACCGTTGTCCAGCATGGTGCGGAAGAATTCGCTCGTTTCGGGTGAAAGTGCGTCGTAGAAATTTCTGCCCTGCATGAGAATATCATCAGGCGTGCCGACAGGACGAGGATTGCCGCTTCTGAATTCCAGCGCCGAGTCGGCAAAGGACAGCGGATATTCCTTGCCCAGCCGTCTGGCCTGCTCACGCTTGATGGCGTCGGCAACCGGCACGAGATATTTCCGCACGGCGGCCCGGAATTGTTCCACATCGGCGCTTGTGTAGCAGTTGCGCTGCATGCGGTAATATCCCAGCTGCGTGAAGCCATCGTAGCCGAGCTTTCGGCCCATCGTGTCGCGCAGATGCACGAGTTCGTCGTAGATCGCATCGAGCCGTTCCTGATGCGCCTTGAACCATGCGCCGTCCGCCTTCCATGCCGCCAGACGGCGGGAGTCGTCCGGGTCGGTCTTGAAGGAACTGAGCTGTGACAGCGTGTAAACGCCGCCTTCAAAGGGAATCTGAGCGGAGGCGATCAGCTTGTCGTACTCCTGAATCAGCTCGTTTTCCCTCTGCATTTCCGGAATGATGTCGGGCGAGAAGGTCTTTTTTTGAATCTCGGCGTTGACGAACAGAATATCCCCGTACTCGGCGGCGAATTCATCCCGGAAGGGTGAAGCCAGCATCGCTTCCAGCCATGCCTGACTGTATTCCTGCAGCTCCGGCCCGAAGCTGTCCCAGAATGATTGCTCGCCGTCGTAAAATTCGTCCCGGGTGTCTATTGTGTGGCGGACCAGCGCCAGGGTCGCCAGCGTGTAAATGATCTTTTCCTTCTCTTCCTTTTCAAGAAAGACCGCACGGGCTTCTTCGTAGCTCTGTGCGTTTGTTAAGCTTTCGGTCAGCTTTGCAAGGTCGGATTTCACCTTTTCGGGCTCCGGTCTGGTGTAGGGCATTTCTTTGAATTTCATTTTTTTTGGGATCTCCTTTATTTGAATTATTTTAGATTGTAAAACTTGAAATAAGCCGTAAATCAGGGACTTTGCGATTGAAAATTAAGCTGGGCTTTCTCCGATAAATGAGATTTTTTCATACAACAAGATAAATGTAAATCAACCTTATTGCACCTGCTTCTGTATCGGGATTCGTGCCGGTGCTATGCATGTTGATTCCTCCATGCAAATGAATCGGGTGATATCGAAATTATTTGATTTCCGCACGGATGGCGCGAAGAATCTCCTTGTCCTCTGCGCTGACACGGAAGGATTCAAGGGATTTCGCTATGGCTTTCCGCTTTGTTTTAGCGTCAAGATGGCAGTTTTTCAGGTAGTCAATGCCGGCGTCCGGGAATTTGATGACGATTTCCGACACTGCCCAAGCCACGCCCATCATTGCGTAGTAGGCGGAAGTGTCCATCCCGTCAAGTGCGGAAATGACCTGCTCCAGACAGTCCTCCGTTACGAAATGACAAAGCAGCATCACTGCCGCTACCCGGACTTCAAATTCCTGATGGGAACGGAACAGCGGTTTTATGGCCCGCCAGGTTTCTTCCCGATGCTTCCGGCAGATTTTGAAATCCATGCAGAGCGCATCATTCACCGCCCAGTTGTCCACAAAGGGGATTTCCTTTTGAAACTCATTCAGGAGATAGGAAAAATCGTCCTTCATCCCTCCTAGAACAAAGCACTGAAGAAGGCGCTCCTCGTAGTATTCCTGGGGATTGGAACGCAGGTATTCACGGGGATTGCCCCGGATGATCTGTCTGGCCAGCTTCCGCAGGTCAGGAAGGCGGATGCCGAGGACATTCTGCGACCCGGGGACAATCATCTTTGTAAAATCCGTCGTCTTTCCGGCGAGCGCCTGCAATTCCTTCCGGACATCCTCGACGATGGGCGCATTGTCAGCCATTTTGAATTTCCTCCTTGCAATGAATATTGGAATACTTTTTCATTATACCCCGGGGCGATCAATTTTTCAACATATTTGCCTTATGATTTTCTTCAAACGGCAAATATTTTAGTGAATTTTGCCTATTGCCATATATAGAAAATGAAAAACCTCTCTTGCCACACTGACAAAAGAGGTTTTTCTGATGGCTGCGGAACTAGGATTCGAACCCAGACAAACAGAGTCAGAGTCTGTCGTGCTACCCTTACACAATTCCGCAATATTTATTATTGTCACCGCCTGTACTCTCCAAGCGACTCTAATATTATATTCGTTTTTCCGGATTTGTCAATAGGTTTTCCATAATTTTTTTATTTTTTTGATATTTGTGAATTATGTTCTTAATTCAATAAAAAAATCATTAAAATATCACCATGATATACGGGAATATATATAATTTTAACAATATAACTGTTGAATCCGCACATTTGCGGCTTTATAATAAGATAAAATAAAAAATATCGGAGGATTATTTTTATGTTTGACATATTTGACAGAGGCGTTGAGGAAAGCAAGCGCGAGGTATATTCCTCACTGGAGGAGCTGGAGGTAAGGCTCGGCGAGCTTCAGCGCGAGATGAAAGCGGCAGGAATCCCGACGGTAGTAGTATTCGAGGGCTGGAGCGCTTCGGGCAAGGGTACTATGATCGGCAGGCTTATCCGTTCGCTCGATCCGAGAGGCTTCAAGGTGTATTCCATGACAAAGCCCACCGACGAGGAAAGACGCTTCCCTCAGATGCGCCGTTACTGGCTGAATCTCCCCTCAAACGGCAATATTTCCGTATTCGACCGCAGCTGGTACCGCTGCATCGACTTCAAGGAGGGCAAGAAGCTCAAGGAAGAGGACGAGGGCAAGATTTACAATATTCTTGACTTCGAGTCGCAGCTCACTTCAGAAGGATATCTGGTGATCAAGCTCTTCCTGCACATTTCCAGCGACGAGCAGAAAAAGCGCTTCAACAAGCTCAAATCGGTCAAATCCACTGCATGGAGAGTCAAGAAGTCCGACCTCAGACAGAATGAGAATTACGTCAAGGTCTACCGCATGCTCTGCGAGCTGTTTGACCGCACCAATACGCCTGCCGCACCGTGGCACGTCATCAACACCTCCGACAGGGATACAGCCGCCGTGACGATGTATTCCGTCGTGATCAGCGCAATGGAGCGCGCCCTTGAGCAGAAGAGCAGAGGCCTTGCGGTCAATCCCGAAGGCTTCGATGTCAAGTCTCCCACACGTCCGCAGGTTTCGGTGGCTCTGGGCGATGTCGATCTTTCGCTCAAGGTGTCGGACGGCGATTATAAAAAGCGCCTTAAGAATTTGCAGGACAGACTTTTTGTGCTGCAAAACGAGCTTTACCGCCGCAAAATTCCGCTGATTATCGCCTATGAAGGCTGGGACGCCGCCGGCAAGGGAGGCAATATCCGCCGCATTACACAGGCGCTCGACCCGAGAGGCTATGAGGTGATTCCGGTAGGCTCGCCTACTCCCGACGAAAAACAGCGCCATTTCCTCTGGCGTTTCTGGACACGTCTGCCAAAGGACGGACACACCGCCATCTTCGACCGCACATGGTACGGCAGAGTGCTTGTAGAGCGCATCGAGGGCTTCTGCTCGGAAGACGAATGGAAGCAGGCTTATGACGAAATCAACCGCTTTGAATACAGCCTGTCCGATTTCGGCGCCATCGTGGTGAAATTCTGGCTGCACATCGACAGCGACGAGCAGCTTGTCCGCTTCACCGCCCGTCAGAATACGCCTTCCAAGCAGTGGAAGATCACCGACGAGGACTGGCGCAACCGTGCCAAATGGAGCGAATATGAAACCGCCGTCAACGAGATGATTGAAAAGACCAATACTCCCAACGCTCCTTGGATTATCGTCGAATCCAACGACAAGAAGTACGCCCGCCTTCGCACGCTGGAAGAGGTCATCACTCTCATCGAAAAGCGCCTCGCCGTCAAGGACTGACAGCGGCGGCATATTATCGCTTTTTGAAGAAATGTAACAATTAAACACTTGTAAATCACCGCCGTGTTTGGTATACTGAATTAATCGGATATTCTGAACGGGCGGTGATTTTTTTGGCGCGTCTGGCAAATCGAAAAAAATATCAGAAAAAGCGCGAGACATTTCTTCAGTTTTACAACCGGACCTGTGACCGTGTGTTTGGCTATGCGTATGAACGCTGCCTCAATCACAGCGATACAATGACGGTGTGCCGTGAAGCCTTCATTGACATGTACTTTGATATATCCAACCTCCGCACGGCGCCCAGCGTGGATTACTGGCAGCGCAAGCAGGTGGACAAGACCCTGCGCTATCTGGTGCGCAAGGATAAGCTCAGCCTTATTCACGAAAAGTCGCTTGCCGACATTCCCGACAGTCTCACAGCCGATGAGAAGGAGGAACTCTGGCGCCGCATCAACCGCACCATCGACATTGACCCGTGGCGGCTGGTGCCGATTCCGGGCAAGTCTTCCGTTTTCACGGTGCTGGCGGATCAGGCGGCTTCCGACATGAGCTACATGAGTCCTCTCGATTTAGTCAAGGCGGCCGGAATGGTGCTGCTGGTGATAGCCCTGATCGGCGGCGGAGCGTTCGGCGCCTATTATTTCCTCCTCCGCAGCGGTTCGGGAGGCGTCGAGGCAATGGAGGAAATATTCCTCGACGAGCGCAGCTACGACGCCTACAACGAGGAATCCAGGGTGCGTGTCACCGATGAGGAAATCAATGCCTTCATCAAGGACGCGTTCGGCGGTCTGGAGGACGAGGGAGGACTTACCAAACATGCGGCCGTTACCCATAATTCCGCCAAGGAGCCTGTTTACACATCGGACGAGATGATCAACGATCAGCTCAGAACCATTCTGGACGGCATCATCAATGACAAGATGAGCGACAACGAACGGCTGTGGGCGATTTATTACTACCTCGGCACCCATATCCGCTACGAAACCGTCTCGAACAAGAGCGACGATTATCTGACTCTGCTCAAATACTATTTCAAGCATGAGACGGGAGACAGCCGTCATTATTCGGCGGTATTCAAGGCACTGTGCAACGCCGCCGGATACGACTGCGAAATCGTCAAGGGGCGTTTCGTGCTCAATTCCGAAACCGAATTCCGCCGGGACATTCTCCACTACTGGAACCGCATGCGGCTCAACGGCATGTACTACTATTACGACTGCGAAGCCGACACCGACGAATTCGGCACCCAGGTGAGGGAATATTACTTCATGGCGACCGACGGCAACAGCAAATGGTCTGTCTGGAACCGTGACCACCAATGAGCGCGGCGCAGTTGCGCCGCTAAGAGAATAGAGAATAAAGAATAGATAATAATGGAGGAACAGCCTTGCACTTGCAAGGCGTTGAAAAAATAATGGCCATTACGTTTCAGGAAAACAGCAAGCGGCTTGTATTTGATATTCTGGGATATCAGTTTCCCAATATCGCCAAAGGCGACGATGATTATGATGCCAACTGGCTGACGGTGAGTATTGAATATTCTGACGGGCAGCTTTCGTTTCAGAAAACAGATTATTGCCTGCTCAGCTTTGAATTGGAAGAACTGATCGGTAAAATGGACGGGATTATTTCGGGGGCCGAAACAGGATTGATGACGGACTTTCTGGAGCCATATCTTGCGTTGGCGGTCACAAAAGCCGAAAACACTTATGCCGTTCAGATCAGGTATGTTTATGACACAACTGACGGCATCTGGAAGGATGTTTACATTTGCCAGAGCATGAGCCTGCAGGAATTGATTGATCTGAGAAATCATTTCAAGACGTTATATGAGAAATATCCACAACGCTAGACAGCAAAATAGTGCCGGAATCGGCAATTCAATAAAGGATCTGATAAAAAATGAGCGACAATACCAATAACATCCCCGCCGAAAAATCGCAGGAGGAGGCCATGCAGCTGGTGCATGAGCTTCAGCAGGTGACGCTTGCCATGCTCAAGGATATTGACAAGGTCTGCACCGAATACAATATTCCCTATTATCTGGGCGAAGGCACCATGCTGGGAGCCGTGCGCCACAAGGGCTTCATTCCGTGGGACGACGATATCGACCTGCTGATGATGCGTGAGGATTACGAGCGCTTCCTTAAAATCGCTCCCGAAGCGATGGGCGAGAGGTATGAGATTCAGCACTACACCACGATGAAGAACTGCTGGACGCCGCTGCTCAAAGTGCGCCTGATCACCGACAGTCCGAAATTCCGTCAGTCGCACATCGCTCACGTCACCGAGAATAACGGCCCGATGATCGATATTTTCCCTCTGGACAATGTGCCGAAGCTTTCCTCTATCGGGCAGACATGGCAGGGAACCAAAATGCGCATACTTCGGGGTACTCTTTCTCAGAAGATGAAGACCGCCGAAGCCAATTCCTTTGCCGCCAAGGTGCTGAGGATTGCCTCGCATTTTGTCTCAAGGGAATTCCTCTTTAAGAGCATCAACAAAAATTACGTGAAATACAACAACCCCGACAACCCCTACATCGTCTGTCTCGCCAGCTACTACAAGGTGCAGAAGGAGACCTTCCCGAAGGAAGCCTTCGGAGAGCCTGTGCGGGTGCCGTTCGAGGACGGAATGTTCCCCGTTCCGCAGGACACCGACCTGATACTTACCACCATTTACGGCGATTACATGACGCCTCCGCCGCCCGAAAAACGGGTCATCAAGCACCACTTTTAAGCGCTCGCATTCGCTCGCTAAGAGAATAACGATTAGTGTCGGAGCGCAAGCGCTGAATATATGATATAGGAGAGAATCCCAGATGGGTATCATAAAGACAATCAATAAACTGCCTACCATGGTATTGGCGGCCAAATACGCAAAGTACTACAAAAGAAACAAGGTGGACGAAAACACCATATTCTATTCCTCGCACCACGGCGCAGGAATGCTCTGCGGCCCTTACGCAATTTTCCGCAGGCTGATGCAGTCAAGGGAATTCGACAGCTATGAGCATGTGTGGCAGATCGACGATCCTGCCGAGCGCAGACAGCTTCAGAAGGAGTACGGAGACTGGACGAATGTCAGTTTCGTCGAAAAAAACAGCAGGGGATATTTCAAGGCCCTGACAAGAGCGAAGTACATCATTGTCAACAACACGCTGCCCTTCTACTTCACCAAGAAGCCGGGACAGATTTATGTCAACACATGGCACGGAATTCCGCTGAAAACGCTGGGCTACGATGTGCCGGACGGCAAATTCACCACACGCAATATGACCCGCAACTTCCTGCTGACCGATTACCTGATTTCGCCCTGCCGGTTTATGACCAAAATCTTTCTGGAGAGCTTCAAACTGGGCGGCATTTACACCGGCAAGCTGATTGAAAACGGCTATCCCCGCAACGATCTGCTCTTTGACACCAAGCGTGACGACATCATCGAAAAGCTCATTAACCGGGGAATTCCGATTGACGACAAAAAGAAGATCATCCTCTACGCTCCCACATGGAAAGGCGCTTCCTTCGACCGTGCCGACAAGGATATTGCCCGTTACGATGAATTCTGCGAATATCTGTCCGAGCATATCGACACGGAAAAATATCAGATACTGATCAAGCCGCACCCGATGGTCTATAAGCTGCTGTCAGAACAGGAAAAACGCAGCGGCCGATATATTCCCCAGTCGATAGACACCGATGAACTGATGGCGGCCACCGATGTGCTTGTGTCGGATTATTCGAGCATCTTCTTTGACTTCCTGCTCACCGACCGACCGATCATCTTCTACATTCCCGACCTGGAGAGCTATAAGGAATACCGGGGGGTGTATTTCGGGCTTCATGAACTTCCGGGGCCGTATTCGGGCGACATGGGAGACATCGCCGGATGGCTGAACCGTGCGGATACCCTTCGCAGCGAATTCGGCAGCGCCTACGACAAGATGAAGACCTGGTCGTGCGAATTCGACGACGGCATGGCTTCCCAAAAGGCAGTCGAAGCCATATTCCACGGTGATGAATCCAACTGCCGCATCGTGCGGGACAATTCCTCCAGGAAGAAGCTGCTTGTCGCCGGCGGCAGCTTTGCGCCCGGCGAGCACATCGATAAAATTCTTGCGTGGCTGGACGGCATTGATTATGAGCGGAACGATGTGACGCTGCTGATTGACGACCAGGGCAAATGCACCGACGAGATTATGCGTGTCAACGACAATGTGCGTGTGCTATGCCGCAACGGCCTCATTCCCCGAGGCCTGATACGGGCGATAGGTGCGGCGGTGATCAATCCCGACCGCACAGGCACTTCCCGGCTTCTGAGAATCTTCCGCTCCGAGGTTATCCGGCGCAATTACAGGCGTATTCTGGGCGAGAGTCAATTTGACACGGTGGTGAATTTCGCCGGAGACTGCTACGAACAGGCCCTTACCGCCTACAACGCCGGACAGAGCGAGGTTATTTCCGAAAAGAGCTTCAACGGCTGGGTAGCCGCTTTTGAAAAGGCGCACGGCCAGTGGAAATGCGAAAAAATCGTGCTGTGATAAACAGGTAGAAGGTAGCAGGTAGAAGGTTGTACTTTATTATCGTTTGTGAGGTGGAAATATTTGGATAATGAAATCAAAATCTCGGTCATCGTACCGGTATATAATTCGGCGGCATTTATGACAAAATGCCTGGATTCTCTGGAGACCCAGACGGTCAGCGGCATGGAGGTCATTATGGTCAATGACGGGTCAACGGACAATTCCCTTGCCATCATGCGGGAGTACGAAGCAAAATACCCCGGTGTATTCAAAGCCTTTGACAAGCCGAACGGCGGCGTTGCCGATGCGCGCAATTACGGCCTGAAGCAGGCATCGGGCGAATTCATCGGCTTTGTGGACAGCGACGACTGCGTGGAACCTGCCTTCTTTGAAAAGCTGTACAACGGCGCCGTAAAGTATGACGCCGATATCTGTGCAGGCAACGTCATTGAGATCATCGGCAGCGAGGATAACATTCATGTGCAGGACAGAATCAGGCAGGAAGGATGCATTTCCCTGAGCGAAACGCCCGAAAAAGTGCGGCTCTGCCGTCCTTACCTCTGGAACAAGGTCATCAGGCGCAGCATATTTACCGAGGATAATCTGTTCCCTTACGGTATGTATTATGAGGATGTCGCCGTGATCTACGGGATTCTTTTCACCGCCGACCGAATCGCCCTTGTGCCGGACGTGCATTATACCTACCGCAGGCTGCGCAGCGATTCCATCAGCAATTCCTCCGATGAAAAGGCGTTTGATGTGTTCAAGGCGTGCGATATCATCGAGGAAAGAGCGCACCGTCTGAATGATTACGGCAAAATCGGCGAGGTCATTCAATGGGTCATTCTGGTGCATATCTTTACAAGAGTCAAGCGTGCCTATGACGACCGCAATAAAAAATTCAAGCTGTCATTCATCGAACGTGCCTACCGTTATCTCGATGAAAAATTTCCCGGGTGGAAGCGGAACAAGTATTACTTCGCCAACAAAAAGAACCTTATCTTCCACAGCAAGGCGCTTGTCAAGCTGGTGTTTGTGTATTGCAATTTCCTTCCGGTCAAAATGTGATAATGCTATTGATATTTTGCGCAGATTGATATATAATTAATTCATTCCATATTTTACAAAAAAGGTGAGATCATTTATGCTGGACATTAAGTTCCTCAGAGAAAATCCCGATGTGGTAAAAGAAAACATCAAAAAGAAATTTCAGGACAGCAAGCTTCCTCTTGTCGACGAAGTCATCGCCCTTGACAAGCAGCTCCGCACCATCATGCAGGAAGCCGACGGCCTTCGTGCCAACCGCAATAAGGTTTCCAAGGGCATAGGCGCACTCATGGCGCAGGGCAAGAAGGAAGAAGCCGAGGCCGAGAAGGCAAAGGTCACCCAGTTCTCCGAGCGTCTTGCCGAGTGCGAGCGCCTTGAAACCGAGCTGAAGGAGAAGGTTCGCACCATTATGCTGACCATTCCCAATATCATCGATCCTTCCGTGCCGATCGGCGAGGACGACAGCAAGAACGTCGAGGTGGAGCGCTTCGGTGAGCCTGTCGTGCCGGATTTTGAAATTCCCTATCACACCGACATCATGAAGACCTTTGACGGTATTGATCTGGACGCTGCCGGCTCCGTGGCAGGCAACGGCTTCTATTATCTCATGGGCGATATCGCAAGACTTCATTCTTCCATTCTTTCCTACGCAAGAGATTTTATGATCGACAGAGGATTTACCTATGTCATTCCGCCCTACATGATCCGCCGCAATGTGGTGGACGGCGTGATGAGCTTTGCAGAGATGGACGCCATGATGTACAAAATCGAGGGCGAAGACCTTTATCTCATCGGCACCAGCGAACACTCCATGATAGGCAAATTCATTAATACCATCACCAAGGAAAGCGAGCTGCCCAAGCTGCTCACCAGCTATTCTCCCTGCTTCCGTAAGGAAAAAGGTGCGCACGGCATCGAGGAGAGAGGCGTTTACAGAATCCATCAGTTTGAGAAGCAGGAAATGATCGTGGTCTGCAAGCCGGAGGACAGCCCCAAGTACTACGATGTTCTCTGGAAGAACACGGTTGACTTCTTCCGTTCGCTGGATATTCCGGTGCGCACACTGGAATGCTGCTCCGGCGATCTGGCCGATCTGAAGGTCAAGTCGGTGGACGTGGAAGCATGGTCGCCCCGTCAGAAGAAGTATTTTGAGGTCGGTTCCTGCTCGAACCTCGGCGACGCACAGGCACGCCGTCTGGGTATCAGAGTGGTCGGCGAGGACGGCAAAAAGTACCTTGCCCACACGCTCAACAACACCGTTGTGGCGCCTCCGAGAATGCTTATTGCTTTCCTCGAGAATAACCTTCAGGCCGACGGCACCGTGAGAATTCCCGAAAAGCTGCGCATGTATATGGGCGGCAAAGAGGTGCTTGTCCCGAAGAAGTAAGTGAAATCCAAATCCCTTTCGCAATGGCTGGGTTTGCCTTGCGAAAGGGATTTGTTTGTTTTGGGATTAATGCCGTATGCGCAAATATTCATTTTCGTTTAAGGAAATACACTCAACTGATCAATACGGCGGCTGATTATTTTTTATCAAAAGAATCATAAGAAGTTACTAGATTGTTATACTTATCATAGTCCGCTTGATTATGGTAAATGTATCCGTAATTGTAGTCGTCGTACCTGTTTTCATAATCTCCATTGTCAACCTTACAAATTTCTGTATCTATCTGATATATTTTGTAGGTATCCGGTTGAATATCTTTTATTAAATGATATAAATCCATAATTTCAAAGAAGTGCATTTCCCAGAGTTTTTTGTTGCCACGTTT